>CAZOJL010000149.1:0-8612 GCA_964580075.1 uncultured Akkermansia sp. | reverse complement strand
GATGCGACCTTTTTGTTGACCTATATGTAGTTTTATTTATGCGCGGTCATATAGGCTAGTTCAGCGAGGCGCATTAACTAGGGTAATATTTCCCAACCACGTCCGGGCGGCTGGCTTTCGACTAAGTGAAATCCGCAGTTTGATTGCGGGAAAATAAATTGAGGTAAATATGAGTGGAAAGAGATACACAGTAAAGGAACGGGAATATTTGAGTAAAATCATTGACCAATTCGAAGACGGCGATGCTGCAGCCGTTGTCACAAACACACTTCCCAACGATAATTTCCTTACTTCTGGCAATATTGGCGGCATCAACTTGGCAACACACCTGTTGCCTCAACGGCCACCGAGCGACAAGACGGTTGGAGGGAAGAGGGGGGATGATAATATGATTGCTTCGGAAAAAATAGAAGGCGACGATACCAACGGTCTTCCGCCGAGTGCCACAAATCTCACAGTGGATTTTATTCCCTGCTGCCCATACTGGAACCGTTGGCTTGAAATCCAGCAAAAGAGAGACTCCCACGCCATTGCACGGGGACAGCCAGATGATGTGTGGTGGAGCGTCGAGCAAGCGGCGTCCTATCTGAACTTGACGCCGAGAGCCGTGCGTGAAGGGGCATCCAAGGGGTGGCTTCCAGGGCACAAGTATCCAGTCCGTTCGCCCCGTGGTCGCTGGCGATTTAAGAAGGATGAGCTCGACAAGTTCCTTATGAAACCGGCTCCGCCTCGCAGAAAACCTGCTGACACCATATGGAACTGACTAACCAAGCCAGTGTGTTGACACCGACAGCGGCTCTTGAAAAGGAGCCGTTGCGGCTGTCGTCTACTCTGCTGCCAGAGCACAGGAAGTTCTCCGATTCCTTCCGTTTTGGGCAACTGCGGCTTTGCAAGCGAGCCGACTCTGGCATTTGGCGGGCTATCTACAGACACCCCCGCACGGGCAAGGTGACGCAACGCTCGCTGGGCACGACCCTAAAAAAAGAAGCCCAAATTCATGCGGAGCAATGGAGCGCCCAGCTCACGAGCAAAAAGTTAGGCGTTTCCGACGGCTCGGCTCCGATCAAGACGCTCTTCGACGAGTATTTTCGTGCAACTACGGGGCGAAATGCGGCGGAGACGCTGAAGCGGATACAATCTTCTTGGCACATGTTCGATCGTTGGCTTGCCAAGGTTCATCCAGAGGCGAAACTTGTGCGGCACATCACGCCATCCATTGTCCGTGATTATCAGGAGCATCGTGTGATTAATCAGGGCGTGGCAAAAAGAACCGCCGACAACGACATAGGAAACCTCCACACCGTTTTCCGCTGGGGCGAGCGTGAGCGGCTAGTAGTCAAGAGCCCGTTTGATTATTCAAAACACGGCACGGTGCTGCTTTACGACGAACCGCCGCCCGACCCCGAGACTTATTCAGACGAGGAGTATCATCTACTCATCAAGGAGGCCGAACGGGTCGGCGACCTGCTCATACGGGACATGATCATCGTCCTTGCCGACACGGGGATGCGGTTTGGTGAACTGCAGCATCTCACGCCTGAGGCGTTGCATTGGGAGACCGATCCGCCGCACATTGACATAAGGGCCCGCAACGGCTGGAAGCCCAAAGATCCCAAAGAGCAGAAACGCATTCCGATGTCCGTCGTCGTGACCGAGGTTCTGAAACGCCGAGAGACCACTTCGAATGGCGGTCTGCTGTTCCACAACAGGGAAGGAAACCCGATCGCCGAGAACCACACGAGGGACAGGTTCAAGGCGCTGTTCCCCGCCGTGGGTATCCAGCCAGGACGGCGACTGCATTGGCATTCGTGGCGGAACCATTTCGTCCTGCGATGCCTGAACGCTAACATCGCCGTCCATCGCATTATGCGATGGACGGGGCACGATTCGGTCGGGATGGTGCTCCATTACGCCGATGTGAAAACGAAAGATCGGGATGGCTTCACCGAGTTCGGCAAGATGCCGACTCGGGACAAATTCGGGACAATAGCACTTTCGTCGTCGTAACTCATTGCCTTGCAAGCAAAAAATGATGGAGGCGGGGGGAGTTGAACCCACGCGGGCATTTTTTTCGCGTTAAGTGCGGGATGAAATATGCGGAAATGCTGTGGTTTTAATGTGTCGGGCACGGTCGGGTTAAGCTGATTAATGGGGTTTAGCCATAGATCAGCCATAGGCTTTTTAGTAACGAATGGGCCGGTTTTCAGGGTGTCGCGAACGGGGGGCGCGAGACCCCCGTTTTGCTCGGCACCCCGTTGGATCGCGTGAAGCGATCTTCATTTTTTCGATCCGCTGCCGGAGGCGGGCGGTGCGTTGATCTGCCTCTCTGAGGCCAGTACCGCATCGGTTAAAACCTTTGCGATGTAGTTTGATCGGCTGCGCTGAACGGCTTTCGCCGCTGCGTCAACTTGATCACGAAGGTTCCTCTTGAGCGATACCGTGATGGTGATCGCGTCCAATGCGCGCGTACGTTTTTCTGTTTTCATGCGATCATTTTAACATATTTAATGCGCGTGTGTCATTGCTTATAATTAAAAATGTCATTGGTTGTTGTTGAATAAGACTATTGGTTATCTTCAAACACATGGATGGTACAACTGGTTGTTTGAAGGACTGGCTGGCGGGACTGAAATGCTGAAGTCGAAAAGCTGAAATGCTGAAAACTGAAATGCTGAAAGGAAGAAGCAGGGGCGGGGTCTATTTGTGGCGGGCCGGATCGGAATGGAGTCGGGAGATGATCGCGGCGGCCGATCAGGCCGCGGGTTCGGGCAGGTCACACCGCCATTGCATACACGCCCACATTCTGTTCCGGATAACTCTCGTACACGTGCTCGAAGAGGACCGAGCATTTCTGCTGGTAGGTGGGCTTATCGTAGGCGCGGGGAAGGCCGGTGTCGAGTAGGTCTTCTATGGCCAGCCGGATCTGGGAGCGGGCCGAGGCCTTCTGACGCCAGTTCAAAACGAGCAGTTGCTTGATGCGTGCCAGTAACTCGCGGGCGATCTTCTTGACCTCCGCCCGTTCGGCTGTGCTCAACTCGGGCGCCGGGCGGGTCAGGATGTCGAAAATGACCAGCTCCTCCTCGGTCATGTTCTCCCGCACATGGCGCTGCTGTTCATCGGACAGGGTGCGGCTCAACTGGAGCAGATCGTCGCAAAGCTGCTCGATGTTCCGGCTCCCGTTGTTGTAGTTCTCGATCAACTCCTCGAACTTCTCCGCAAAGTCGGCACGGGTCTTGTTCAGGCGCATCAGCCCTTCCAATTGGGCGCGGATCACGGCCTTGAGCACCTCCAGGTCCGTGTTCTTGTGCTTGGCCTGCTTGAGGCGCTTGGTCAGGGCGGCAAAATCAATCTTGGACAGGTCCAGCACCGGCACCGGTGTCGCAGGCATCTCCACGCCCGTAATGGAGGCGTCCAGCACCTCCCTCACCTGCCCCATGACCTCGGTAATTTCCGCCGGGTTGGGGTTGAGTTTCGCGCGAATGGCGTCGGCAATGGCCATGATGCACGCCACCCGCCCGGCAAACTCCAGAGCAGCCGGATCGGGTTTTACCGCGTTGTAGAGCGTGTTCACCAGGCGCTCGTGCCCCAGGAACTCCCGGCGCAATGGGTCCGGCGAAATCAGCGTGTTGACGCTATCGTCGATCTGTTGCAACCGGTCCAGACTGCCGGGGGCGAGTTGCTCGATAGTAACCAGCATGACGTTCCGGCTGGCGCAGAAGGCCGAGGCGGCCGCGATCACCGTGCGGAGGTCATCCACCAGCTTGGCCTTGTCCTTTACCGGCTTGCCGCCTGCCCCGCCCGGTCCGTAGATGGCGAGCGCCTTTTCAAGAGAGGCGAGGACGTTGGCATAGTCAACGATCATGCCGCTGTGCTTGCCGGGGAAGACGCGGTTTGCCCGCGCAATCGTCTGCATCAGCGTGTGGTTGCGCATCGGCTTGTCGAGGTAGACCGTCGAACAGCTCGGCGCGTCGAAACCGGTCAGCCACATGGCGCACAGGAACACGATCCGCAGCGGGTCGTCAGGGTCCTTGAACTTCTCGTCCAGCGGCGGCTGGGACTCGTTCATCCGGCGCCGGTGCGGCACGATGTCAAGCCCCTGCCCCTGCATCTGCGCAATCTCGTTCTGCCCCGGCGACACGATAAGCGCCATGTCCGTGGTCCTGAGCACGTCCAGTTGCCGGTGCAGTTCCAGCGCCCGCTCCGGATCGGTAGTTGGACTGCCTTGCCCCTGGCCACTTCGCCGCGTCATACCCTCTCGCCCGGTCTGGTATCGCGTGATTTCGGCAATTTCCTTCTCCACCCGCTCCAATTCCTTCGCCCAGTACTTCCGCGCCTTGTCGTGCATCTTGAGCGCCGTGGCCTTGTCGATGGACACCACCATCGCCTTGCCGACAAAGCCCCGACCGAGGAAATGACGCACAATGTCCTTGGCTACGGTCTCCAGCCGGTCGTCGCGCGTCAGAATGTGGTATTGTCGGCTCAACTCCCGTTCGAGCTTCGCTTCCTGCTCCGGGTCGAGTTCCGCCGCCTCGATGACCCTGTAAATGTCCTCGTTCAGGTCCGGGTTGACCAGTTGCAGTTCCGGCGTGCGGTTCTCGTAGAAAAGCGGCACGGTCGCGCCATCCTCCACTGACTGCTGGAAGTCGTAGATGGAGACGTAATCGCCGAAAACGTCCTTGGTCCGCTCCTCCCCGGCAATCAGCGGTGTGCCGGTGAACGCCAGGAAGAGCGCCCTCGGCAGCGCAGCGCGCATGTTCAGCGCCAGGGTGTCGTACTGGCTCCGATGCGCCTCATCAACCATCACGATGATGTCTTCCTTGTCGGATAGGAATGGCATGCGTGATGGTTGACCCTCACCCCCGGCCCCTCTCCCAGCGGGAGAGGGGAGTAGGGCATCCCCGATAATGGAAAGAACATCCTCCGGCTTCTCAGAAACTGCATCGTTTGGAAAGCGCAGAACATTGAACCCTTGAGCCCTCAGCCACTTCGCCCGGTTGCGATCTTTGGCCTCGACATCGGAATGGTCATGGATGCCACCATCTATCTCCACAACCAATCGGGCTTCCGCACAATAGAAATCGGCAATGTAATCGCCTATCTGATGCTGTCGGCGAAATTTCATACCGCAAAGCTGTCGATCACGAAGTCGATCCCAAAGGATCTGTTCAGGTTCAGTGGCAATCTTGCGCAACGCCCTCGTTCGTTCGGTCAGACCTGCAAAATGATAGCCCGCTCGATAGTTCCCGCTCCCTTCTCCCGCTGGGAGAAGGGCCGGGGTTGAGGGTTTTTCACTCATAAGAAGTTCCGGCCGGAACTTCTGTATGAGCGAAAAAATGTAGCGGTGATTCCCGCGCAGCAGTTCCCGCAGGTGCGCGCCGCTCTCGGCATGGCACTGGTCCCCCTCGGTTTCGCTCACCGCGCCCGTGGCCTTGAACGTCTTGGCGATCTGATCATCCAGTTCCACACGGTCCGTCACCACCACAAACGTCCAGTTGCCCGCCAGTTTCCGCAGCACCTTCTGCGCGAAGAAGACCATGGAGAAGGACTTGCCGCTCCCCTGCGTCTGCCAAAACACGCCCAGCCCTGTCGGGCTGGGCGTGTTACCCTCACCCCCGGCCCCTCTCCCAGAGGTAGAGGGGGGTTGGGACACCTTGATCTGGTGCTGACGCCGGAACTTCAATCCCTCGAACCGCCGGTCACGTAACAATTCCCACGCGATCTCTTCCGCCGGGGTTTGCTTCTGTCGCAGTTCACGCGCACGATCCACCAGCCCCGAGTATTGCAGTCCACCACGGTAATTAAAGTCCTCCCCTCTCCCCGTGGGAGAGGGGCCGGGGGTGAGGGTTGCGGCCTTTCGTTGCTCGCTGATTGCCAACAAACGTCTAAAGGCCGCATTAACGCCGAGGTACTGGTGGTTCTGGCCGATAATCTTCACCAGACCGGCCTTGTGCTCCGAAAACAGCGTGAAATTCTCGACTAGGTCGAGCAGGCGCGCCCGGTCGCACGTTCCCCGGATCATCTTCTCCAGCGACACCCGTCGCGGCTCATCCTCGCGTTCGATGCGCTTCCACTCGAAGAACCGACCCCAGTCCGCCGTCAGCGAGCCAACGCGGCTGTCCGTGCCATTGGAGCAGATGATGAAAGCGTTGTAGGCGAAGAGCGCAGGAACCCCGTTCTGGGAATGCTTGTAGCTGGTGATGTTGTCATCGAACGCCGCGCGCGCCGGCACGCCAGGCTTCTTCAACTCGATGACCACCAGCGGCAGGCCATTGACGAAACCGACCAGATCCGGCCGGCAGGTGTAGAGCGCGCCGGTCACGCTGAACTGGCTGACCAGCAAGAAGTCATTTGCATCGGGGCATTCCCAATCAATCGCTTTCACACGAACCGTGGTTTGCCCTGTGCCCCGATGCAAACCCTCACCCCCGGCCCCCTCTCCCAGAGGTAGAGGGGGATTCTTCGCCTTGCGCCTTCCATCTCGCAAACCCTCTCCCCCTGGGAGAGGGTGGCCCGCAGGGCCGGGTGAGGGTGCGCAGCTTAAGGGTTCGCGGTCAGCAACGCTGATCCGAATACCGTTCTTCAGCAGCCCATACACCTCGCGATTCGCCGCCTCCAGACTCATGGCCGACCGGTCGCGGGTCAATTCATCCACGGCGGCGGTGATGGCCTCGGGCGGCAGCGCCGGATTCAACCGTTCCAGGGCCGCGCGCAACCGTGGCACCAACACCACCTCGCCCTTCGTCTCACGCAGTAACGTGCCGGCCGTTCCGAAGGTTTCCTCCAGCGCCGACACCGTGGTCCAGCCAAGCTCCGCGAACAACCCGATGGCGGGCTGCTCGACAAGTTGGTCTTCGGTGTAGGGGTGCGGGCTCATTAAAATGAGGACGTGTCAGGATTCTTTCTCGTCTTTTCCTTCAAGCATGTCCTCAAAATCACTTTGCCCGTTTGCGTCGAAAGCTGCGCGATCAAAACCTGCTGCAAGCTGAATCGGCTTAAAGGCTATTTCCGCAGCGCTTTTAAAGGTTTCGCAGAATCGGTAGAACGAACGTTCGTCGGCGGTGACCACATAGGCTGCGTCCGCTATGGCGGCTTGTGCAATGATTTTGATGTCGTCCTTCAGTGCCTCGCGCTCGACGCCATCAGGCCGCACTCGCTTCCAATCGAGCGCAGCAGCCTTCAGCGCGTCGTCCCAATTGAAGGGCAGAACAATACAACACCGCAGAATATCGGGCGGGATGGCTTGCTTGACGCAGAACTCAGAAACCACGATGGTTGAAAGATAAATTGTGATGTTATTCTCAACAAAATGCCGCCAGTAGCGCCGGGCCGTCTCGTGATGGTCGCGGTTCTTATCGGCAAGCGTGATGAGAAAACTGGTGTCGAGCAAGACGCCGTCAGCCATGCGCTTAACCTCCTCTGACCTCCCGTACCCACGCCGCCGCGTCCGGCACGTCGGCCCATGCCTGCACGCCGTCCGCCCCGAAACGGTTTAGCGCCGCCTCGTCATAGACGGGCTGATACGGAACGAACTCAATCAGCCGGATGTTGCGAAGTTCACCCGTGCGAAAATGCTGCTCCGCGCGCACATGCAACAGCGCCTTGTGGTAGAGCCAATTCTGAGGCTGATCGCGCAGGTAGCCCTGACTGGTGTCGATGCGGACGATCCGTTTGTTGCTGCCGATCTTGAGATGGATGTTGGCCTTCTGTGCGCCACCCATATCAACGACCTCGCCCGACACATATTTTTCGACCGACACCCAGGGAATGATGGCTCCCACGCGGTAATCGGATTCCCGGCTGATTCGAATGATCGTGGTGTCATCGCCCTGTGGCCGAAGTTCATAACTCAATTCGGGACTGCTCTTCGAACGTGCCTGCCACTTTTGGACGACCTCCGCGCGTTTGGCATCGACTTCGCCGAGCGAGTCTTCCCGCGCCAACAGCTTTATGTCGGGACTCACCGACGAAAGCACAAGAGCCGGCAACAGCACACGGAGTTTGTACGAGCCCGCTTCGACCGAAACCAGGACCTCATCCAATTCCAAGCGCTGGCTGCCTCGCAGAAACGTCTCGACATCCTGGTTGAACTCATTAAAACGCGACAAACCAATCGAGGCGGGTGTGACTTCCCGCCCTTCGATTCGTCCTCTCAGAACAAACTCAATGCTTGCCGAATTCATGTCGTTCACCACGTTTAATAGTACACCATCCTGAGAAACGCAGGCAAGCCTGGCGTTCAGCCGATTTACCTCACAGTAAACTGCCCAGACGGATCGCTTCCGGTTGCGCGCCCCTTCTGCTCCGGTTAAAGGTTCAAAAGCAACTGTTGGCGTTTGAAAAGCATGGTCCACAGTATCCTATTCCGCCCGATAGAGCAAGAAATGCGTTATGAGCATGCTCTCCGCGAACATGTACAAACAATCACCGTGCCGATCGGTAATCCTCCACCGCGTGGTCAAACGCCACGGGCGGCTCACGGCTCGCCTTCAGTAAATCAAGCGCTTGGGGCATCCAGGCTTTCGTATGGACGTTTTCCACTCAAATAAGAACGTGCTGGTAATGAACGACTTACGACGCCATACCTTCAGCCGCTCAAATAGGCCCGCATCGTC
>CAZOJL010000148.1:6700-8683 GCA_964580075.1 uncultured Akkermansia sp. | reverse complement strand
ACGTGTGCTGGTTCAACTGCGCAGCGCCGAAAGAATGGCACTGGACGCGTTCTGCCGACCCATCGGAAGAGAACTGGGCGGCGGCCATGACCGTCTCCCTCGACAAGGTCGCAGCTCATATCCGAATGGCGTTCGGCATCTCGGACGCGCATCCCGTCGAATGGCGCTACCTGTGCAGTGTCGCGTTGCCGGTGGCTTCCATGGATTTCGAAGCCTGGCAACAGCACTCGGGCGACCTGTCCGGCCTGGCAGCCGACCCCTTGTTCGTTGACCCCGTGAATGGTGACTTCAGGCTGCAACCGAATTCTCCGGCGCTCGCACGTGGGTTCATCCCGTTCGTGTGCCCGTAGGCTGACGGAAGGGCGATTCTATGCACTGGGACAAACGGACGAGGGCGAAGAGCGAGAATTCTGGGCGATGCACGATTCCACGGAGTTCCTCGACTCGTCGAAGGCGAAACGGGCTGTCTTCCCCAATCTGAAGCCCTCTACCAAGTCGATTTCCTTGCGGTTGCCGGAGTCCATCCTCGTCGGGCTGAAAATGCTTGCGAACAAGCGAGACGTGCCCTACCCGTCTCTACTCAAGGTCTTCCTTGCGGAGAAGGTCGAGGAAGAAATCAGGCCCCGACACGTGAAGACAGTATAGCCGAACCACGGCCTGCATGCGACGGGCGCTTCCGGTTTTTTTTCTGGGTAGCTGCAGCCCCGTCTTGCTTCGCCGCTGGCAGCGGCTTTATCACCCCCTGTTGGGAGCCTTCGTCGAGCAGCGCGTGCAGCGCGCGCCAGCCGACCGCCCGGACCCCAGGGCACAGCGGCATGGGCGTGGCGTGCGCCGCCGTGTCGGCATGCACGACCGCCGCGCGCGTCACGGCGCTGCGGCCCATCGCCGCCGCCAGACGCGTCAGTGAACGCGCATCGTCCGGCATCGGTGTGCGGGTGGCCTTGGCCTCGATCAGCAGCAGACGGCGGTTGCCCTCGTCCACCACGAAATCAACCTCCAGCCCCTGGCGGTCGCGGAAGGTGTACAAACCCCGCTCCTGCCCCCGGTTCAGACGGTGCTTGACGATCTCCGAGGCGACCAGTCCCTCGAACAGCGGCCCGCGGAAAGGCGAGGCGGCCAGATCCGCGTCGTCCCGGATTCCCAGCAGCGCGGCCGCCAGCCCCGAGTCCGCGAAATAGACCTTGGGGGTTTTGACGATCCGCTTGCCGAAATTCTCGTAATAGGGCGGCGTCAGGATGATCTGCCCGGTGACCTCCAGGATGCTCAGCCATTGGGTGAGGGTGGGCACGCTCACCCCCAGCGGCGCGGCCAGATCGGTTTTGTTGAGCATCTGACCGCAGCGGCTGGCGAGCAGCCCCATGAAGCGGCGAAAGGTCGCGAGGTCGCGGATCGAGGTGACGGCGCGCACATCGCGCTCGAGATAGGTCTGCACGTACGAGCGGAACCAGATGTCCGCCACACCGGGCGCGGCCTGCACCTCCGGGAAGCCACCGAGCCGCAACGTCATGTCAGGCGTCTCCTCGGCGGAAAACGGCAGCAGCGAGAAGACCGCCGCACGCCCCGCCATGGACTCCGTGACGCCTTTCATTAGCGAGGCCTCCTGCGAGCCGGTGAGCAGCCACTGCCCTTTGCGCTCCGGATGCCGGTCGATGCGGGCACGCACGTAGGCGAACAGCTCGGGCGCGTTCTGCATCTCATCGAGAATCACGGGGAGCGTGAGACTGTCCAGAAACGAACGCGGATCGGCCCGCACCCGCGCCACGACATCCGGGTCTTCCAGCAGCACGTGCTGGCAGGCGGGGAACAGATGACGCAGCAGCGTGGTTTTACCGGAGCGCCGGGGCCCCGTCACCAGCACGGCGGAAAAGTGCGCGCCAGCCCGTAGCACCTCCGTCTCCAACGTTCTTGTCCGGTATTTCATGTGACATTTATAAATCAGCGGCTTAGAATTGTCAACACCATACTTGCCCGGGCGCATGGCAG
>CAZOJL010000148.1:0-6600 GCA_964580075.1 uncultured Akkermansia sp. | reverse complement strand
TTTCTTCGCGGCCTTGCCGCGCGGCCGGCTTTCAGCTTTCTCTTTATCTGCTTATTCTTCGTGGTAAAAAATTGGGCAACGTTACTTTCAGCGCAGGGCACTAGCCCCCGGCGGTCCGGAATTCCTTGCAGGCCGCCACGTACGCCTCGATGTTCGCCCATGGGACTTCCGGCTCAAGCACGTGCGTGGGGCAGCAGTACAGCCCGCCCGATGGGCCGGCACGCTCCAGGTTCTTGAGCACCACGGCGCGCACATCCTTCGGCGTGCCGAACGGCATGGTGGTCTGCGTGCCGAGCGTGCCGTTGAAGGAGAGCTGTTTGCCGTATTTCTTGTGGATCCTGTCGAAGGGCATGCACTCGGGCTGAACCGGATTCAGAATGTCAATGCCGGCCTCGATCAGGTTGGGGATCAACGGTTCCACGAAGCCGCAGGAGTGGTAGAAGATCAGGATGTCCGGCTTGATCCGCTTGGCGGTGGCGATCACCTTGGCCAGGCGCGGCTGAAGCCACGTCCGGTACATCTCCTGCGACATCATGATCGTGCTCTGCATGCCGACATCGTCGCCGAGTTCCACGACATCCACACCCGCTTCTGCGTACAGCGCCACGTGCTGGCAGGAGAGATCCGTGATCGTGTCGAGCATGAACGTTGCTTTTTCGTCTTCCAGGGTCATGTCCATCATCAACTGGGTCATGTCGCGAATGTACCAGGCGGTTTCCCAAATCGTACACTGCATGGAGGCAAAGGCGGCCAGCCCCTTGGCATGGGCCTCTGCCACGGCCTTGCGGATGTGGCCGGTGTTCACGGTGTCGATCTCCGGAAACGGGTAGGCTTGCAACTCCTCGAGCGACGTGGCTCTTCCCAGCGGATGCCGCATATAGGTCATGTGCTTGGCGGCTTCGCTGCCCGGCTCATTCGCCACACCGTACGCGTTGAAGGTGGTCCCCGGCTTCAAGGGGGTGTCGAAGTAGCGCGCCCAATCGATGGACTCCTGCTGCTTGAACTCCGGCCAGGGCACCCAGCCCAGGCAAAACCCTTCGGGGTAGTTGAAGTACGCTTCGATCGACGTATCGCCGGCGATCTTCCGATACGTCTCCCAAAGCGAGGGACAAAGGCCGAATCCAACCGGCGCGTGCTGATATCCCGTGCGTTTATACAGTCCCAGCAAATTCTCCCGCTGTGTCATGTTATCACTCTCTTCGGTTTTAGGTTTCCTCCCGCTTGGCTTCCTCCCAATAGCGGTCCAGCAGAGCGAGGGGCGTATCCTTCATCTCGATGCCGTCGGCTTTGGCGCGCGCCTCGACGTGGCGGAAGCGACGGCCGAAGCGGTCGGCGCACGCCTGCAAGGCCTGCTCGGCGTCGACTTCCAGAAAGCGGCACAGGTTGACCACCGAGAATAGCAGGTCACCGGCCTCATGCCGGAGCGCCTCGACAGACGAGCCTGAGGCGGCCGCCTGCTGCAGTTCGGCCGCCTCTTCGGTGATTTTGGCCAGCGGCCCCGCAGCATCGGGCCAGTCAAACCCGACGCGTGACGCCTTGGCCTGCATCCGTTGCGCGCGGAGAAGCGCCGGAAGCGAACGCGGCACCCCGTCAAGCACCGACGCGCGATCGCTTTTTTCAACCTTCTTGATCGCTTCCCAGTTGCGCAGTACGTCGGCACTGCCGTTCACCGCTACATCGCCGAAAACATGCGGATGGCGCAGGACCAGCTTGTCGCAGAGCCCGTGCGCCACGTCGTCCAGGGTAAAGTCGCCCCGCTCTTCGCGAATCTGACTCTGGAACACGACTTGCAGCAGCACGTCGCCCAGCTCTTCCAGATGCGGAACGGGGGCTCCCTCCTCCATGGCCTCGATGAGCTCATGGGCCTCTTCCAACAGACACGGCTTGAGGGTCTCCAGGGTCTGCTCGCGATCCCACGGACAGCCATCCGGCCCCCGCAGCCGCGCCATCACCGCGCGGAGCCGCGTCATGCCGCCGCCAGGAAGCCGCTGCTCGTCGTTGCCCATCCCGTTCAAACCTTCTGCCACAGGATCCGCAGCATCTCTTTGGCCAGACTCTCGTCAAACGCCTCGACGATCACATCGACGCCGCTGCAATCCTGATTCTGCGCCAACGGGTCCATGCAGGCCGACGCGTAAAGCCCCGCCGCGATCGCGCCTTTAGCCGAAAGGCCGCTCCCCACGACAGCCCCCGACAGACGCTCGTACACATTCAGCTTGCGGCACATCCGGCGCCAACTCTCCCACCCGTAAGATCCGATGTGCGAACAGGACTCGGACATCACCTGCACGCCCTCCTTCACGACATTTCCGAGCGCCGCGGTGACGTCCGCCTCGGGAAGCTGCGTCACAAAGACGACGTGCGTATCTTTGGCAACCAACGGCGAGGTGAATTTCGCGCAAAGCGCGGTGACAGACGCGACGCGCGCAGCCAGAGCCTTCTTGTAAGCGTCGACAATTTGAGAGGCCAGCGGGCCCGCCTCGGCCGACACACCCGCTTTTGCCAGCATCGCCGAAACGGCTCCCGATCCCGATTTGCCGCTGAAATGCCGTGCAAATAGAATCGGATCAAGCGTAATCTTGTGCGGGGCCAGAACGGCGTTCGCCGAATCCACATAATCCTGCATACTATGCAAGACGGCATAATCAAGCTCAACAAAAACAGTGCGCTGTAAAATCGCCATAACGATGGGCTCCACTCTCGGATTATATCACATTGTGCGGAAAGACGATGGCCAAATCCCCGCCTTTCCCGCTTAACCGTAGAGTAAGATACCGGGTGAACGGCTCCGGGTCAAGATTGCGGTTTGCGGGGTTAGGATACAGCGGCGAGCAATGCAGCCACCTCCCCTGCCCATCGGTCTTCATCGGGCGTCTCAATCACCAGCGGAATTCCCCGGCAGCGGGGGTCGCGCATCAGGGCGCGAAAGGGCTCCCACCCGATTCTTCCCGTGCCGAGCGACGCGTGCCGATCCACCCGCGAACCGAGATCATTTTGGGTGTCGTTCAAATGCATGCCGCGCAGATAGCGGTCGGCCGGGCCGACCTCTCTCTCGAATTCATCCAGCATCCGCCGCATGCCATCTCCCGTCCGAACGTCGTAACCGGCCGCCAGCGCGTGACACGTGTCGAGACAGAACCCGAGGCGCGATTGATCTTCCACCCGCTCACGGATGCGCCCCAGTTCAGCCAGGGTCACGCCGAGGCACCCGCCCTGTCCAGCCGTGTTTTCGATCACCACCGCGACCTCTGCCGTATCGGCAAGCGCCCGGTTGACCGAATCCGCCACCCGATCCAACGCCGCCTCCACCGACAGCTTCCGCAGGTGGCTTCCCGGATGGAGGTTGAGCATCGTTAAGCCGAACGCCTGACAGCGCTTCATCTCGTCAATCAACGAACCCAGTGACCGCGCATGCGCCTCGGGATCCGGGTTCGCCAGGTTGATCAGATAGCCCGCGTGAGGCAATATCTGCGCCGCCGTGTAGCCTGCGGTGTGCAGCGCCGCGCCGAAACGGGCCAACTGCTCCACCGTCACATCCGGCGCGCGCCACTGCTTCTGGTTCTTGACAAACAGACCGAAGCCGGTCGCGCCCAATGCCGCCGCCGCCATCGGCGCGTTGTCGGCGCCCCCCGCAGCCGAAACGTGCGGTCCCACATAGTAATTTTTAGAGGACATGCATCACCCATCACGCAAAACGCCACACGGAATCACGTGGCCGCCGCGACCGCTTCGCGGGTCAACTGCTCAATCTCGGTCCAACGGCCTTCCTGAATCAGCGCCTTCTCGACCATCCATGATCCGCCGATGGCAGCCACCGTGGGAAGCGCCAGATACCCCCCCATATTCCGGACGTTGATGCCGCCTGTCGGGACGAATTTCACGCCGGTGTGGGCATACGGTCCGGCCAGAGCCTTGAGCATCGCCGCGCCTCCGGCCGCCTCGGCCGGGAAGAATTTGAGGGTTTTGAGCCCCAGCGCCAGCGCCGCTTCGATATCCGAAGGGGTCATCACACCCGGCATGAAAATCAGGCCCAATTCCTGTGCCCGTCTGACGGTGGCCACGTTCAGTCCCGGCGCCAGGCCGAACGTCGCGCCCGCGTCCACCGCCCGCTCAATTTGTTCGGGTGTCAGAAGCGTCCCCGCCCCGATGCAGACCTCCGGGTAACGGGTCGCGATCCGCTTGATCGCCGCCGCCGCCGCCGCCGTCCGAAACGTCACCTCCATCACGGCCAGCCCCCCCCGCAGCAGCGCCTCCGCCAGCGGTTCGGCCTGCTCCGGCTGATCCAACACCACGACCGGCACAATCCGTTTTGCAAATATCTGTTCCATAAGCTCCTCTTACTCAGTAATTCTCATTTTGGAGATAGAACCATCGGCGTCGGGGTCGGGGTCGGTATCGGTATCGAAAAAAACCAACGGAAAATCGACCCCGATTCCGATACCGACCCCGACCCCGATGACCCAATCACCTCATAATGAGAATGGCTGCCTCTTGCTGTTGACGCCTGCCCGCGTCTGGTGTAACCTTGACATCTGTTCTTTCAGGGCTTCAAGCGTAATCCGAATGCCTCCGGCTTGTCCACTCTAACTTCTAACTTTTTTAATTTATGACACTTGCCGACCTCACTACCATCCCGGGACGCCGCTACCCGGCCCGCCGCCTGACCCAGAACCTGGTGGGTGGCGCCTCGCCGATTCAGGCCACCCACTTTTCCGCCGGATACATCACCCTCGACCCGGATGGCGGCCAGACCCCGTGGCACAACCAGGAGCAGGAGGAGGTCTATTTCGTTCTGGAAGGGACCGTCGAAGTCTGCCTCGGCGACGCACGCCAACTCCTCTCTCAGGGACAGGCCGTCTACATCCCCCCCGGCGTCTTTCATCAGATCACTAACGTCGGCACGTCCAGCGCCCGCTTCATCTACATCTACGGCCCCGCAGGGGATGTCGCGCACTGGCGCCAGGAACTCGCAGGCACCCTTCCTAAGGCCGGGGTCGACGCGCCACCCCTGCCCGCAGGCGCCTGGCCGCAGTGTACCGACACACACATCCTTTAACTACAACCGCGCGGTGACGGACGCGCCACGCTCACCCCCCCCACCCAAAGGTCTCCATGAGCAACGTGAAAATCCACAAAATCGGCATTATCATGAACGGCGTCACCGGACGCATGGGCACGAACCAGCACCTCATCCGCTCGATCCTGCCGATCATCAAGCAGGGCGGGGTCAAGGTCTCACCGACCGAATTCATTGTCCCGGACCCGATTCTGGTCGGACGCAACCCGCTCAAACTCCAGAATCTCGCCGAGCAGACCGGCGTGGAGAAGTGGACGACCGATCTCGCGGCCGTCCTGAAAGATCCGGCCTATCCCGTCTACTTCGATGCCCAGGGAACCAACCTGCGCATTCCCGCCGTCAAGCGGGCGATCGCGGCGGGCAAGCACGTTTATTGCGAGAAGCCGACCGCGACCAACACCCGGGACGCCTACGCACTGTACACCCTCGCCCGAAAAACGGGCGTGAAAAATGGCGTGGTGCAGGACAAGCTGTGGCTCCCCGGGTTTCTGAAGCTCAAAACTCTCATGGAGCGCGGCTTCTTTGGTGACATTCTCTCGGTCAAGGGCGAGTTTGGTTACTGGGTGTTTGAGGGCGACCTCATTCCGGCCCAGCGGCCCAGTTGGAACTACCGCAAGGAAGACGGCGGCGGCATGGTCATCGACATGCTTTGCCATTGGCGCTACGTGATCGACAACCTGTTCGGTCCGGTCAAGGCCGTCTCCTGCCTCGCGGCCACGCACATCAAGAAACGCGTCGACGAAGCCGGCAAGCGCTTTGCCTGCACCGCCGATGACGCCGCCTATGCGACCTTCGAACTGGAGAACGGCGTGATCGTCCATTTCAACTCATCCTGGTGCACCCGTGTCCGGCGCGATGATCTGCTGACTGTTCAGGTCGACGGCACACACGGCTCCGCCGTCGCCACCCTCCGCGACGTCTACATCCAACCTTACGGCGCGACGCCGCGGCCGGTGTGGAATCCCGACATCCCGCAACCGATCAACTTCTTTGAGGGCTGGCAGAAGATGCCCGAACAAATGCCGTTTGAGAACGCATTCAAGGTACAGTGGGAACTTTTCCTCCGCCATGTCGCTCTCGACGAGCCGTTTCGCTGGTCCCTGCTCGAGGGCGCCAAGGGGGTTCAACTCGCCGAGAAGGGCCTCGAATCGTCCCGCAAACGGGCGTGGGTTTCTCTCCCCGTATTAAAAGCCTGAACCCGGGTGGGAGATGATCCCGTCCCCAGGCGGCCACAGCCGGCCCGGCCTCAAATGGGCCGGAGGATTAGGGACGGGCCGCTCATCAGCATCTGTCTGCGTGCGTCAGGGCATGCGGTGATCGTGACACGGTGACCGCGTGACCCGCTGACGCCGGAAAGGGTGCTGACCCGTTGGCCTGCGGCGCGGCGGGGACGCCGCTGCCTACCGATTGCTTCGCGCATAATCGTGTTATCGTCATCGCACGGATTTCGGCAGTCTGTCGGATTTGGGCAATTCTAATTATGAGGCGATTGAGTCATCGGGGTCGGGGTCGGTATCGGAATC
>CAZOJL010000147.1:0-8731 GCA_964580075.1 uncultured Akkermansia sp. | reverse complement strand
CCGCCTTCGGCGCCGCCGTGAACACGCGCGAGGCCGCGCCGTCCGGGAAGCACGCATCCGGCAGCGCCGTCTTCAGTTCGACCTTCAACGGCTTGTCGGAGGTGTTGTTGTAACGCCCCGTGAGATCGAAGATAGCGATGTCGTTCCCGCGCAGGTCCGGCGGCGGATCGAATACCAGCGGCGAAGACGGATCAACCGTAACCGGCGCATTGCGCGCGGCGCGGGCGCCGTAACGGCCCGTCCGGTCCATCTCAGGGTGGCGGCCGACCATTTCTCCAAACTCAGTGACCGGGAACCAGAAAGCGATAAGCGAACGCCCGTGGAATGCCCACTGGCCCCAACCGTGCATGTACCATTCGCCCCAGGCGGACCACCCCCAGGTGGCATCCGGCAATTCGGGTGAACCATTGCCGTGCGTGCCGTTGTACTCCTTCCAAAATCCTTTGGCGTATTTTTCTTTAACTGTCACCGGATTGTTATTAGCCACTACCGGCCATTCAAGCACGCAGCCGCTCATACTCAAATCCTGGATTCCCCAGTACGATGCGCCTGGCCAGAACGCCCGGCGTTCGGGCGGCACGTCCTTCCGGATCTGCCCACTGACGAAGGAGGGCAGACCCGCCGCTGGCGCGCAGATGCCGGGCGCCCACGCCTCCTCGGCCCGCGCCACTGCGCGTGGCCCGCGGCAGGACTTATCGTATTCCAGATCCGACGGAGGGCGCAGTCCGGCACAGGCCATAAAGGACTGGATGTCCGGCAGGGAAAGTAAACTGGCCGGCCGATCCGGCACATCGGCTTTGTACCGCCCCTCGTCTGAACTAAAACTGATGGTATATCCGTTGTAGCCGTTCAAATTGGCGAAGCGCCGGGGATCGTCCATCCCTAGAACGTCATAGCGCCCGTTATTGTAGTGCGCCTCTTTGAGATTGGGCGCCTGCTCGGTGAGAAACCGGGCATACTCGCCCTGGGTGATCGAATACTTCATGATGTAAAATGGACTATAGCCATTCGGATAAGTTTCACAATCCGGTGTCGTGTTCTTCACCACTTCCGGAGTCGCGTTCGTCCCCAATCCCGGATGGCCGCCCGGCTGGGTCGGGTCGGGGTTGTCGATCAACGTCAGCGGATGGGTGTGGCCGTCGGCAAACGGATGATCTTCCCACGGACCCTTGTAGTGGAACGGTCCCTCGGGCACATAGACCATCGCGATGGCATGCACCGACAGTTCCGCCTTGGCCGGATCGGCTTTATCCGCGGCATGCTGCCAGCGCAGTTTGACGCCCTTGAAATGGTTGGCGCCATTTCCGACCGCAGCGCGGTAGATGAACACGCCGAGCCCCTTGCGTCCGTCGTCGCTGGCGGCAACATCCAGCGTCGCGCCGGCAGGCTTCTGGTGGCGCGCGGCATCCAGATCGAGTGATGCGTGCGAAAAGACGCGCTCCTCGCTTGGCCGGAATTTCACGAAGACCCATGCCGCATCCCAGCTCTCGACCGGAAGGGGTTTGCCGGTCACATTCTTCTCTGCAGGCTCCGTCCATTTTGCCCGCCAGGAGTTGTTCCAGGAAAGGTCGAACGTCACGGTGCTGTATTCTTTTGTGCCGGCCTCCCATTTGATGTTGGTGACCTGGATCGTGTCGGCGCGTGTCGTATCTTCCGGACTGGACGCAGGCGGCTTGGGGGTGGCCACCTTTGCCGCAACCATTCGATTCGTCGCGGACGCGTCACGCCGGAGCTTCGGCGCGGGGGCGGAAGCCACCAGCCGAAGGCTGGTGCCCGCATTGCGGTAACCAAAATAAGTCCAAACGGCCGGCCAGTCCGCAGGCACATCCTTGAAAGGCGCTCTTTTTCGTTCGATCGAACCGCCGGGCTTGCCGGCCGGCATATGGCCGTCGCCGTGCGAATGAAAATCCAGGAATTGCTGATGCACCAGCACCGTGGCTTCGCTTCCCAGTTCCGAAATACCCCAGTAGGTGGCCCCGGCCGCGGCCTGGTCACTATCGGCGGTCGCGCGAATGCCGACCCGGGTGAGTAGATAGTCACTCGGATAATAGTTCGTTTCCGCGTTCGCATACCGTTCCGTCGGCAGACCGATGTCCAGAAAAGCTCTCTTCACGAAACTCGACTCCCACAGGCGGGGAGTGCCGTAGAACCCATACTGATACGGCGCGTATTCATAGGACCTCGATCGCTCGCGCGGCCCATATACCAGTTTGGACTGCTCCAGTTGCGTCATCTGCCGCAGCCCAGCCCAAACGGCGAACGCCATCGCGTCTTCCCCGGCAACAGCACCCCTGCGAAACGGGCATCTGACCTCAAAGACCGGCGGCCGCGTGAGTTGGGCATCGGCCTTTTCCTTGTCCTTGTCGCTCGTCGGCATGTCCTTCACAAACGCATCCATGACCGCGTCCTTCGGCTCATCACCGGCCAGAATATCCCGCTTCTCGGCGCCATCAGAGCCGGATCCTGTCGGGATCTTTGCGGGCTCATCCGTCTGCGGCGACGTGATGGTCAGACCGCCAATCTCCGTGATCGTATAAGGATTGTATCCTGGTCGCTCAACCTTGATGTCGTTCAGGTGCCTGTCACCCGATTTCCATTCTCCCCCCCCGACTTCGGGCTCATATGAAGGCACGACCCCACTCAAAACCTTTCTAGTCTTGGTCTCCGGCTTGGCGCAAAAGGCGCGGCCGGCCGCCACGTCCGGCGGCAACGAGTTGAGGAAGTCCGTGTACTGCCCCTGCGTGATGTCATACTTCATGCAGTAGACGGCGTCATACCCGGTCGGATAATCGTCCTTCAGGGTGGTGCCGGAAGAAAGCCTCGGGATTGCATCATAAAACTTCTCGGCATGCGTGTGCGTCGCCCAGAGCTGGCCCGGAAAAGTCCCGATGCGCCGGGCCCTGGTCCCCTCCTGAACCGGTCGACTCCACTCCGCGTCCACCAGGAACGGAATCGAGGGGCCGCCCCGCCAGGAACCTTCGGTCAGACTACCCCAATCTGTCCAAAGCGAAGAACCATCGGGCAGCGTCATGAACGCCTCCCAGTCGTGCCGGTTATGGGGCATATCGGGACCGTCGGTGAAGCGGGTGATGCCGGTCCGAAGCCCGGAGCCCACCTTGCACGGCCCCTCGGGCACATAGACCATCGCGATCGGATGCACGTTCACGGCCGCCTGGGTCGGATCCACCTTGTCGGCGCCGTGTTGCCAGCGGAGTTTAACGCCCTTGAAATTGTTGGCGCCGTGTCCGATCGCATCGCGGTAGATAAACACCCCTATCCCCCGGCTGCCATCCTCGGACAACCGCAGGGAGTTCGTCGCGCCAGCGGGCATCACATGCAGGGACGGGGCCGTCGCGAGTGTCGCGTGTTGCCAGTGGTTGCGCTCGATGCTTTCAATGGAGTCCTTTTCGGACAGGAATTTGACGAACACCCAGGCCGCATCCCAGTTCTCGACCTCTATTGGCTTATGGGTGATACTCGTTTCCGCCGGCTCCGTCCACTTCGCCCGCCAGGAGCCGGACCACGAGAGGTCGAACGTCACCTCGGTGTAGTCCGCGTTGACGACCTTCCAACTGACGTTCGTCACCATCAGGTCGTACGTCGGCGCGCCGCGAAACCGCGCCGCCGGATCGTTCACCCCGATCCCTGTCGAGGGGTTCTCCGCCAGAATGCGCGCTGCGCCTGACAGCAGTAAACCGCAAGCAAACGCAATAACCCGTATGGAATTCAGCACTCGTTGGTGGTTCATGATGTCCCTTTCTTTTTCCCGTTCACTTCTTATCCACGTCGAAGATCAGGCCTTCCGCCTGTTTGCGGTCCTTGGCGTCGAGCACCTGGATGAATAGGACGCCGGCGTCGCACTGCGGCCAATCATTTTGCTTCACTTCCACAACCATCGTGTTTCCGCCCTTGCGAATGCGACCGGTCATAGGCTTATTGCGCGCATCCTTTGGATCCGGAACCTGCCCGATAGGCGTTTGATAGACGAGCGCGTCGTTGATCCAGATACGATTGGCGAACTGGCAAAACTTATGAGCCATATTGGACTCATGACCCACGATGAGGGTCACATCCTGGTCGCGAAGCGCCTCAAACCGTGTGGCGGCCACGAACACCGCCCCGCTCCGTATGGTGGCGTAAGGCCCCCCCCCCATCGATCTGCGTGCATCGACTTGCAGGGGCGCTGCATGATAGATCACCGGCTTCCAGCCCTTGGGCGGTGCATCAGCTTTGAACACGCTGCCGTATGCGTATGCGATTCCGCTCACGAATTCGGCGAGCGCATTGTCATCACCAGTCGTATCGTCTGAACGCACATTCACTTTGTCATCACTGAAGAACCACCAACGCGACCGCGCTTGCAGAACGACGGCGGTTTCGCCCTCCAGCGGCGCCCCTTTCGAGAAGGCGACACGATAGGGTATCTGACAGGTCCAATCCGCCGGAGACCACCACCCTCTATTCTCGCGGTTCAGAGGATGATCCGGAAAGCCCTGGCGGGGAAACTGGTACGCCACTTGGGCCGGTTCGCGCGCCGCGATCGAGACACTCCGGCTTGACTCGGAAATCGTGACGCCCGGCGGCGGCAGCAGATTGAGCGTCAGCGCCTGCGGCCGCGCCGTGGCATTCATGATGCGCACGATCAGTTCGCCGCCGACCAGCGAATCGATCAATGGCTTTGGCGCCGAAGGGCCTAACCTGTTCTCGGGCTTGTCTATCAGCAATTTGACCTGCTGTTTGGCCAGCACATGGCCGTCGGAATCCAGTATCTGGACCGGCAACCCATTGACGCTGCGCACGGTGCCCGTCGCGCTCTGCATGGTCAGCACCGTCAAAATCCGGAAGGGCGTGACCGCCATCGGCGCCGCCGTGAAAGCGCGCGACGCCGCGCCCTCCGGGAAACACGCCTCGGGCAGGGTGGTGGCCAGCTCAACTTGCAGCGGCTTGTTCCCCGCATTCTTGAACTGTCCCGAAAGCTCGAAGATGCCGATGTCGTATCCCATCAGATTGGGCATGGGATTCACCTGCAACGGCGAATCCTTATCCTGCCTGACAGGCGCGGTGCGCGCGGCACGCACGCCGTACCGCCCGGTCCGATCACCGATGGCATCCCTCACTTCATCAATGCAATCCAGATCGGAAGGAACAAGCCAAAAGCCGAACATGCGACCCCATCCAAACTGGTCTTCAAAGGTATCGCCCTTGTCCGACTCAACAGGCCAGTCCTCCGGCCACGCCAACACCCCATCGCCGCGCGACATCCAAAACCAGCCGGCGGAACTCAACCGCGCGCCCGAATAGTCAGCCGGGCCCGCCAACGCGCCCTCGCCGTGTGTCCCCTTAAAGAGAAACCCAGGCTCATTCCTGACCACCCAAGGCCATTCGAACGGAATGCCGCTGAGGCTGAGTTCCCGGATTCCCCAATACGAGGGAGGCGAAGCGGCCGCTGTCGTTCCGGTCCCGGCGTTGCTGTTGATGGGAAGACCCGCCGCAGGCGCACAGGCGGCGGCACTCCAAGCATCGGCTTCGCGCGCCACCTCGCGCGGTCCGCGGCAGGCCTTCTCGTATTCCAAGTCCGTTATCGGACGCAATCCCGCCCAGGCCGTATAAGCGTAGATGCGGTTATAGGGAAGAAAGTTGCATGCCCGGTCCGGCGCCTCAGCCATGTAAACCCCTTTGTCCGCCACGCGCCGGATGGAGAAGCGGTTGACGTTGTAACCGCAATAATAGCGCAGTTCATCCTGCACAACCGGCAGTGAATTGAGAAAGTCGGCGTACTGCCCCTGGCTGATCGAATACTTCATGCAGTAGAAGGCCCCGTAACCGTTGGGCCACGCATCGCTCTTCGGCGCAGTTCCGGCCTCGAGGCGACGATTTCTTGTGATGGCGACTTGGTTCGTTCCCCAACCTGACCAGACTACCGCCGACTGCCCTACGCGATACCCACCCGCTTTCGTCGTATCGCCGTTGTTGATGGATGACAGCGGGTGGCCCCAGGGTCCCTTTGTTTTGAACGGGCCTTGCGGCACGTATACCATCGGGATGGCGTGAACGCGGAGATCGGTGATCGGTGATCGGTGATCAGAACGCCATTTCAGCGTCACGCCCTTGTAGGCGAGCGGTCCGCTCCCGGGGGCGTCGCGATAGATAAACACGCCAACACCGTTGCCGCCGTCGCCATTCAGGCCGACATCCAGGGTCGCGCCAGCGGGCGCCTGGTGACGCGCTGCGTCCGTGTCGAGCGCCGCGTGTTGCCAGAGGTTGCTCTTCGCGCCCGTCTCGCGGGTGAGAAACTTGACAAAGACCCAGGCCGCATCCCAGCTCTCGACCTGCAGCGGCTTGCCGGTGACGTTCTTCTCCGCTGGCTCCTCCCATTTCGCCCGCCAGGAGTTATCCCAGGCCAGATCGAACGTCACGGTGTTGTCGTCACTGGCGTCGGCTTTCCATATCACGTTGGTTATCCGGATCGTGTCGTGGGCGACATCCGCGAAAACCGTTTCCGGCTTCGCTCTGGAAACCGGAGCCGCCGGCGCCGACGCCACCCGGACCGGCCGGGCCCCCGCCGTCCGTACGCCGCGCCAGGTCGAGCAGTACCAGCGTTTGTCGTGATATCCCGCCTCGCCCACAGGCCCGTTGCATGGCGTATTGGCCGTCCCGCGATAACCCATCCCGAGGCCCCATCGTCCGCCGGGTTCCGCCCAATCGGCCGGAACTGCAGGACCGGGAATGGCACCGGAAGGCACGCGGCCGTCACCGTGCGACCCGCGGAAGCCCCGCCCGTTCCGAGCTTCTTTAGGTAGGGGTGTGATTTTCGCGCCAATTCGTCCTCCACTGTCAAACACGTTCGTGGTGGTTCCGACAGGTATGGCGAAGGTGGTTGTCTCCATGCTCATGACGCCCCAGTACGATGCGCCCGAAGCGATCCGGTCGCTGTCGGGTGTGGCGAAGATTCCCGCCCGTACCGCATGAAAGCCGTTCGAGCTTAATAAATGGTTCCAGACCAGAGCCTGACAATTCCCCGTATCGTAGTGCTCGGTCGGCAGGCCTGCATCCAGCAAATTGGTCGCCACGTGCATCTCCGTCGAACCCCAGGCGTGCTCGTACGGCACCGGGTTGAGCGGCCCCCGGCAGGCCTTCTCAAATTCCAACTCCGACATCGGCCGCAGCCCGGCCCAGCCGGCGTACGCATACCCGTCCTGCCAGAGGAGGTAATTGCACATCCGGTGCGGCACTCTGGCCGTGTAGACCGGGGGACCATTCGGCCCCTTCTTTATAGGATCAAAGGCTGCCAGCATCTTGTCGGTCTCAAGATCTGTCGGATCATCATCCACTGCCACCCGCTTCGGCTTCGGTGCGATCCGGGTGACGCCCGATGCGGTGATGGTATTCCCCCCCTTCTCCCACGAATAGGGCTTCGCGGGATCCATATGGACCTCTCCCTCGGGCACCGTTGCCCGTGCCGCCGCCACTTCGCGCGGCAATGCGTTCAGGAAGTCCGCGTACTGTCCCTGCGTCAGCGTATACTTCATGCAGTAGAAGGCATCGTAACCCGTCGGGTAATCGTCGCACAACGCGCCCGGCGCGCCGGGCGCACAGGAATACGGAAAGTGTTGAGGGCTATGGAAGTGGGTCGTATACCCGGCGAGTCCCCACAGCTGCCCGGCAACGGGTCCGATTCGCCGGGCACAGGTCCCTTCAGCGACCGGACCGTTCCAGGCGGCGTCCACCAGAAACGGAACGGAGAGGCCGCCCCGCCAAGAACCGTCCGTGAAACTGCCGAATTCGTCGTCTTCGTTGTGCAGTACCGGCAAGGTGATCCCGTCCGGGAACGGGGCGATCCTCGTCTTTGCGCCCGAGCCTACTTTGAACGCGCCCTCCGGCACGTAGACCATCGCAATCGTGTGCACCTTCACGGCGGCCTTGGCCGGATCGAATCCGGCGGCACTTGCCGCGCCGGAGTCCCGACTCTCTTGAGGTCGGGACGAAGGCGGGTGCAGCCAGCGCAGCGTGATGCCCTTCCAGTCGTTACGGCCGCGCCCGATTGCGTCTCGGTAGATGAACACCCCTACCCCCCGGGCACCATCGTCGGTCGTGCCGACGGTGTTCGTGGCACCGGCCGGCATCACATGGTGCGAGGGATCCGTGTCGAGGGTTGCGTGTCGCCAGTAGTTGCTTTCTATACTTTCCTTGGAATCCTTCTCCGGCAGGAACTTCACGAAGACCCAGGCCGCGTCCCAGTTCTCGACCTCCAAGGGCTTGCCGGTGACATTCTTATCCGCCGTCTCCGTCCACTTCGCCCGCCAGGAGAAGGACCACGAGAGGTCGAACGTCACCTCGGTGTAGTCCTTGTTGACGACCTGCCAACTGACGTTCGTCACCATCAGGTCGTACGTCGGCGCGCCGTGAAACCGCGCCGCCGGATCGTTCGCCCCGCCCGCCCCGAGCCCAGTCGAGGGGAGCCATGTCGAGGCATCTTCCGCCAAAACGCGCGCGGCGCACGTCAGCAACAGGCCGACAAACGCACTCACCTGCACGAAACCGAGTCTCCGATGTCCGTTCATGATGTGCCTCTATTCTGCTTCTATCATTCACTTGCCGCCATTCGTGATAGCGCCTTTCGAAACCGTCTCGACGAGGGTCCACTTCATCATATTCTGCGGACTGGTGAACAGCGCGGTGACCGCCTGCCAGGTCATCATGAGCGGCTGCTTGGCGTCGCCATCCCGGGCAT
>CAZOJL010000146.1:6888-8950 GCA_964580075.1 uncultured Akkermansia sp. | reverse complement strand
ATGTACGTGGAGTACCTGAATATGCAGCCGTATGCGCGCCAGGCAGCGTCTGTCACCGCGAAGCTCTCGATGCCGGAGGGCACGCTGGCGATGGATAACAACAGTCACCACTCGCCAAGGGCTGGCGTCTTCATCCAGGCGCCGGGCACGCCTGATTCGATGGTCCCCCTTCAGATTTCTCGCGAGACGTTTGTCATGAGCGGAACCGTGACCCAACCCGGCACTGCGGCGGTTTTTACGACCACGATGCCGTTCGTTCCGTGTCATTTCATGCCCTGCCAGGGCGCGCGCGGGTTCGCGGCCTGGGCAGGCTTGCGGCCCATGACCGAGCTCGAATATGAAAAGGCGTGCCGCGGACCGGTCAAGCCTGTGGCCGATGAGTTCCCCTGGGGTACCACAGGTGTCGCGGGGATGGATCTGTCGGGCGGGAAGTATGCCCTGACCAATTTTAACGAGATGACGGAAAGCATCAGTTGGGTGGGCGAAAAGGGTCCGGATGCCACACGAGGCAACGCGTTCTTTGCCGGTAACAATGTCGCGCTTGGCGGGCCGACACGGGTGGGTATCTTCGCCACGCCGGCGAGCGACCGCGTGACGGCCGGTGCGACGTACTGGGGGATCTTGGACATGGCCGGCAGCGTGGCCGAGAAGGCTGTTCCGGTCGGCGAGGCCGCCTCCCGCGCCTTTTCCGGGGAACACGGCGAAGGCGGGGCGGCGCCCTGGGGCGGCATCGGCCTGGGACAGCGCGGGGGCGGATATCCACTAGGCATGGGCGGACACAGTCACGCCTGGGGGCGTGTCGATCTCTTCCGCATCTCCAGCCGCGCCAACGCCAGGAGTTACCTGAATAGTCCTGGGGACATCCATGACGGCACGCGCTGCGTGCGGACGGCGCCCGTGGAGAAGTAGGGGAAGTGTTCGGTATTCAGATCGACTGCTGTCGATGGCGGTCGATTGCAGTCGGAAGCAATCGAAAGAACGGAGAAGACGATGAAAATGAAATCCATCCATTCGCTTTTTGCCACGCGCGTACTCGCCGCCGCCGCCACGGTGCTCCTCGCAACCTCGGCCTTCGCAGATGGCCTGAAGATTAGCAACGTGGCCATCGCCCCGCGCGACGCCAAGACCGCGCTGGTGACGTTTGACATTGCGTGGACGAACGCTTATCGCTTCGACAGCTTCCATGACGCCGCCTGGGTGTGCTTCAAGGTGCGGGCTGATGCCAAGTCACCGTGGCAGCATGCCCGTCTGACGGCTGATAAAGTTGTGAATCCGACCGGATTCAGTTCGGGCGAGGGAACGCCGCTGGAGTTCGTAGTGCCGGGCGGTGACGAGGGCTTTGTCGGTATGTTCGTGCGCCTGGCGCAAGACGGCCGGGGCCCGGTGTCGGCGCAGAAAGTGACCGCAGTGATCAACCTGAACCCTGAAACCCGAACCCCGAACCCTGAGATTCGCGCCTTAGGTATCGAGATGACCTATGTGGCGGAAGGTCCGTTCTACCTCGGGTCGAGCGTGAGACGCCTGAATTGCTTCTATGAATATCAGGAGACAGGGACCGATATCCCGCCATATCACGTGACGGGCGCCGGCGCCATCCCAACCGGCCGGCAGCAGGGAAAACTCTGGGCGTTGGGCTTCCTGCCCGAGGACAATGGCGAAATCCCCACCGCATTTCCAAACGGCTATGCCGCCTTCTATTGCATGAAGTTTCCCTACGTCACGCAAGGGTTCTATGCGGACTTTCTGAATACCCTGACTGCTGAGCAGGCGAAAAAGCGCTGGTATGCCGATGGACAGGGGAAAGAGATCCTGCGGGCCGGGACGGCACCGGACTATACCTACACGGCCACAGCGCCCGATGTGCGTACAGCCTGGCTGTCATGGGAGGACCACGCCATGGTCGCGGCCTGGGCGGGGTTGCGGCCGCTTACGGAACTGGAGTTCGAAAAGGCGGTTCGAGGGCTCGACGCCCCCGAGGGCACAGACGCCGGATTATCCTTTTATGGGCTGCAGGAGGTCAACGTGGGCACCACCTATGAGCGGCAGGTGACGGTGGCCACCG
>CAZOJL010000146.1:0-6788 GCA_964580075.1 uncultured Akkermansia sp. | reverse complement strand
GCTGCCGGATGGGCTTGGCAAACCCCTGGCGATCCTCGGCTCGTCGGAAACCCTCTTCCCGGTCAACAGCCGGTGTCTCATGAAGTATCAGGAGCGGGTGCTCTGGAACGGGCCGGCGGATCTGAGCGGCAAGGTCTACCTGGCATGGGATGGCGAAGCGGTCCTGGTCGGCGCCGAGGCCACGGACGACCGGCACCTGAACACGCAGAGCGGCGGATCGCTCTGGAACGGTGACGCGCTGCAGTTTGGGTTGGTGACGCCCAAAGGCGTCCATTGGAATCTGGCGGTGGCGTTGACCACGAATGGAGTTGCCGTCCATCAGTTCATGGGTGGCAGCGACGCGCTGTTCAAGACGCTGGATTGCTCCGTGACGCGCGACGACAAGACCCATATCACCCGTTACGGCGTGCGCCTGCCGCTGACCGCCCTCGGCCTGGCACCCGGAGACACCTTCGGCTTCAATGCCATGGTTTGCGATGGCGATGACGACCAGGGCATGCGCTATAATGTTCGGATGGCGCAGGGTATCTCCTATCCCTTCCAGACCGAGCTGTATCCGCGGTTTGTGCTTAAAAAATAGCGTCTACGGGAGCTGTGTGGGGGGGGTATCTGGCGCAGGAGCGACAGATGGAAGGGATGGCTGCAAGTTCCAACACACACCTCCCCGCTTATTACAATCTCAGGGTATTTTGCCTGTTGGGGATGAACGCTTTCGAATCACACTTTACGGGACGGGTTGACGGCGATGGCAACTGATCATGATAGAGACGTGTTGCGCGATCTGGCACGGCGTGTGGCGGAGATTGCAGCCTTGCCGGAGCACGAGGAGAAACGGCGGGCCATTCGCGCCCTGAACAGGCTGGAGGCCGTCCCGCCGCGCATTTACTGCTTTCCCGAGGGCGTGTGGCTGGAGATCCTGCCGTGGGAAAGCCTGTCCTGCGCCGACCCGCTGCTGCGCGGTTGGGAGATGCAGTTGCGTCTGGCGATCGCCACCCACGCGTTCTTACAGGATGATCAGCCCGTCGATGCGGTCTTCAATGTGCCGTGGGACGCCGAAATCAGCGGCAATGGCCTGCAGATCCAGGAGACCATGACGGATGCGGATGCGCGTCTGCCGTATTATATCCATCCCTTTTCCAATCTGCTCCTCTCGAGCCATGCCGACTTGGGCGCAATCCACTACGCGCGTCCGCTGCAGGAGTATCACGACATCGAGAAGCTTCGCACCCCGCACGTGACGGTCAATCAAGAACGCTCCGCAGAGTGGCTTGCGTGGGCGCACGAGATTTTCGACGGCATTCTGACCGTGCGCCGCCGCCATCACTGGTGGCACACGGTGGGAGGCGTCTGCCAGACGGCCGTGATGCTGCGCGGCATGGACACACTCATGCTGGACATGCTGGATGAGCCGAACTGGGTGCAGGAACTGCTGGTCCGCCTGGCAGCCAATCACAACGCCGTGTTGGACCAACTGGAATCGGGCGGATATCTCTCGCTGAACAACGGTTGCGAGTGGATCAACAACGGCGGCATCGGCTGCACGGATGAACTGCCGGCCGCCGGCTTTGACCCGGAGCGGGTCCGCTGCCGCGACATCTGGGGCGGACAGGAGAGCCAGGATCTGATCGGCATCTCACCGGCGATGTATGAGGAACTCTTCTTCCCGCACCTGAAGCCGATCATCGAGCGCTTCGGACGTGGCTGCTACGGATGTTGCGAGCCGCTGCACGACTGGATCCCGGTGCTCAAGCGTGTTCGCAATCTGCGCCGCGTCTCCATCTCGCCCTGGGCGGACATCGCCAAGAGCGCTGCGCAACTCGGCCGCGACTACGTCTTCTGCTGCAAGCCTCATCCCGCCGCCGTGGCGACCGACCGCATGGATGACGAGGCGATCACGCGCAGCCTGGTGGAGACCTTCATCCTTACCCAGCGACACGACTGCCGGGTCGAGGTGATGTTGAAGGATTTGCACACCGTGCAGCACGAGACGCGGCGACTTCCGCGCTGGGTGGCGCTGGCGAAGGCGGCGCGGGCGCGGGTGTATGGGTGACCCGATGACTGGGTGACTGGGTGACGCCGGGAGAGATCGCGCACGGCGTCTCCGGGACATCAAAAAGGAGCAAAGCACATGATCAAACGCACCCTTCACATGGCCCGGATCAAGACCGAGTGCCTGGAAGCGTACACGGACTACCACCGCCATGTCTGGCCGGAGCTGGAGGCGGTCTACCGAGAGGCGGGATTCACCGAGCTGAGCTGCTTTCTGAATGGCAACCTGCTGCTGATCTATCTCGAATACGACGATACGCGCTATCCCGCCTCCAGTGCCTGGCTGGACACGCACGAAACGCAGCTCAAGTGGCAGGCGCTGATGAGACCGCTGGGCGACCCCGAATTCCAGAAACTGGATTTCGAGGAAGTCTATCGGATGAAGAAAGAGGCGTGAGGCTGGGAACCGGTCGAAGCGTCGGGGGGGGCAATCCGGCTCGATGAAAAGACGCGGTGACCCGATGACGCGGTGACGCCGTGATGATCTGCAGGGTCCGGGCGTCATCGGGTCACCGCGTCATTTCGTCAAACAAAGGCAAGCCAGCCCCGGGGCCTCTCCCTTACGCGCCGGCATCCAGCTTTTCGAGCGGATTCTGGGCGTGGATGCAGATATTCGGCGTGGCATTGCCGACGTACCGGGCCCAGCGCACGGCGTTTCCGATGACCTTCTGCACCTGTGCGTTGTGGAAGATCGGGTAGGTCTCGTGGCCCGGCCGGAAGTAAAAGACCTTCCCTTTGCCGCGCTGCCAGCAGCACCCGCTGCGAAAGACATCGCCGCCCGCGAACCAACTGATGAAGACCAGTTCGTCCGGGGTGGGGATGTCGAAGAACTCGCCGTACATCTCCGTGTGTTCCAGCTCGATGAAATCGCCGATACCTTCCGCAATCGGATGCCCGGGGGTAATCACCCACAGGCGTTCCTTCTCGCCTGCCTCGCGCCAGCGCAGGTTGCCGGTGGTCCCCATCAGCTTGCGGAAGATCTTGGAGTGGTGCCCGGAATGCAGCACGATCAGCCCCATGCCGCGTTCCACCACGTGCCGGTGGACCCGCTCCACGATCTCGTCGCGCACTTCCCCGTGGGCGCAATGCCCCCACCAGGTCAGCACATCGGTGGCGGCCAGCACCTCCTCCGTGAGGCCGTGCTCGGGGTCGTCAAGCGCTGCCAGCCGGGTGGTGCAGCCCTGCCGCTGCAGCGCATCGGCAATGGTCTTGTGCATGCCGTCGGGATAGATCTTCTTGATAGACTCGTGGCTCCGCTCATGGCGGAATTCGTTCCACAGGGTCACACGGATGTTCGCATTACACATGGATATCTCTCCTGTTGGGTGTGGGTCACTTGTCAAAACGGATTTCGATGCCCTCGGCGGCACTGCGGTAGAGGCCGTCGAGGATCATCTGCACCCGGACACCGTGCTCCGCCGTGGCCAGCGGTTCGCGGTTCTGCAGGATGCAGTCGATGAAGTCGTGGTAGGCGCTGGGGGGTTGCGTCACGGCCTGATCCAGCACCTTGGTGTAGAGGTTGCCGCCTTCCTCGGTGTAGATTTCGGCCGTGAAGTCGTACGTGCCGTTCCGGTTTTTCTGCACCAGACCGCCCTTGTCGCCGTAGAGCGAGGTGATCATCTGCTCATTCTCGTTGTTGTTGAGCGCCCACGAGGCCTCCACCAGCAACGTGGCGCCGTTGTCGAACTTCACGATTCCGGCGGCGAGATCTTCCACCGAGTAGTGCTTCTTCTGTTCGAGGGCCTTGCGCGCGGCGATGACGTTGTACGTGCTGCCGCTGACCGAAACCGGACGGGGGTGTCCCATCAGCCACAGGGCCAGATCGATGCGGTGCACGCCGAGATCGATCAGCGGCCCGCCGCCCGCCAGCTCCTTGTTGCCGAACCAGCCGCCAAACCCCGGCATGCCGCGCCGACGGTGCCACACGGTGCGGCCGAAGTAGATGTTTCCGATCAGGCCGGAATCCACCTGCTGCTTGAGCGCAAAGCTCATGGCGCTGAAACGGTAGGAGAAATTGATCGCCAGTTTCTTGCGGCACGCCACGGCCGTTCGCTGCATGGCCAGCGCCTCCGGCAGCGTCATGGCCATGGGCTTTTCGCACAGCACGTGGCATCCGGCTTTCAACGCCGCGATCGTGAGCGGCGCATGAAACTTGTTCGGCGTGGCCACGCTGACCACGTCCAGATCGGCTTGCTTCAACATGTCCAGCGCGTCCGTATACGTCTGCGGCACGTGAAACTCGGCTTTCGCCCCCGCCAGCCGCCCTTCGTCAGGATCCGCCACCGCCACCATCTCGCACGCGGGGTGGCTCTGATACCCCTGCACATGCCCGCGTCCCATGCCGAGGCCGATCACGCCGCATCGCAATTTCCGATTCGCCTTTTTGCGCATACTGGAATCCCCTTTTTTGATTTGCTGCCAGACCCGTACCCGTGACAGACAAAACCTGCATTCTTATCCCTTGCATTGAGAACATCATTATGTATAATGCCGCGCAGTTCAACCGGTAAAGCAGGGATTGAACCGAAGAGATATGGACAAAACCTGTAATATTTCTCAAGCCGATTCAGCGGCGGCTGTCCATGAATTGACGCGACAGTCCCTGGACGCGCTCGTACGCCGGATCGCTTCCGGCGACATGAGCGGCGTGCACATTCCGCTGGCCACCCCGTTGTTTTGCGATCTTGGAAAGGGGAGCCATTACCACTCCCGTCCCGAGCTGTTTCTGCAGGTCAGCGGCGCGTCGCGCATGCGACTGACGACCGGCCTGGTTTTGTGCGAAGCGCACGGTCTCCTGCTGATGCCCCGGGGCGTGGCGCATCAGGAGTCGGCCGACTCCACCACGTCGCCGTTTTGCAACCTGGTCTTCATGCATGGGTCCGGTCTTTTCAGTTATCACGCAGGCTTGCCCTGTGGGAAGTCCCATGGGGCCATCACGCCGATCAGGATTGGTGGATCCTGCAACACCGCGCATGCCTACGGCAGCCAGCTCTATGGCTATCTGAACGAGGCGGCTGACTTCGTGGCCGCGGGCCATCCGGTGCGGCATCCGGTGGTGCAGGGACTGCTGCTGACCCATCTGGGGCTGTTGCAGACCCTCGTCGAGCAAACCGCGCAGCACACCCGGAGCACGGAATCGGCGCTGGTGTCTCGCTGCCGTCGTCTGGTGCAGGAACAATTGACGGATACACGTCTTTCCGTGCAGCACCTGGCGGGCCAGTTGCGCTGCACGCCGGACTATCTCTCCACCCGCTTCCACCGCGATGGCGGCTTGCGGCTGACCGCGCATGTCAACCACGAGCGCTGCCACCTGGCCCGCCACCTGTTGCGCACCACGCCGTGGAACATCAAGGAGATCGCCGTGCACTGCGGCTATGCGGATGCCGGGTATTTCTCACGTATTTTTACTAAACAGACAGGTTCATCCCCACGGGAATTTCGGAAAACCGAAGTACTCCGTGAAACAGGAGCGTTACCCCATGATCCGCGATAATCAGACGGCGATCTACGATCAACTTATAGACCGGCGCGAGCATTTTATCGGCCCTCGCCACTGGCTGGGCAACCTCCGCTGGATCGCGGAGGAGGTGGACGAGGCGGGGTATTTTGTCTTTCGTACGGCCCCGATCAATGCGGACGAATGCGATCTCTGGAAAGTGGCGCTATTGGAGGCGCAGGCGTTTCAAGACATAGCCATCGACGAAAAGAAGAAACAGTCCGCCGCCCCGTCAGCGAATCGCGAGCCACCGGCGGCGATTCGCACGTTCTTTGGCTTGAAACTGGACCACCTCGGCAAGCCGACGACCTGTTGCTACCGTCCGGATGGGGTGGATCTTTCGGTGGCAGGGGGCACGCTCACGCTGTCGATGCCGCAGGAGCGCTACGGGGCGATCATCGAGGCCGCACTCGCCCGGCCCCACGCCCCTGTCCTGCAGATCATCAACCGGGCGGAGACCGGACGGCACGCCGCGCTGAACATCCGTTTTACGGTGGAGCAAACGCCGGGCCGGATCATCTGGAACGACGGTGCCTACACGGTGGTGTTCCGCTATGCGGGACAGGTGCAGCCGCGCGCGGGTGGGGGATTCGATCTCGGCGCCGCGGCGGACGGGTCCCTGCGTCTGGTGGTGGCTTTCCACGTGGACAAGGGACAGGCGCTGGCCGAGGCGGAGGCCATGTTCTCCGATCCCGCCCGCGCGCGGAGCGAGAGTCGGATGGCGTGGGAGGACTACCTTGCCTCGTGTCCCGTGGCGCGTTTACCCGGCGGCTACACCTGGAAGAAGCCCGACGGAACGGCCGTCGCCTACTCCGCCGATGAGATCGTGCGGCGCCAGTACTGGCAATGGTGCGTGACGCTGGTCAACGTGTATGACCTGCCATTCAACGATCTCAAGGCTTACATGGCGCCGGACAAGACCATCTGGTTCGGCGTCTGGATCAACGACGGCGGCGAGGCGCTGTTCGGGCTGGCGCACACGAATCGCCACCACCTGGCGCGCAAGTGCCTGATCGAATATGTGCGTACGGCCGTTGGCGCGGACGGGACGGTGTGCTGGTACCTGCATGCCACGGGCGTCCGGTGTCTCGGGAATCCGGGTGATTCCGGCTTCTTCTCCCATGGCGTGCCGGCGTTCGTCACGGCGCTGGCGGAATACGTGGAACAGACCGGCGACCTGTCGATTCTGGACGAGCCGGCCGGGGAGGTGGGCACGGTCTGGGAGAAGATCCGGCGCTACATG
>CAZOJL010000145.1:0-9042 GCA_964580075.1 uncultured Akkermansia sp. | reverse complement strand
GACAACGGCGTTGAATTCCAGTCGCACGTCGACGGACGGGCGCTTTTTATCGGTCCCGTCGAGGCCATGGCGGCCCAAAAAACCCTCGGATCGGATATCGCCATGTGCTTTGACGAGTGCCCGCCCTATCCCTGTTCCGCACAATCGGCTTGTCAGGCGGTCGATAAGACCCTATTATGGGCGGGCTTATGTGCGAATCAGGCTCGCGCTCCGGGTCAGCTCGTCTTCGGCATCGTGCAGGGCGGGGAGTTCCGGGAGTTGCGGGAGCGGTGCGCGCGCGAGCTGACGGCCATCGGGTTCGACGGGTATGCCGTCGGCGGCGTCAGCGTGGGTGAACCGGAACCTGTTTTGCTGCAGGAGGTGGAGGATGGCGTGCGTCTGTTGCCTGCCGACCGACCCCGTTATGTGATGGGGCTGGGCGACATGTGGCAATTGGCGGAGGCGGTGGCGCGCGGGGTCGATTTGTTCGACTGCGTGATACCCACGCGGCATGCGCGGAATGGCTCGGCGTTCACGGCGCACGGCTTCTATCCGGTCAAGGCGGGTGCCTATAAGGGTGACACGCGGCCGGTCGAGGAAGGGTGCGGGTGCTATTGCTGCCGGACGTTCAGCCGTGCCTACATCCGCCATTTGCTGAATGTGAACGAGATTCTGGGCATACGGTTGTTGACCCTGCACAACGTGCACCGCTATTTGGATGTTCTGCGCGAGATGCGCGGGGCGATCGCGACCGGCGCCTTTGCCGACTGGCGGCGCGCATGCGCCGCCCGCATGAGATCCGAGGCGCCCGTCACGGACGCACAGACGACAACCGCCGGCTGAGCCGGCAACGAGGCGGGGAGACCCGCGGAAAAGAGATGCGATGAACAGTGTGATACTCGCGGCCGCAGGCCAGCAGGGCGGCTACGGCATGTTGGTGCCGATGATCTTGATCTTTGGCATTTTCTACTTCATGATGATCCGCCCGCAACAGCGCAAGGAGAAGGAGCGCCAGAAGCAGATCACCGAGTTGCGGGCCGGTCAGCGGGTGCTGTTCGGCGGCGGGTTCATCGGCAAAGTAATCGAATGCAAAGAGAACACCTTTATGATTGAGATCGCCAACGGCGTCGTGGTCGAGGTCGCGCGTGGCGCGATCACCCGGACGCTCGTCGAGGGCGACGCGGTGAAATCGGATCCTGCGTGATCCTCGGATGGGATAACTTGACCCGGACGCCCCGATCGGCGTCCGGCACCTGAACAGCACGGAGTACACGGACATGAGCAGCAAACATGCGGTTTGGAAGTGGTTGATTCTGGCGATCGTCACGGTCTTCTCGATCTACGTGGTCACGCCGCCCCGGGAGAAGATTCGGTTGGGCCTCGACCTGCAGGGGGGCGTGAGCTTCACGGTGCAGATCGACGAGGCGCAACTGCGCGAGGATATTGCGGAGGCGGATCCCAAGCTCGATGCCGACATGATCGACGCCAAGGTGGGCGATGCCATGAAGGACGCCGACGACCGGATTCTCGAAGTGCTGCGCAACCGCATTGACGGCCTGGGCACTTCCGAGCCGCTGATCATGGCGGGCAAGGACCACCGCATCCTGATCCAGATACCCGGCACCAACGAAGCGGAGTTTGCGGCTGCCGAGCAAAGCGTCAAGAGCGCCGCGTTCCTCGAGTTCCGCTTGGTGCATAAGAAGAACCAGCAACTGGTTGAAGCCCTGTTCAGCGAGGGCCGCAAACCGCGCGGTTATGAGATCGTGGACGTGGCTGGCCGTCGCTATTACCAGCGGACAGAGGAATTCCGCACCGTGACCAAGGAGCGCGGCTATCTCCGCGAACTGGGGACCTTCCGCGCACCCGACCCCCTCTATGAGTTCATGCTGGAGGAGACGCGCCTGAAGAATGGTCAGACGGTCTACGCGCCCCACTATGTGCTGCGCAAGGTCGAAATGACCGGCGACAAGATTGACCGTGCCGATATTGAGCGCGACCCCATGACCGGCGAGATGCGCGTAGGCCTTTCGTTCGCCAGCCGCGGCAAAACGGAGTTTGCCCGGATCACCGCCCGTTATGCGCCCAAAGGGCCGGGGAACCGTGATAGCGACGTCGGGCGCCAGCTCGCCATCGTTCTGGACGGCACGCTCTACTCGGCGCCGGTCATTCGCGAGGCGATTCCCAACGGCCGGGCGACCATCAGCGGCAGCTTCACGGCCCGCGACGCCGCGATCTTGCGCAACACCCTCAACGCCGGCGCGCTTCCCGCCCCGGTCAAGATCATCGAAAAGCGGATGGTGGGCCCGACGCTGGGTTCCGACGCGATCAACAGCGGCATGAATGCGGCCGTAATCGGCACGCTGGCCGTCTGTCTCTTCATGTTGCTCTACTATATGTACTGCGGGTTGATCGCCAATGTCGCCCTGCTGGCCAACTTTGTGTTGTTGCCCGCCGGCATGATCATCGCCGGCGGTCTGCTCAGCGTCTTCGTGCGCGACGCCGGCATCTCCAACAGCATGATCCAGCTTCCGGTGCTCACCCTGCCCGGTATCGCCGGCATCGTGCTGATGATCGGCATGTCGGTTGATGCCAACGTGCTGATCTATGAGCGGATCCGCGAGGAATTCCAAATCGGCAAGTCGGCGCGTGCCGCGGTGTCGGCCGGCTACGACCGCGCCTTTCTGGCGATTCTGGATTCCAACCTCACGACGTTGCTCACCGGAATCATTCTCTTCATCTTCGGTTCGGGGGCGATCCGCGGCTTTGCCGTGACCCTCTCGGCCGGTCTGATCATCAGCATGTACACCGCACTCGTGCTGACCCGCATGGTATTCGACGCCACCGTTTCCGAAACCCGCGTCAAACCGTACCGCATGCTGAAGTTGATCGGGGCGACCTCCTATGACTTCCTCGCCAGGCGCAAGCCCGCCATGATGGCGTCGCTGGTCGTGATTGTGATCACCTGGGGCCTGTTCGCCGGGCGTGTCGCGCGCGATAAAAACGCCGTGCTGGGCGTCGACTTCACGGGTGGCGCCTCCGTCACGCTCTCGTACGTTGACAAGGCCGATTTGGGCGAGCTGCGCCGGGTACTGAACGACGCCGGCATCAGTGACGCCGCGGTCCAGTACCAGAAGTCACTGGAGAGCGGAGAAGGGGTACTGGAAGTCAAGTCCAGCTTCGAAGAGATCGCCGGTGTCCCGATGGTCAAGCGGATCCAGCTCGCCTTGGACGAGGCGATGCCCGACAAGCAATTCAAGGTGATCGGCGACGAGCTCATCGGGCCAGCCGTCGGCAAGGACCTCCGCGACGATGCGATCAAGGCGATCATTTTCGCGTTGATCGGGATGATCATCTATATCACGGTTCGCTTCCAGTTCGGCTTTGCCATCGGCGCCATCGTGGCGCTGGCCCACGACGTGCTGGTGACCTTCGGCATCTTCTCCCTGCTGGGGCGGCAGGTGAATCTGACCACCGTCGCGGCGCTGTTGACCATCGTCGGTTACTCGATCAACGACACCATCGTGATCTTTGATCGCATTCGCGAGGACATGCGCCTCGACCAGCGCGCCAGCTTCGTTGAGCTCGTCAACCGCGCGATGAACCAGACGCTCAGCCGCACCCTGCTCACGACGTTCACAACGTTGCTGGCGGTCGGCGCGCTGCTGATCTTCGGTGGCGGCTCGATCCGCGACTTCGCCCTGACGATGATCATCGGCATGATTGCGGGCACCTACTCGACGCTCTTCATCGCCACGCCGGTGATGGTCGCCTGGTACAAGGGGCGTCGTCCCGGCTTCGGTGCGGATGGAAAGAAGGCGTAGGCCCTGAGGCGCCTGCACAAACCGGAGGTTTGTGCAGGCAGAGGTTTCAGGGTTCAGGAATCAGGTTTCAGGGTTCAGGTGGGCCGCTGACCGGATGGAAGAAGCATGCGACAGAGCACGGAAGATCCAGATCGCCACCTGATTCGCCTGCAACTGGCCAAACCGCCGCACCCGCGTACAGGCTTTCTGCGTCTGCCACTCGCGACGGGCGGGAGCTGCATCTGATCCCTCTGCAAGAGACCGGAATCGGCCCCCTGCATCTCCTCAACCCGGCAGCGGGATTCACCTCAACGATCAACCCTGAAACGTGGAGTTGAATTCACCGGTTCATTTTGCAGGGGACACTAACGCCCGCATCTCCTGCTTCAGCTTGGCCAGTTCCTCATTCCACGCGTTGAATTTTTTTGTGTTCTCCGCGTTTCGTTCGGGGTTAGTCTGCAGCCATGTGCTCAACGCGGTCTCAACCTCCGCAAAACGTGCGTGTTTCGTCCGGTAAGCGACGGCGTCCTGGGGTGGCAATTTGGCGAGCCGGGCGTCGAGGCGGATGGCGTCAAGCTTGGCTTTGTGTTCCTCGATTCGGGCGCTGAGTACGTCGCTTCGGCTCTTGAAATCATCCCGCAGCTTCTCCAATGACGCTTCCGCATCGGTGAGCGCTTTTGTTGTTTCGAGATACTCCCGGGAGGTTTCAGCCTTCAGCGTCTTGAGCTGCTTTTCGATCACCACCGCACGGTCTTGAAGACGTTCGTTGATTTCGTCGATAAACAGATCCGAGGTCATCTCGGCCGACGCTCCGAGGCTTCCGAGCGGGGTCTTTCCGTCAGCGTCCAGCAGGACGTACGTGGGATAACCCTGAATGCCGAATGACGCCTTGAGCGCGTCGTTGCGGGCGACATATTTTTCGGGGACGAGCGCCTTGTCATTCGGAAAGTCAATCCAGACCAGCATCAGATTGGCTTTGGCGTATTTCTCCCACGCGGGCTTTGAAAAGACAGCTTTGTCCATGAGTTTGCACCAGCCGCACCAGTCCGAGCCGGTGAAATTGAGCAGGAGCGGTAATTGCCGCTCGGCCGCCACCCGCTTGGCAGCATCGTAGTCCATGGTCCAGCGCCCGGGTTCGGCGCCCTCGATGGCCGGCTTTTCAGCGGCGAACGCGGGACAGGCGAGCAGGGCGGCGAGGGCAACGAGTCGACGGGTCATAGAGCCTCCAGTGATTTGACATCATTAATAATGACATGCTTACAGGATAAGCGCAAGCATTGCTGAGCATTGCTGAGGGCTCTTCGCTCTGCGCTTGACACGATGTTCGGGGTGCCGTACATTATACGGCGTCACGAATCCATGGGGTTCGGCAGAAGGTCAGCGGCAGCCGGCGGATCACAGGAGGGATAGATGGCACACGCGGGATCAACGAGTTTGAGCGCCAGCTTGGAGGATTACCTCGAGGCGATCTATCGCATTGTGGAGGAGAAGCAGGTGGCGCGGGCGAAGGACGTGGGGCGGCGGCTCCAGGTCGGCCGGTCTTCGGTCACGGGGGCACTGCACGCCCTGGCTGACCGCGAGTTGATCAACTACGCCCCATACGATCTGGTCACGTTGACGGAGCAGGGGCGTGAGATCGCCGAGGACGTGGCGCGGCGCCATGAGGTGCTCAGCGACTTTTTTGTGAATGTGCTGGCTGTCGATCCCGGGGAAGCGGACGCGGCGGCCTGCAAGCTCGAGCACGCCGTCCCCGAGAACGTGCTGGGGCGTTTTCTCGACTTCATTGATTTTGTCACCCGCTGCCCCCGGGGCGGCGCCCAGTGGATTGACGGCTTCAGAAAGCTCTGCCATGCCGACAAACATTCCGGCCAGTGCGAGACGTGTCTTGGCGCGGCGCTTGATCAGGTCAAGACGAAACAGCGGAAGGATAAACAAATGGAACAGCGCGGAGAAACTACGGCTGCCGTCACGCTCGCCGAGCTGAAGCCGGGAGGCAAGGCGTCCATTCGCACCATTACCGGCGCGGGAGGAATCCGGCGGCGCCTGCTGGATATGGGCGCCACCGCCGGGACGCTGGTGGAGGTGGAGCGAATCGCGCCGTTGGGCGATCCCATAGAAGTTAAAATCAAGGGGTACCATCTCTCCCTTCGCAAGGAAGAGGCGGCGCGCATCCACGTGGAGAAGGTATGAGCACGACCCACACCCACCATCCGCACGCGCACCCTCCTGCATCGCGTGAAGCGGGTGTCGCGCTTTCGGAAACCCGCCCCGGCCAGCGGATCCGCGTGATCGCCGTGGAAGCGGGGCACGCCCTGGCGGTGCGGCTTTGCGCCCTGGGGCTGACGCCCGGCATCACGGCTGAGGTGGTCTCGGTCGGCGCCGGTCCGGTGGTCCTCAATGTGATGGGAAGCCGCATCGTGCTGGGGCATGGCATGGCCGACAAGGTGCGGGTGAAACCCGCGCCCCGCGCGACGCCCCACGGTACAGGGGCGCGCGGTTGATTTTTTTTGAAAGGAGAGTTCGGCATGACGAACAATGTGAGCCGCGATGAATTCGAGGCGTCGGCTCGAGCGGTCAAGCCGCTCACCGTCGCCTTGGCAGGCAATCCCAATGCGGGGAAGACCTCGCTGTTCAACGCGCTGACCGGCGGCCGGCAGCATGTGGGCAATTATCCCGGCGTGACCGTCGAGACGTTTCAGGGCGTCTGCCTGCACGGCCAGACCCGGCTCCAAGTGGTCGATCTTCCCGGCACCTACAGCCTGACGGCCTATTCGCCGGAAGAGCGGGTCGCCCGGTCGTACCTGATCCAGGATAAGCCCGATGTCGTGATCGACGTGCTCGATGCCACGAACCTGGAGCGGAACCTTTATCTCGCGGTGCAGATCATGGAGCTGGGGTGTCCGCTGGTGCTGGCGCTGAACATGTCGGATCTCGCCGCGCGCCGCGGCATCGCTTTCGACCTCGAACTGCTGCAGACGCTGCTGGGGACGCCGATCATACCGACGGTCGGCCGAACGGGTGCGGGCAAGGCGGACCTGCTGGATGCGGCGGTCTTGACGGCCTGCCGCGCGGCCGCCCCGCAGCCGCTGCACATCGCGTATGGCGAGGCGCTCGAGGCCGAGCTCGTGTCGTTGCAGCGGCAACTGGAGGCGCTGGACGCCCTCCCGGATGGCGTTCCGGCGCGCTGGTTGGCGGTGAAGCTGCTCGAAGGCGACGCCGATCTCATCGCGCGGCTGGCCCACCCGGAGATCGCCGTCGCCGCCGGGGACGCGGCGCATCGGCTGGAGGCGCTGACCGGCGAGAGCGCCGAGGCGCTCATCGCCGACGGCCGTTACGGTTTCATTTCCGGCGCCTGTCAGGAGGCGGTTCGGCACACGGTCGAGCATCGGCATGCGTTTTCAGACCGGATCGACGCCGTGGTCACCGACCGCCTGTTCGGACTGCCGATTTTCCTCGGGCTGATGTACCTTGTATTTAACCTCACCTTCACCCTCGGGGCGCCGCCGATGGGCTGGATCGAGGCGGCGTTCGCGGCCCTGAGCCGCGCGATCAGCGGGTTGTGGCCCGCGGGTTCCAGCAGCCTGCTGCGCAGTCTGCTGGTCGACGGCATGATCGGCGGCGTGGGGGGGGTGCTGGTTTTCCTGCCCACGATCCTGCTTCTGTTTCTGGCCATTGCGATTCTGGAAGACAGCGGCTACATGGCGCGCGCCGCCTTCCTCATGGACCGCATCATGCACAAGATGGGGCTGCACGGCAAAAGCTTCATGCCGATGCTGATCGGGTTTGGCTGCTCGGTGCCGGCCATCCTGGCGACGCGGACGCTTGAGAACCGGCGTGACCGGCTGACGACGATGCTGGTGGTGCCGCTGATGAGTTGCGGCGCGCGTCTGCCGATTTATGCGCTGCTCATACCGGCTTTCTTTCCCGAGCCCTGGCACGGGCCGCTGCTCTGGAGCATTTACCTGATCGGCATTCTGTTGGCGGTCGGGTGCGCCAAGCTGCTCAAATCAACCCTTCTCCGCGGCGAGACGCCGCCCTTTGTGATGGAGCTGCCGCCCTATCGGATGCCGACGCTGCGGAGCATCTCCCTGCACATGTGGAACCGTGGCGGGGCCTATCTCAAGAAGGCCGGCACGGTGATCCTCGGCATTTCCATCATCCTGTGGGCGATGCAACAATGGCCGGGCATCCCCGCCGACGAGGCGGAGGCGTTTTCCGGACGGCGCGTCCGCGCCGAGGCGCTGGGCGACGGGGCGTCCCGCGAACACGCGCTCGCTGAAATCAACGGCGCCGCGGCCGAGGCGGGGCTGAAGGCCTCGCTGATGGGGCGGCTGGGACGCGGGATCGAGCCGCTCCTTCGACCGTGCGGATTCGACTGGAAACTCTCCACGGCCATGATTGGCGCCCTCGCCGCCAAGGAGGTGTTTGTGACGCAGATGGGGATTATCTATTCGCTCGGCGGCGAACAGGATGAGGAATCGGCTCCGCTGCGCGAGAAGATCCGGGCCGATTACAGTCCGCTGGTCGGATTCTGCGTCATGCTCTTTTGCCTGATCAGCGCTCCGTGTGTCGCCACCCTTGCCGTGACACGCCGCGAAAGCGGCTCGTGGGGCTGGGCGCTGCTGCAACTCGGCGGGTTGACCCTGCTGGCGTGGGCGATAACGGTCGGGGTGTTCCAGATCGGAAGCCTCCTGGGGTGTGGAACCTGAAGAGACGCCTGCAAAACCATTCACGAAGGGAGTCCGCCATGTGGGAGACGATTGTCGTTTTGGTCATCGTGATTCTGTGCCTGGCGCTCGCCGGTCGCGCGTTTTACCGCGAGGCATCCGGAAAAAGCAGATGCGGCGGTTGCGGCAGCGGGAAGCAAGGCTGTCGCGGGGGATGTGATGCGGAGGGTTTAGGGAAAGCGCGAAAGCGGGTAGACAAGCTATGGGCGGCGGCGTCGCCGCCGCGCCGCAGGTGAAACACTCAACATTCAATATCCAACGCCCAACGCCCAACACTCAACGAAGACGCTGGCGCGTCAGGCATGCGCAGGCTCGGCGTCGGGGAGGGCATGCAGAACCTTGATCCGATCCATTGGCCATTATTGATCTTGATTAAAACGCCTGAAACGATTACAAACTGCCAATGGTGGTTTTTTGGCGCCGCCCTCAAAGGGTTATTCCGACAGATACGGATTATCGCGTTTTTCGATGGCCAGAGTCGTGGTGGGGCCGTGGCCGGGGATCACGAGGGTGTCGTCGGGGAGGGCGGTCAGGCG
>CAZOJL010000144.1:0-9114 GCA_964580075.1 uncultured Akkermansia sp. | reverse complement strand
GGGCGACGCGGCTCTTCAACTTACAAAACGCCCCGCGACGCAAGCCGTCAGGCGCAGCGTCCGGGGGTTTTTGCAAGAGCCTCAATAAACAAACACGACAAGGCGGGATAACAGGAAAGAGCGGTTGACCTATGACCCAGCATAATCATCGGCAATGCTTTCACGAGATCATGGCCGGCAAACCCGCGTCCTGGATCCCGAACTATGAACTCGGATGCTGGGGACAGACGGTGCAGCGCTGGCTTGAGGAAGGCGCGCCATCCGACAAGATTTACTGGAACTTCTGGCAGGGCGAGCCGTTCTTCAAGGTCGACCGGCACGACTATGCCCACCTGCATGCCGGCATGATGCCGGAGTTCGAGTATCAGGTGCTGGCAGAGGACGCAGACTACCTCACCGCGCGGCATTCGAACGGGATCGTGACCAAGGCGCTCAAGGCCGGCACGGTGGGCGGCATGCGCATGTCCATGGACCAGTACCTGCGGCACCCGGTTACCGATCACGCCAGTTGGCTGGATGTCAAACGTCGCTATGACCCGACAGTTGCGGTGCGCTACCCCATGATGTGGGATGAGATGGCACAAAACTGGCAGAACCGCGACTACCCGGTCTGCCTGATCGGCAATGGCGTCTACGGACTCTACTCGCAACTGCGCTCCTGGGTCGGCACCGAGGAGATCTCCTACATGTTCTATGACGATCCGGCGCTGGTCGAGGAGATGATCGAATTTCACACCGAGTTTCTCCTGCAGCTCGTGCCGCGGGCGCTGCAGACCGTGCAGTTCGACTACTTCAACTTTTTTGAGGACTGCGCCGGCAAGGGCGGTCCGCTCTATGGTCCGGAAATCTTTGAGCGCTTCTTCCGCAAGCCGTACACGCGGATCATTGATGCGCTTCGACAGGGCGGCGTGAAGAGCATCTGGCTCGACTGCGATGGCGACCCGCTGCCGCTGGTGCCGCTCTGGATGGATGTGGGCGTCAATTGCCTCTGGCCGCTGGAGCAGGCCTCCGGCATGGATCCGCGGATGCTGCGCAAGCGGTTCGGCCCGGAACTGATCCTCGCCGGCGGTATCGACAAGATGGCGATCGCCAAGGGGCGCAAAGCCATCGACGCGGAACTGGAAGCCAAGATCCCGCCGCTGCTGGCACAGGGCGGCTATATCCCCTTCCTGGACCACGCCATCCCGCCGGATATTTCGTATGCGGATTTCATGTATTACCTGGAACGGAAGCTGGAGTTGATGGGGAGGTAGAGGGGAAGAGGGGTCATGGGTTCAGGGTTCAGGATGTAAAGGTTTTCCGAGGTGCTGAACATGTCTCGTCGGCCGCTCTCGTCGCCCGCTCTCGTCAGCCGGTGGACGAGAGCGGACGACGAGAGCGGATAACGAGTAGAGAGAATCCCAATCGTACACCGCTCTCGTCGCCCGTTATCGTCAACCGAATAGGAGAACACATGAAATCGTTTCAGCAGAATAAGACAGGCGAATGGACTTTCTCGTCCAACAAGAAGTACGCGGATCCGTTCAACGAAGTTGAGCTGACCGTCTGCTTTCAGCAGGAGAGGGGCGGCGCCGTGCAACGCGCTCCGGCATTCTGGGCAGGCGGCCGCGAGTGGCGTGTGCGGTTCGCGTCGCCCGAGACCGGCACGTTTCGCTTCCGGACGGAGTGCTCCAACACGGCGGATTCCGGCCTGCACGGGCTGGAAGGCGTGTTCAAGGTCGTCGCGTACAAAGGCAAGAATCCGCTCTACCGGCACGGTCCCGTGCAGGTGGCGGCCGACCGACGTCATTTCGCGCATGCGGACGGTACGCCGTTCTTCTGGCTGGGTGATACCTGGTGGATGGGACTCTGCAAACGGTTCGCGTGGCCGCAGGACTTCCGCGCCCTGACAGCGGATCGTGTGAAGAAGGGGTGGACCGAACTGGCCCGGTATGTCCGCGCCACCGATCCCTTCGCCCGGCTGATCACCATTCATCCCAGTTCCAGCGGCCGTGAGTGTGTCGAGGATGCAAGCGTACTCGACTTCGACATGTTGCAGACGGGACACGGCGACCGCAGTTCGCTGCCGAACACCGTCAAGCAGATGGTCACTTCGTATCGGGCCGAGCCGGTCATGCCGGTGGTCGAGAGCGAGGTCTGCTACGAAGGAATCGGCGCCTATTGCGGGCCGGAAGTGCAGCGCTGGCTCTTCTGGGCCTGCCTGCTGAATGGGGCCGCCGGTTTCACCTATGGCGCCAACGGCATCTGGCAGTTCAATACCCGCAAGAAGGCGTATGGACCTTCGCCGCACGGCATGAGCTGGGGCAATACGCCGTGGGAAGAGGCGCATCGTCTGCCCGGTTCGGGGCAGGTGGGCCTGGCGAAACGGCTGCTGATGCGGGTGCCCTGGTGGCAACTGGAGCCGCATCCGGAATGGGTCGAGCCGGGGTGGGAGACGATGTTGAACGATCAGCCGTTCACCTGCGGCAAACACGATATCCCATTGGCCGCGGGCATTCCGCGCAAGCTGCGCATCATTTACTGCCCCATGGGCACCGGCCTGCGGGTTGTGAAGGGACTGGAGCCGGGCGTAAACTACCGGTTAACCCTGTTCGATCCTCTGACCGGGGCTGAAGTGGCGGGTGGCGCCGTGACGCCGGATGCCGCCGGTAACTGGACACCCGTGGTGCCGGGAACGCCCGCTTGGTTCCCACGGCCGGTTTATCAGGACTGGGTGCTATGCCTATCTTGATTCTCCTGCCCGATTGTGGTATGGTCTCTCGAATGAATTCGCTCCATCAGGCCGGTCTCAACGGGCGTGTGCCCGTGCCGCCAGAAGAGCGATTTCCTGTCAATCATCGGGAGGGAATATGCTGTTTGATACCATGGGAGCGGTTGCGCCCAAAGCGGCTGTCGTGCTTTTCGACGGAACGTCTCTGGATGGCTGGACCAGAATGGACGGGAGCCCGGCCCAATGGCAGATGGAAGACAAGAGCATCACGGTGAAGCCAGGCACCGGCGACATCTGCACGAAGAAGCTCTTCGCGGACCACTTCCTCCACCTGGAATTCAAGCTGTCGGACATGCCTGAGGCCACAGGCCAGGCGAAAGCCAACAGCGGTGTTTTCCTACAGGGCAGGTACGAAATCCAGGTTTTGGACAGCTCCGGGTGGAACATTCCGGGACTCGGAGACTGCGGCGGCATCTACGATCAGTACGCACCCCTGACCAATGCCTGCAAACCCGGACTCCAATGGCAGACGTACGATGTTGTCTTCCGCGCCCCGCGATGCGAAGGCAAGGTCGTCAAGGAGAAAACGCGTTTGACGGTCATCCACAACGGTATCGTCATCCACAACAATATCGAGCTTCCCGGCGTGACCGGCGCGCCGACCGATACCGAGGTGCAACTGCCCGGGCACCTGCGGCTCCAGGACCACGGCAATATTATCTGGTACCGGAATATCTGGGTGGTGGAATTGCCTGTTGAGGGATCAAAGACCTACGGGCCTAAGTAGTCGCGATGTTTTGTTGCAGCAAGAGAACCAACGTCGCCTGGAAATAGTCTCCGGGCGGTAACAAACCCCTCAGGGGAGGAGAACTCAGTGAAGAAAGCAAAGAGCGGACAGAGTCAGAAGCTGCGGGTGGCCTGCATCGGCGTGGGCGGGATTTCCGGAGCGCACATGGCCGAATACGCCAAGATGGACGACGTGGAGATCGTGGCCATGGCGGATCCGATTGCGAAGGTCATGTCCTCAAAAGCAGAGCAGTTCAAGGTTCCGGCGGAAAAGTGCTATACCGACTGCAACAAAATGCTGGCAGAGGTCAAGCCTGACGCCGTCAGTGTCTGTTCTCCCAACGGGGCTCATGCGGATAATGTCATTGCCGCGCTGAAGGCGGGCGCCCACGTGATCGTGGAAAAACCGATGGCCATGAATGCGAAGCAGGCACAGCAGATGATCGATGCGGCAAAGAAGTGCCATCGAAAACTGGTGATCGGTTTTCAATGGCGTTACGACGGAAAAACGGCTTTTCTGCGCCAGGCCCGGGATGAAGGCGTGTTCGGCGATATGCTCTATGCCCGCGTGCAGTCCCTGCGCCGGCGCGGTATCCCGAACTGGGGCGTCTTCGGCAGAAAAGAACTGCAGGGCGGCGGTCCCATGATCGACATCGGCGTCCATTGCCTGGAAATGTGCCATTATGCCATGGGCGCTCCAAAACCCGTGGCCGCATTTGGCAACTGTTTTACCTATATGGGCAACAAGCCGAGCAAGATCAAGAGCGGTTGGCCAAACTGGGACTGGAAAACATACAACGTCGAAGACCTTGCTGTGGGCATGATCCGTTTTGCGAACGGCGCCATGCTGAATATTGAAGCTTCTTTTGTTGCGCATATAGAAAACGACATGTTCAATTTTTCATTGATGGGGACCAAGGGTGGCGCCACATGGGACCCCGCGACCCTCTATACGGACCGGGTCGGACACATGGTCAATATGAGGCCGGGCTTTGTGGGCTCGGGCGGCTGGGGCGATATCTGGGTTGCGAAGATGCGCAACTTCGTCGAACACTGCCTGTATGACAAACCCACCATGGCGCCTGCGGAAGACGGCCTGGCCGTGCAAAAAATGCTGGACGGAATTTACGAGTCCGCAGCAAGAGGCGGAAGAGAAGTGGCGATCAAATAGGGGAGCTATCAGTAGTTTTTGTGAAAACGATGGAAGCGAGGGAGTGGGTTGACGACTACGGCGATGACTACGGTGGACGAAACGGCACACGCCACTCGTAATCCGTAGTCGTCAACCGAAATGCCAAGGAGTGATGCTATGACCATGACCGCTCGCGAACGTTTTCTCGCCTGCATGGCCTACAAGCCGGTGGACCGCACGCCGTTCTGGAGTTGGGGCGGCTGGCCGGAGACCGTCGATCGCTGGACGAAGGAAGGCTACGATCCGGCCAAGGGTATTCCGGAAGAAGGACTCATGGATCCGCGTGTCTGGATCGGCCACTGGTTCTTCCCCACCCCGGCGTTTGAACACAAAATCGTCTCCGAGGACGCCGAGCACGTGGTCTACATGAACCACGAGGGGATCCTCATGAAGGAGCTGAAGAACAACCCGCAGAGCTCCATGCCGCAGTTCCTGAAGTTTCCGGTGCAAACCCGCGCGGATTTCCGCCGGTTCTGGAAGGACCGCATGCAAACCGACCTGGCGCAACGCATCGGGCCGAACTGGAAAGAGGAGTTGCGGCAGATGCGGGCGCAGCCGGTGCCGTTCATCATCATCTCCGACCGCTGGGGCGGCTTCTTCGGCCCGTTGCGCAACCTGCTGGGTGTCGAGAACCTCTGCATGATGTTCCACGACGATCCGGCATTCGTCGAGGAGATGATGGATGCCAACGCGGACTTCATCATTGCCATCATGTCGCAGGTCCTGGACGTGATTGATATTGATGCGTTTGGCTTCTGGGAGGACATGGCCTACAACCACGCGCCGCTGATTTCACCGGACATGGTGCGCAAGTACATGCTGCCGCGCTACCGCCGGGTCACGGAATACCTGCGCGGCCGGGGCGTGCCCTACGTGGGGCTGGATAGCGACGGACAGATTCATCCGCTGATCCCGGTATGGATGGACGCCGGGCTGAACTTCCTCTATCCGTTCGAGGTGCAAAGCGGCATGGACGTGCTGGACGTGCGCCGTCGGTATGGCCGGGAACTCCGCATCTGGGGCGGCGTGGACAAGCGCGCGCTGGCCCGCGGCCCGGCGGCTATTGACGCCGAGTGTGCGCGCCTGAAACCGCTGATCGACGAAGGCGGGTACATCCCGCACACCGATCACTCCTGTCCGCCGGACATTTCGTTTTCGAACTACTGCTATCACATGAGGCGTCTCGCCCACGTGTGCGGCCCTGCTTGAGGGTGAACGTGGAGAACACGCGACAGGCGTTCATCAGAAGAAAGACATAATAGGTCTAAACACGACACGTTCAAGTATCAGGAGGATGATCAGTATGGCGACAATTGGATTGAGTGCAGCCGCCGTGGCCGGGGAACCTGCGTCCGGCGGCGCCCTCGCCGCAGTTGGCAACGGCGTCTCCGCAGCGGCACCCGCGCCGGCCCCGGAACCCGAGGCCATCGCTGGCACGCGGATGCGCGTGGATTGGCAGCACTTGATCTCGGGGTACAATATCGAGCTTTCCAAGCTGCCGGCAAACCACGCCGAATCCCTGCGCCTGGGAAATGGCGACATCGGCGTGGCAGTTTACGCGGTTCCCGAGTGCGTGGTGCTCTTCGTAGGGCCGTCCCCGATTCTCCTCATAGGCGGCTGCCGATGGAGCTGGCTCTCTGGAAGAACCACGCGAGCGTGTCGTGCTCCACTTCCGGCGGGATCGAATGGTCGGAGTGGACGATGTACCCGCCGCCGGCTTTCAGGACCGGGATGATCTTGCGGTTGAGCTCTTCCTCGATCTGCGCCCGATCATTGCTGGCGATGATGCGGATATCGATGCCGCCGCAGAAGGTAATCCTGTCGCCGAACCGGGCCGCCAGCCGCGTCAGGTCCATACCCGCCTTGACTTCCATGGCCTGCAGGCAGTCCATGCCGGCCCGGATCAGACCGGGCACCAGCGGCTCCACAAAGCCGCAGGAATGCACGAGCACCTTCATGCCCCGTGCATGCGCGTCTTCGAAAAGGAGTTTGTGGCCGGGCTCGACCAGTTCCTGATACATGGCGGGCGACATGAATGGCTTGTCCTTGAACCCCATGTCCTCGTAGTACCACATGAAATCGGGCGCCCCCTCCTCCGCGAAAAGCACGGCCTGGTGCATGAGTGTCATCTTGGCGAAGGTCAAGACCATGTCGAGGACCCAATCGGGGTCGAGGGCCATGCCCATGAGCATGTACTCATGGCCGCAGACGGGGTGCATCTGTTCGAAGGGCGCCACGCCGGACCAGCAGAACGCGCGGTTTTCGGCGGCAGCCCGCGCCTTCTCGTGGCGATACCCCTCGAAGGGGATGCGCCGCCGGTCCACCGTGAGCAAGTGCGGCTTGATCAGCTCCTCCCAGGCGGCGCGCTCCTTGACCTTGAAATCGACGTGCTCCGGCGTGCCGCTTTGCGCCTTCCACCACCGCAACGTAGCGCCATTGCCATTGAGGACCAGTTTGGTATCCCGCGTTTCCTCCAGTAGCTGATCCGGGAATTCAAGATCGGCTGTGCTGTTGAGCCAGCCGCCCCCGCGCCAGCTCATGTCGAAATGGACGACATCATCTTCGTCCTGTCTCAGCTTGCCCTGTTCGATGTACTTCTGTCGCGTCTCGCCCCACAGTCCGTCCCCGTAGGCCAGCGCATCCACGGGCTTGCGATTCAATGTGTTCAGCAGCCGCTCTTTGTGCGTCATCGTCATGAGTATTCCTTCCTTCCTCTCTCACCCTTCAATTTTGACTTCCCGGCCTGTTTCCGCGCTTTTGATCGCCGCGAACACCATGGCCAGACTCTTGATGTTGTCCGTAGACACCGTCCCCGGCGTCCGACCCGCCCGGAGGCTGTCGAGGAATTCACGGATCTGCCCGCCGTGCCCGATCGGCCCCGTAGCGTCCGCGAAGGCCGGCGCAGCGAGATCATCCACCTCGCTGAAGGGAGAACGGACCGACTTCACAACCTGCGCCTTGAAGTCGCGGAAGCCATCCCAGCGGAAGCTCCCGTGGGTGCCGATGCCGTGCCAGGTGCTTTCCCACGAGGTGCTCACGCCTTCCGAACACCAACTGCCCCGGTAGGTGTAGACCACGCCGTGGCTCATGGTGAATACGGCGACGGCCGAGGCGCCATGGGCGAACCAGGAGCCGGTCGGGTTCCACTCCTTGCAGTAGACCGATACCGGATCGCCGCCGCACAGCATCCGCGCGGCGTCAAAGGTGTGGATGGCCATATCGAGCAGCAGCACATGCTGCATCTGCTCCCGGAAGCCGCCGAAGTGGGCGCCGATGAAGAAGTCGGAGCTCAGTGTGGTCAATGGCCCCAGTCGGTCCGAGGCGATCAGATCCCGCACGACCCGGATTTCCGGGAGGTAGCGGCGGTTCTGCATCACCGCGTGCGTCCGCCCGGCCTTCGCCGCCGCGCGGACCATTTTTCGGGCGTTGGCCAGCGAATCGGCCAACGGCTTCTCGCCGAGCACATGGCAGCCCTGCCGGAACGCCTCCAGCGCCACGGCGACATGCGCCTCCGGCACCGTGCAATCGAACACGATGTCCGGTTTGGTCTTCTTCAGGACCTTCCGGAGGTCGGTGCCCACCTCGGCGGAGTCCAGGTGGAACTCCGCCGCGCGTTTGCGGGCGCTCTCCTCGATCCGGTCCACCAACCCCACAACTTGGATCTCGGGCATTCCCGCCACCGGCTTGAGCCAGGCCTCGCTGATCCCGCCGCACCCGACCAGCACAACTCGAAACGGATTGTTCATGTGATGAATCCTCTATTTCAAAACACGCTCACGTGTAAATCGCCTTCCTCGCCGCGGCAATCATCGCGTCACATTCCGCTGTGGTCACCACCAACGGCTTTCCCGTCACGCCATGCCGCCCGGCCTTCAAAAACGATTTCATACGTCACTTCTTTGCGTGTTGCCTGCAAATGCCGACTCGGGCAGAAACGCACATGATAAACCGGAAGGGTGCGTTCGTCCATGCGAATCAGCAAATGTATGAGAACCTGTACCCCGACTCGTGCAAGAGCGGATTAGGGACGGGCCTTGGTTGTTGGGCGTCTCTATCGTTGTCGCAATCTTTGTCGACAACGATTGGGACAACGATTATGACAACGATGGGAGAACCGGTGGACGATTACGGGCGACGATTACGGTTTACGCGGAGAGGCAGAATAATCGTCCACCGTCATCGTCGCCGTAATCGTAGACCGAACGCGCAAGCCCTGCCGACGAGTACGGGCGGGGCGAATGGCAATTCTGATGAGGGTTACTTTTTAATCTTAATCTTAATCCCCCAACCCTCGCCGATCCGACTCGTAGACGGCTTCCTGCTCATGCCGGGGCAAACGCATCTACTATTCAGGCCCTTTTGCCTATTCTGGCGCTCGACGCCGTTGCGAGGGATCTGCATTCATGGCGAAGCCGGGAAAAGCGGT
>CAZOJL010000143.1:5907-9190 GCA_964580075.1 uncultured Akkermansia sp. | reverse complement strand
CATTATCGATAACATCGGAAAAAAAACACTCGCATGAACCACAAGCCCCACTACCGCATTCCCATTGCCCTTCTTGCGCTTTGCCTCGCCGGTTGCAAGAAACCGGAGTACAAGAATGTGCTGTTGATCACGGTCGACGGGCTGCGCGCCGACATGCCGGGCTGTTACGGCGGCCCCGCGGGTACGCCGGCGCTCGACCGCCTGGCGCGCGAGGGATTCTGTTTTGACAATCTGTCGACCCCGGCGCCGTTGACCCTGCCGGCGCACGCCTCTCTGCTCACCGGCATGAACCCGCCCGAGCACGGTCTGCGGATTGACGCCTTCGGCGGGCTTCCGCCGACCATCGCCACAATCGCCGAATCGTTTGCCGCGGTCGACTTCCAGACGGCGGCGTTTCTCACCTCCCCGCGTCTCGCCCCGATCCACGGGCTTGATCGCGGGTTCGCGGTCTATGACGCGCCTGTCCCCGGGGCGGAGCACGCCATCCTGTTTCAGGCGCCGCTCGCGCTCACTCCGGGGCCGTCATCGGAACCCGTCGCCCCGATGCCCCCGTCTTTCCCGGAACATACCGACGAGGCCGCCTTGACCCGTTTCCGCGCCTGGTTTGCGGCCCTCAAGCCCGACACGCCCTGGTTTGCCTGGCTCCAGTTTTCCGGCACGACGCTCCCGAGGCTGGACGGCGCGGGAAGGCCGTTCCCCGCCGGAGACACCAACGCATACCTGCGGGCCGTCACGGCGGTCGACGCCGCCATCGGAGCCGTTCTCGACGCCCTGGATGCCGCTCCCGGCGCCTCGAACACGGTCGTCCTGGTCACCGCCTCTTCGGGCGAAGCCCTTGGGGAGAACGACGAATACGGGCACGGTCTCTTGCTCCGCGCGCCCACCCGACGCGTCCCCGGCTTCCTGCGTCTGCCTGATCACCGCGGCGCCGGCAAACGCATCCCCTTCAGCGCCAGTCTCATTCAAGTCCCGCCCACCCTCCTCGACCTCTCCGGCGTTCCCCCCGCCCAGGCGCAGGCTGCAAACTGGGCTTTCCGAGGCCGGAACAGCGCGCCCGTTCCCATTCCCCTGCCGGATCAACCGGGAAGACACTTTCATCCGTCCCGTTCCGACTCGCTCGCGCCCTACATGCTCGGCTTGGCGCCGGGTTCCGACACAGCCGTCTATTCCGAGACCGAATTTCCCTTCGCGCTCTATCGCTGGCATCCCCTGGCATCCTATCAGGCCGGACAGTGGGTTTACATCGACAACGATCCGCCGGAACTCTACGACCTGGCCGACGACCCGCTCGAACAGAACAATCTCGCCGAGACGATCCCCGACAGCGTGCTACGGATGAGCATCCGTTTCGAACGGCTCCGCGACGCCATGGCCATTCGAACACCCGTCGATACCACCGCTTCCAACGCCCTTTGGCAGACGCTTTCGGATTGGGGACAGACGGCTCAACACAGCCGGAAAAGCCGGGCCGAACGCATGCGACCGCGTATCGGGCTCGCCATGCAGGATCGCAAAACGTCCCGCCCCGCCGTCGATCCGGTCCTGGCCGCGACCGCCGCCCGGCTTCAGCCACTACTCGCCGACAGCAACCAGACCGCCCGCGTTCTTGGCCACGTCGACGCCTGCATCGCCCGCTCACCCCAGACCGCCCTCTTCCACCTCTGGCGGGCCGCCCTGAACGCGGCCGACACCAACGCCATCTCCGCCGTGATTGCCGACCTCTCCAGCGCCACGGCATGCGACCCCGACGATGACGGCCCCTTCGCACAGCTCGGGCGTGTCTACCTGGATGCCGGTGACGCGTTACACGCCCTCGCGAATCTGCGCACGGCGCACAAGATCAACCCCGCCAATGCCGTGGCCCTCGAATTGCTCCCCCAGGTGCTGACCCTCGCCGGGAATGAGGCGGCAAAAACGGAAGATCTGGCCGAGGCCTTGCGGCTGGTCGAGGAACTCATCTCGTTCCAACCCTCCCTCGACAACCGCATGTGGCGGGTGCGACTCCTCGTCGCCCGCGAGCGCAACACCCAGGCCAAGCAGGAACTCCGCAACATCCTCTATGCCAACCCCGACTACAACCCCGCGAAAGACCTGTTGGAGAAAATACGCTGATCTACTCCCACTCGATCGTTGCGGGCGGTTTTGAACTGATGTCGAAGACGACCCGGTTGATCCCGCGGACTTCGTTGATGATCCGGTTGGAGATGCGGGCGAGGGTGTCGTAGGGGACGCGCGTCCAATCCGCCGTCATGGCGTCGATGCTGTCGACCACCCGAAGCGCGCAGACATTCTCGTAGGTCCGCTGATCGCCCATCACCCCCACCGAGCGAACCGGGAGCAGGACCGCGAACGACTGCCATATCTGTTTATAGTTCGGCAGCTTGCGCATCTCCTCCTGCACCCGCAGATCGGCCTGCTGCAGGAGGAGGACATTCTCGGCGTTGACCTCACCGAGGATCCGGACTCCCAGCCCGGGCCCGGGGAACGGCTGCCGGTCGAGCAGTTCGTCGGCCATGCCCAGCACGCGGCCGACGGCACGCACCTCATCCTTGAACAGTTCGCGGAGCGGCTCGACGAGTTCGAATTTCAAGTCCGGCGGAAGGCCCCCGACGTTGTGGTGGCTCTTGATGGTCTGACTCGGCCCCTTGAGCGGGCTTTGGCTCTCGATCACGTCAGGATAGATTGTCCCCTGTCCGAGAAATTTGCAATTCTTGAACCTGCGGGCCTGTTCCGAAAAGACGGTTATGAATTCGCGGCCGATAATCTTGCGCTTGCGCTCCGGGTCCTCCACGCCCTTCAGCGCATCGTAAAAGCGTTGTTTGGCGTCAATGACGTGCAAATCCATCCCGAGATTCGCTCGGAACATCGTCTCGACTTGCCGATCCTCTCCGGCGCGGAGCATCCCGTTGTCCACAAAGATGCAGTGCAGACGATCGCCGATCGCACGGTGCAGGAGCACCGCCACCACGGACGAATCGACACCGCCGCTGAGCCCCAGAACCACTTCCTCGTGGCCGATCTGCCGCGTGAGTTTTGCAATCGTATCATCGACCCACGACGCGAGTTTCCAGTCGCCGCTGCAGCCGCAGACCGGAAAAAGGAAATTATGGAGAATCTTTTGGCCATGTTGGGTATGGACGACCTCAGGATGGAACTGCAACGCGAACAGGTTGCGTTCCTCATGGCGCATCGCGGCAATGGGACACGACAACGAACGGGCCGACACCTTGAACCCGTCGGGCAACGCCGTCACCTGATCGCCATGGCTCATCCACACGTCAAA
>CAZOJL010000143.1:0-5807 GCA_964580075.1 uncultured Akkermansia sp. | reverse complement strand
GCCGTCGTGTCATAGCGGAGAATCTCCGAATACACGTGTTGCTCGCGAACCCGGCGGGCGATGAGCTGGGTGTACTGCGAACCGAAATCAAGAATGGCAATCCAGGTATGGGACATAGGCTCTCGACCGATGAGGAGTTGGACGTACAGGCATCCGTGATGACGGCCGCCGACGATCACGCCAGCCGCCACGCACGGAGGGAAGTATACCTGATTTTCAGACCGCGTGCAATTCCGCCGGCAAAATCCGGGTGGGCCCGTTATTGCGGGTATGGCAGATGAAGAGAAACCAGAAAGAACATGCAACACGCAACAAACAACAGACAACACGCAAATGAGAGACGCTGGCGCGGAGGAAACGATCTCAGGATAAAGACATAGGAACAACCGCGGATGCACGCGGATTGGGTTCTGCAGAAGACAGTTTCTTATCCGTGTTCATCCGCGTTCATCCGCGGTTCGTGTTAACCACCCTTTTCCATTCGAGGGACTGCTGCTGGGAAGGAGGGAAGGCCCTAAGCGAGCTTGTCGGGTTGGCTTCAAATAAGAACACGCGTTCAATCTGCGTTAATCTGCGGACAAACAAATCCGCTTCTGCAGGCGCTTCTGCAGGGGCCAGTGAACGTGTGTGTTTCCCTTCCTGATTTCCAAATTAACCTAAAAACGAAAATTGAAACCACAAAGATCGCAAAGAACACATAGAGGAAAGGAGTTACAGAGAATACATCCGGCGTGTCCTCATTGCGAGGACACGTATGGATCTTGAATTTCTCGGACAGGATTTACAGGATTTGCGTGGAAACACTCTCAATCCTATTGAATCCTGTTAATCCTGTCGAAAAATCCGCAGGGTTGTGCTCGGAATCCGACTCGATGCGCCTCACGCTTTTCCACCAACCGCAATCGCACCCGCCCATTACGCACCCACCATCTTCGATCTTGACACCATTCAAATAAATGTCAAACTATCCCGCCATGGTTTCGTGGGATCGGCTGCGCGCGGGCGCGGGGCTTCCGATGCCAGATGAATCGGTTTGCATTATGGGCATTGTCATCAATCACGAGGCGCGCAGGCGGGACATTCTTCAGAAATCCCTCCGCCTGTTCGCTGAACAAGGGTACAACGACGTTACCTTCCAGAAGATCGCCGACCGTTGCGGCATCGCCCGCACCACGCTCTACACCTATTTTGGCCACAAGCGGGAAATCTTCGATTATACGATCAGCCTTTCAACCGTCGAATTGGCAGAGAAGTACGCGGAAATTTCCAGCGAGCCGCTTCCCGCGCCCGAAAAAATAATCAAATTGCTCGAACACGTGCTGCGCGTCATCTTCCGCCACCGGGTGCTGCTGACCGTCATCCTCGATTATGTCCTGAGCGTACAGCGAACGGGGCACTCGATGCGCAAGCCGATCAACCGCCATACCATCGGCCTCAAATCGGTTCTCCGCCGTCTGCTCAAGCAGGGAATGGCGGCGGGTGAACTCACGCCCAAGCCGGTCGGCGTGGCCACGGCCCTGCTGTACGGCATCATGGAATCGGCCATTTTGCGCATCACGATCAGCGAGAACGCCACGTACGACGAATTGCAAGCCATGCTCCACCACACGATGTCGGGGTTGCGCGCGGCGCCGCCGCAGTCGCTTTCTGGCGATCCCCGCCCCATGCAGCCATTCTCATGTTCGCAGCCGCTATCGGGATCCAAATCGGAATCGGGATCGCAATCGACGAAAAAGGCGGGGATTCGACCCCGATCCTGATAGCGATTTTGATTTGTACGAAAGAGGAGATGAGAAAGGGTTCAGGATGGAACATTCTTGCCTGAACCCTGAACCCTCCGCTTGCACAAACCGGAGGTTTTGCAAGCGCCTCAATAGAAATACTGATAACCATGCCGATCTATACCTACACCTGCCGCTCCTGTCACCAGACGTTTGATCACCTCGCCCGCACCCTGTCGGATGGCGCCTCGGCGTGCCCGATGTGCGGGGCCGACAAGCCGGTCAAGGAACTCTCATCCTTTGCCGCGCCGGCGTCTAAATCGTCCCCGAACGCCGCCGCCTGCGGCACCTGCGACGCCGCGCCGCGCTGCCCGCACGCCTGCTCCGGCGGCTGCATCCATTAATGGGGAGGGTTCAGGGTTCGGGGGTCAGGAGGCGTTTTTGGCCTGAACCCTGGCATCCTGAAACTTGATACCCTGCGCTTCCAAAAGTATTGCATGAGCCTCACGGATTCAACACAATCTCGGACTCCTCGCGCGTCTCCAGATTCTTGAGTTTGGCGGTGCCTCGGGCCTGATCATCGGGGCCGATGAAGACGGCAAAGGCGGCGGTTCCGTTTCCCGCGCGCGCGAAGAACGCCTTGGGCTTTTGTGGCGCGAGCGCCAAATCAACGCGTTTTCCTGAGTCACGCAGGCGGACGGCGAGACAGATCGCGGCCGTGCGCTGTTCGGCAAACATGTACCCGACGGCAACATCCACGCGCACCGCCACGGCGGCATCGCCGCAGCACGCCTTGAGCACTTCCACCACCACCACATCGCCAAATCCCAGTCCGACGGCGGGCGTCGGGGCGCCTCCGATGGTCGTCAGCAGGGAATCGTAACGGCCACCGCCGAAAATCGCGCGGAACTGACCGGCACTGTCAAACGCCTCAAAGACAATCCCCGTGTAGTAGGCAAGGCCGCGGATGACGCCGATATCGAACACGAGGCGATCGGAGATGCCGTAGAGCGCGGCCAGTCGCATCAACTCGCGCAAGTCGGCCAGCGCGGCCGATTCCGAACCGACGATCGCCGCGGCCTGATCGAGGGAGCGAATGGCCAGCAAATCAAAGGCTTTGGAGACGGTTTCAGGGGTCAGACCGGCCGCCAGCAGCGCTTTGGCGATTTCGTCATCAGGAATCTTACCGCGCTTGTCGAGGGCCAGAAAGACGGCCGCATGCTGGGAATCGGGAATGCCGAGCGTGGCGAGCAATTCGGCCAGCAGCGCACGATTGTTGATACGGATCTGATAGGCGCTGTCGGGCAGACCCATGCTCCTGAGGGCGGCCGCCGCCGTCGCCAGAATTTCGGCTTCGGCGGACACAGAGGATTCCCCCACGACGTCGAGATTCCACTGGTAGTGCTCGCGTTTGCGGCCGCGGGTCATCCGCTCGTAGCGGAAACATTGCCCGATCGTATACCATTTGAGCGGAAAATGGAGCTGTCCCTGGCGGGCGACGATCATCCGGGCAAGCGTGGGCGTGATCTCCGGGCGGAGCGCCAGTTTCCGGCCTGACTTGTCCTCGAACGTGTAGATCTGTTCGGAGACCTCCTCGCCCGCCTTGCGCTCGAGCAATTCGAGGGATTCGACGACACAGGCGTCATAGGGAGCAAACCCGCCCTGCCCGGCAGCGCGACGCCACGCGTCAAAGACGCGGTTGCGCCAGGCCATGTCCTCGGGATAGAAATCACGCATGCCGCGGGGGGGCTCGAACGAAATCGGGTGGGAGGACATGAAATCCTTACCTCCGCATCGAGATTTGTTTCATCAACCTGCCCGGCTTGAATTTCACAACCTGACGTTTCGGAATGGTGACGACATCCTCGGGTTTCTTGGGGTTGCGGCCGATCCGGGCCTTGCGCGTGATAATCTCGAAGACTCCGAAATCACGGAACTCCACGTGCTTGCCATCCAACAAGGCGTCAACGATACCGTCGAGCGCCAATTGGACGACGTCGTACACCAATTGCTGGGGGAGATCGAGATCTTTCGCGATCTGGACCATCAGCTCGCGCTTGGTCAGGGATTCACTGTTGATCTCAGCTTCCGTATCGATGAAACGCTTTCTCTTCTTTGTCATGGCGGGCCTTTCATGTATTTTTTTGGGGGGGGTGTTTCTGTAGACGATGGGTCGAGTGCGGCGCGGGCGTTGGCGACGACCTGTTGGATCCGGGCCGCGGCATTTTCAAGCGGGATCAACTCCGAGTCGGCACCGGAACGGCGTTTGAGTTCGACGCAGCCCTTGGCGAGCGATTTGGATCCGACGACGACCCGGAAAGGGAAACCCACGAGGTCGGCGTCCTTGAACTTGACGCCCGGGCGGTCGTCACGGTCATCCACCAGCACGTCGATGCCGGCGTCTTCGAGCTGTCGTTCGATCGCCGCGACTGCCTGGCTCACGGCGGCGTCCTTGGGGTCCAGCGACAGCAGGGCGACGGTATAAGGCGCAACGGTGGCGGGCCAGATAATGCCGTTGGCATCGTGGCACTGCTCGACGATAGCCTGAAGGGTGCGCGTGACGCCGATCCCGTAGCACCCCATGATCATGATTTCGGTCTTGCCCGACTCGTTGAGGTAGCGGGAACCAAATGCCTCCGTGTATTTCGTTCCGAGTTTGAACACGTGACCGACCTCGATGCCGCGGGTGAGGCGCAGCGGCTGGGCGCAGCGCGGACAGATATCGCCCGCGCAGGCATTGACCAAGTCTCCAAAAGCGGTGACGCAGGCGTCGCGTCCGATGCAGACATGGATGAGGTGGGTGTCGGCGGCATTGGCGCCGACGACCCTGTCGGCGGCATTTTCGAGTGCCTGGTCGGCAACGATCGGGATCGTCAGGCCGACCGGGCCGGCATAGCCGACCGGCGCGCCCGTCACACGGCCAATCATCCCGTCGTCGGCGCGTTCCAGGATTTTGGCGCCCAGCATGCGTTGCAACTTATGCTCGTTGACCTCCCGGTCACCCGGCACGAGTGCGGCGACCGGTTTGCCGTCGGCGCTGTAGATGACCGTTTTGATGATGCGATCGGGTGCCAGTTTCAGATACGCGGCCACCGCCTCGATGGTGCGGGTGGCGGGTGTCGTGACCGGTTCGGCGGCGGGACACGCGGCACCGGGCGGCGGGGGCGTGACCGCGCGTTCGGCTTTTTCCACATTCGCGGCATAGGCGCAGGCGCTGCACTCGATCACGGCATCCTCGCCCGAATCGGCCATCACCATGAACTCGTGCGACCACTTTCCGCCGATCGCGCCGGTATCGGCTTCGACCGGTTTAACGTGCAGACCGCAGCGGGTGAAGAGGCGGACATAGGCATCGTACATCGCCTGGTACGAGGCATCGGCCGCGTCCAACGATGTATCGAACGAATAGGCGTCTTTCATGATGAACTCCTTGGCGCGCATCAGGCCGAAGCGCGGGCGGATTTCATCGCGAAACTTGGTCTGAATCTGGTAGACCGTGCAGGGAAGCTGGCGATAGGAGTTGATTTCGCGGGTGATTAGGTCGGTCACGACCTCCTCGTGCGTCGGGCCGAGCGCCATCAGGCGCTCCTGGCGATCCTTCAACGTGAACATGCCCGGTCCCATGGTGGCGAGGCGCCCGGTCTTTTCCCACAACTCGGCGGGCTGGAGGGCGGGCATCAGGATTTCCAGGGCGCCGGCGCGATCCATCTCCTCGCGGATGATCGCCTCCACTTTCTTCAAGGCCCGCAACCCGAGGGGCAGGAACGTGTAAAGGCCACCGGCGAGCTTGCGGATGAGTCCGGCGCGCAACAGCAGCTTGTGGCTGTCGATCTCGGCCTCTTGCGGGTCTTCGCGCAATGTCGCAATAAGGGAACGGCTCCAACGCATAGAGAAAACCTGCCATTTCTGCGAATTGAAATCAAGGTTGCCATCCCCACAGACAATCCGTCCAAACGGGATGAATGGCATTCAGGTTGTATTTGACACGATATCAGCGAGTTACACAAGCGAAAAAAGAGGCTGTTTTTGATCAGCAATTCTCAATATGAGGCGATTGGGTCATCGGGGTCGGGGTCGGTATCGGAA
>CAZOJL010000142.1:0-9192 GCA_964580075.1 uncultured Akkermansia sp. | reverse complement strand
GCGGAAATCGCGGTGAACCGTCTGGAGCACGACGGCGCGATCTGGCTGTGCTTTTTCATCCGCGACGAATCCCTCAGACGCAAGGACGAAGAGGAGTTGCGCACCGTTTATCACGCGATGCAGAACGCGGGAACCGGTATCGCGGTGGCCGATTTGAATGGCCGCCTCATCCATACAAACCCGGCGTTGCGCCGGATGTGGCAGCTCGACGACGCAGCTTCGCGCACGTTAACATTGGCGGACCTGCTGGGGGATGCCGTCGCGTCGACGTTGATGCAAATCCTCAAGCCGGGCGCGGCCCCGATGTGGACGCACGAACTGCCGGTGAATATCGGCACGGGGGAGCCCCGGTGGGTACAGGTCTCCGCTGCGGCCAACACCGACCCCGACAATCTGGCGACCGGTGTGGTGCTCTCTTTCGTCGATGTCAGCGACCGCTGCCGCGCCGACGCCGTCGAGCGCCTGCGCGAGCGCGATCGAATCATGGCACAGAGCCTGGGTGCGGTTTGCCACCATCTGGGTCAGCCGACCACGGTGCTGCTCTCGAGCATTGAGATGATACGGGCGGCAAAAGACACCGATCCCGCGCTCGTCGACTTGCTGTTGGGGATGAGCATGGAGGCGGCCGACGAGGTCCGCCAGATCCTCCGCAAACTGAACGATCTGGACGTTTACCAGTCGACTCCTTATGTCGGATCTGACCCAAGCAAAGAGGCCACCGCGATCATCAAGCTCGATGCGGAAGCCCGTCTCAGAGGCGATCCACAACCTGTGCCACAGCCGACCAGTCGTACACCCGCGTGACCGACCCCCCGTGCGGCGGCGTGTAGGCGCGGTTCCACGGGCGGTCGAAAACCAGGACGCGCGCGGGCGTTTGAGTGGCCAGCCATTCGAGCGCGGTCGGCGCGTCTTCGATCACCACGTCAAACGGAAGTTCGCGCAATTCATCAAGCGTCAGCGCGCGGGCTGCACCCGGCTGCGGTGGCGGCTCGCGCCGGTATTTGTCCACGAAGACCAGCGGCACCCCGCCGATCCCCTGGAGCTCCAGCCACCGCTGTGACACGTCCCGTGAGGCGGCGGGACGCCCCGTGACGATCGACACCCCAATCCCTGAATGATGCCAGCGGGCCAGTGTGCCGACAGCGCCGGCCGTCGGCGCATATCCCAGAACCGCATCATCCTGATGGGCCCGGTCCATCAGCCGCTCATATTGCACGGCGTCCAGGCCGAATGAACGGCGCAGGTCAAACCACCGGATCTCCTCGTACCGCACCCGCACGCCGAACAGATCGCGAGCGAGGTCGCACAACGCCCGCGCGGTCTCGCACACCACATCGTCAAAATCCACATAGATGCGCATCGTTTGCCGCAGGATCTTATTAAACCATCAGGATCATGGAGTCCAGAAATGCAGCCGCGAGTCGTTTCCAGAATCCCGCATAGAGTGGCGTGGGGGTGACGGTCGCCTGACGCACCGCCATCGACGGCGTGTTTCGCATGGCGGGCCTGAACATGTCGACGGATGAAGCCGGGGTCCAATCCGCGAATCCCGGGGTCCACACGATCGTATCGGCTGGCAACAGAGCGGTCTCGAACATCTGCAGCAGACGCTCCTCCGAGACGGGCCCCTCCTGTTTTCCGGAAACCGAATAGTACCACTGGCGATCGCTCATGCGCGTCCCAATCCCCTTCTCTGACCTCGTCAAACCGTGTGGGTGTCTCCCCAAAACCGCACTACCGATTGGGTGTGTGGAGATGGTAGTTCAGCGTCGTAAATCTGTCAATCTATTCCAAGATTTCCCGGTAATGGGTCAGTTATCCTAAAAAAGGGCAGAAGACTGTGAGACTGTGAGACTGTAAGGATTGTGAGACAATCGGTTATGCAAACGGGATCTGTTCACTATTGGGTGCGTGCGAATAAATCTGTAACCTGTTCATTTTCAACCTCATAGCCTTACTGCCTTTCAGCCTATAGCCTTTTTGTTGAGATCTTGGATCATACGGTGTTCAGCTCCTTAGTTCAGCACTGGATTATTGTTTCGTCTCCTGCGATGGAACGTATTCTTACACGAAAAGGCGGCTTGGGGCAAGCGAGCTTCGCATCCCAGAAGTCCTTGCTCTTTTTGCCGGCGCGGCTCACGAAGCCGCGCTTGTCGATCTTGATCTCGGCGTCGCTGTGCCAGGGGCCTTCGGATGCCGTGCAATCGGCGCTGACCCATTCGATGAGTTCAAGCCCGTCCTCGCTGATCTCGATGGGCTTGAAGCCTTTAACCGGCTTGGGCTCGGGCGACTGGTCGAGATCGTCGAGCAGTTCGCCATTAGGATAACAGTTGAGACCATGCTTGTCGTTGTAGGCGGCAATCTTCTGCTGGAGGCGGTCGCTGTGGAAACGCTCGAAGGTGATGACGTGTTTCTTGCTGAGGGAGATGCTGGCCTCGTCGGCAAGGACAACCTCGGAAAGGAGTTCCTTGAGGTCGCGCAGCTCGATCACGCAGTCGGGCGAGGAGTTCTCTTTGATGAACGCACCGACCGCCGCGCGGTCGTCGATGTCCACGGTGTAGACCACAACCTTTTTGACCTTGTCCGGAAGGTCGGGCATGGCCACGTTGATGATGCGGTTGATGAGCGGGATGTCGAGCACCTTGGTGGTGTGGTCTTTGAGGTCGGGCAAATAGACGGGAACCAGGCCGAGGCGGCTGTCATTGAACGCGCCCGCCCAGAATGAGTCGAGTTCGGCCTCGTCGAGGCGCAGACCGGTGATCAGCGAGCGCAGTTTGTCCATGGTCTGCACCGGATTGCGGAAGAGGGCCACGCCGTCCCGCACGTCCAACACGTTGAACGAGGCGCCTGCGGCCTGTAGCCGATCGCGGGCGGTCTGGATCGAGTTAATGCCGACGTCCACATGGATGAAGCGCCGCCCCAGCCGGTTGGCAACGGCGGCGGTCACGCCGCTGCCGCCAAAGAAGTCGGCGACGACAGAACCTTCTGCAGATGATGCGGAGATGATGCGTTCAAGCAGCGACTCGGGTTTTTGCGTGGTATAATCATTTTTTTCATCTGCTTGAGAATTCACTGGGTTAATATCATCCCAAAGTGCTTGGCATGGCATCCCCTTTAACTCTTCGGTATATTTTTTCTCTCGAATCGTTCCTTTTTTCGTGAAGTGTAGACGACCTTCTCCATCAAGTCTTTTCATCGTTTCTATTGGGCAACGCCACAAAGAACGACGTCCCTTATACTCATAATCATAACCTCTCCCCCGCAAGCCTTTCGCCGACAAATCAGCATCGCGCCATTTCCTTCCATCAGGGTCGCTGAACGAAAACCTCGATAAATACGACTCGTCATATTTTTGAAGAACAGTGTTAAATGTGAATTCACTGTTTCGCGTGTAGAAGAAAATGGTGTCACAATTCACTCCATAGCATTCTGCATCACTGTGGGCGGTCGTGCGTTTCCAAACGATTTCATTTTTAAAACGGGACTCCCCGAACACCTCATCCATCAACACTTTGACGTAATGACCGATGTGCCAATCGAGGTGGACGTAGATGCTGGCGGTGTCCGACATGACGGCTTTGATGGCCATGAGGTTCTCGTACATCCAGTTGAGGTAGTCCTCCTTGGTCCAGATATCGCCGTACATCTTTTCATCGAAGGCGCGGAGCTGGTCGTCTGGGAGTTCCTCTTCGGCTTTGGCCATGGCGGCGGCGACCTTGGGATTGCGGCGGACGTAGATTTTCTTGGCGTAGTCCGCGCCGGAGGCGAAGGGCGGATCGATGTAGACGAGATCGACCTCGACGCCCTGGGCCTTGAGGTAGGCGCAGGCGGAGAGGCACTCGCCGCGGATCAGCAGGTTGGGGCCTTTGCTCCCCTCGCCCTTTGGGAGAGGGGCCGGGGGTGAGGGTTGCGGCTCAGCCGCATTGCCGACGGTTTCCAGCGTGTCGAGTTCGTAACTCGGCATTCCGCGGGCGATGCGGCGCAGGACCTTGTCGTTGTCGCGGTAGCTGAGCAGGCGGCGGGTGCGGACGAAATTGTCGAGCACGGCCTGACCTTCGATGGGCTGGGGGAAATAGGGAATGTAGTCAACGGGCATAAAATCAATCCTCTTTGGGGAACCACTCGCGCAGAGTCTGGCAGAACATAGCAAAAGAGGGGTCAGCGCAACGTTGGAAGCTGACCGTCTCGGCCAACTGCTGGAAGAGGTGAGAACCGGGGGACTTCCGAGTCGCTTGCAATGCCGCCCGGAAAGCTTCTTTAGGGCGTTCGGGCTTCGCACCTAGCTGCGCCGACAGCCATCCCTGCGTTTGGAGCCATGTTTTGAGGGCGGGCGTCTTGTCCTTCCATCCGATGATTTCCGCGACATGCGGAGAGTCGCTCCAGATCCAACTCTCGAGTTCGGGGTTAATGATGATTGCGCGGGCTTCCCTTTTCCACGGGCCCTCTTGAAACTGCCGCACCAATGAATCTGCCAGTTCCGCGAGTGTATATCGCGGCTCCTTTCCGCAGCCTTCATAATCGAAAATCAACAATGCGTGCGAATATCTGCCTTGAAAGCCGTTTAAGTAGGCTACGCCTTCCGAAACGCATGCGGAGTCATGGTTGGGGTAGTTCCACACATCGTACGTAATGGGGCGAATCCGCAGGGCTTGCGTGCGCTTCAGCAAGGCGCTCAGCGTGACCTTCATATCCTTATCGGCTGCGAGTATGACAAGATCTTTCATTGGCCCAGAACTCCCGAAGCGAAAAGGGTGCCGAGGCTGACGCTACCCTTCCATTGACTCAGATTCGGATGGTCACGGCCAGACACGATAGCCGTCGCACCTTTCTCGTCCTTGGCAAAGCAAAGGACGTGTGCGGCGTCCACTCCGTTTAAGACAATCGCCGAATGTGTCGCTAATAGAACCTGTGCACCGTAAACGGAGGATAGCGCGTCGCACACGGCAGAAATCGCCTGGGGGTGAATGCCGTTTTCCGGCTCCTCAACCAGATAGATGCCCTCGTCATCATTCAGATAGGCGAGAAGCGTCAAGGCGACAAGACGCAATGTTCCGTCGGAGACGAACCAAGAGGGAACCTTCAGGTCGTTCTCGTAGTGAAAGACCAGATAGGTGAAGCGATTCCAAGGCTGCTCGATCACTTCAATATCGGAAAGATCGGGCAGCGCGGTGCGCAAGTGTGCGATCCAATCCCGAAAGGCATCGGGTCGTTCTTGGCGAAAACGGGCGATCACCCAAGGCAGATTGGAGCCGTCGGGCAGGAAACCATTTGCTTTGGACGGTTGAGAGGGATCCCTTAGCGCGATACTGTTCAACATGATGGGTTGGATTCCTGTGGCCAGAAGCTGTCGGAACCAGAGGGTGATCGGCGCAACCTCCTCATCGGCAGGCAAGAAGCGTAAGGCGGATTTATGGGTGCCCAACTTGAAGGACGGCGACCAGCCTTTGCTAGGCACCGTAGTGAATTCATTGTTGAAACTGTCGTTGCCTGCTGGGTTCTTCTTGAGGATGACTTTCTCAGAACTTTGACGGGCCGTGTGGAGCAAGCTCTTTCGGGGCATGCGCGCGGCGGGAAACTCCGTGTGCGTGACGGGTGATGACGGCTGGGCCTTTAGGAGAAGGCACTGTTCGGCCTTGAATTCGAATTGACGCTGGGTTTCATCAAAGCCGATCGCGATCTCGTAGCGAATTGTATCGAAGGCGGGACTATTTGCACCGATAAGTTTGTCGATCAACGGCTGTGGAATTCGTGCCTCTACAGCCAGTTCGAACCCATCACCTGTACGACCGAAAAGCAGCTCTGCGGGGTTTTGCGTCCGTTTTGAGAGGGCGGCATCAATATCCTCTGTGACGAGATCGCGCATGAAACCGATCACATCAAGAAAAGTGGTCTTGCCGGAGGCGTTGGGACCGACCAGCACATGGAACCGCGAAAGCGGCACCGAGATGTCTCTCAGACATCGATAGTTCAAGGCTTCAATGCGAGTGATCATGGGGCATTCCTCCTAGAAAAAGGTTTTGATGCGTGCGGCGAGCGTGGCGAGGTTTTGGGGCATGGGAACGTCGTCGCGCAACATGAGAAAGTCAAAGCGCTCATAGCCAAACTTTTCATTGTTGAGCCGGATAAAATCATTCTCCATGAAGGCGCGACGGTCGGTAAAGGCGGTCTGTTCGGCGAAGCCCAAGCCTTTGGTTTCGAGGATAAGCACCTTGCGGATGGCGCGGTTGACATCGCGGAGGATGATGAGGAAGTCCGGGGTGTAGAAGCCGACCCGGCGCCAGGCGCGGCCGCGCTTGGCGTAGCAGTCGATCTTGAACTCGGTGAGGTTGCGTTCGCCGTTGTAGTAGATTTCGAGTCCGGCGTTCTTGAAGACCGAGAGCGGGAGGATGCGGTCGATAATGCCGCGCTCGAAGTCACTTTGCCTAAAGTCGAAAGGAAGGTAATGGAGCGTGCGTTCTTTGGTTTCGAGGCTGCCGGTGCGGAGGGCTTCGGCGTCCAGCAACTGCTTGATCCAGAATTCGGCAAGTTCGGGATTGCCAAGTTCGGTGGCGGTTTCGCGCAATTTCGTTTTCTTCTGTTCCAATGCGGTGGGATCACTCGGTTGCGCGGCAGGCTGGGAATCGGCCAGCAGGATAGCGCGACAGTTCTCCTGATCCGGCCAGAGCAAGGGATGGAGCGGAACGTTCTTGAGTTTGTTCACGAGTAGCAGCGAGGCAGACTTTTCGATAACATCCTCGCGGCAATGCAGTTCGCGGTGGACGCGGAAGGCCATGCGGATGGCGGAACGAATGGCGGATTGATCGAACAGGGTGTTGTAGCGGCATTGGCCGTTCCCACTGCAGGTGATGCGCAAGAAGATGGCTTGAAGCTGGGGACGGTAAGGGAACAGGGATGCGGCGGTGAGGTCACCGAGGCTTTCGCGGACGATATCGTTCATCCATGACGAGCAGGAGGCGCGGCCGCCGAACTGCTCGGTGACGATGTCGGTCTCGCGGGTGACGCTGAACGCAAAATTGTCGTCGGCATGGCGCGCGTTCAGGTAGCGGGTGGTGATGGAGGCTTCGGATTTAAAGGCGGGGCTGTCGGGGTTGAGCGCGCCCAGCGTGCCGGGCGTGTCCGGGTCTTCGCCCGTTTTGATGGTGAGGTATTCGATCCTGAGCTGGTAGAACGTGACGGGCGGGAGCTTGAGATGCTCCATGCGCGAAAAGCGGGGTACGGACGGCACGGGCGCGGCCGAGCGGATTTCGTTGAGTTCCTTGATGCTGGTGTTCTGCTCTTCGGCGAGCTGCTTGTCGAGCACCTTGGCATTAGCTTCGTTTAGGAGGATGAGCGCGGTTTCGTCCGGAGCGCCGTCGACCTGACGCAGGCAACGGCAGGAGGTCTGGAGAACCATGTTTTTGGGACAGTCGCCCTCCTGCGAGAGGATCACCCCGGTGAGGCTGCGGCAGTCCCAGCCCTCCTTGCCTATTTGCACGAGAAGGACAATCTGCTTGCGAGAGGAGGGATCGTCGAGCAGGGCGAATTCGGCGGCAGCCACTTTCGCGATGGGATGGTGCTTGTTGCCCTGGTGGAACTTGAGGATGCGTTCCGCCGTAATGCCCAGATCGCCGACCAGAAGCGGATAGATTTCTTCCTCCAGGCGGGCGATGGTGCCGCAATAGACGGCGAGTTTGGCGCAGGCGCCGTTGGCATAGGCCTTGGCGCCGTACTCGCGCATGAAGCGTTCCACGCCGGTGCGGACGATTTCGATGGATTCAAGCCCCGCGGCGACTTCGAGTTTCGGCTTTTTAAGGAACTCGGCAATGGCGGTGGCAAGCGGATAGTAATAGACCGTGTTGGCGATGGTTGCGGACTGAAGCGCGACAGGGCCGGTCTGAACCGTGCGTGGCGTGTCGTGGTAGGGTGTGCCGGAGAAACCAAGAACGGCGCTGATCTGACCGGAATGGCACCAGCCGTTCACCACGGCGCGGAGCTTGATATCGCCGCTCGCGGCCCGCTGGACTTCGTCGATGAAGACCTGGAGGCGGGGGATCTTGCCGATCAGGTGGCGAAGTTCGTTGGCGAGCCGTTCCTTCTCCTCGTCGTTACGCTCGACCAGTTGCAGGTTGGCGTCCACCTCCACGCGGTCCAGGATGACCTTTTCAGCGTTAACGACAAGCACGAGGCCGGTGAGGTCTTCGAAAGGCATGTGCGCGGCAACCTTCTGCGCGTTGGGGTTGCGGGCGCGGTTGCTCTTCTTGGCGGATTTGGGCTGGTCGAGCACCTCGAACTTGATGAGTTTGCGGATCGTGGAGGCCGAGGGTTCAGGAAGCACCCACGATGGGTCGAAGTGTTCGATGGTGCGCAGGCTGGGAATGATGGAGCTTTTCAAGCCGGACGGGGCGAGCACGATGAAATTGCGGGCGAAGGCCGGGTTATCGGGTTCATTGATCGCAAAATAGAGGTCGATGTAGATGAAAGCCGCCATGAGGAACGTCTTGCCCGCGCCCATGGGGAGCGAGAACAGGTAGTCGGCGTAATCGGCCTTGTAAAAGATATCGTGAATCGCTGCGGAAAAATCGTCAGTGCCGGGGTGCGCGGTGAGGTGGCGTTCGAAGGCGTCCGCCAGACCGCGGTTCTTGACGCCCTTCGCCTGTTCAAGCGAGGAGCAGAGTTGGAAAAGGGCGAGGGCGGCGGGGTCTGATGCAAAACGCTCGCGAGCGATCTGGCTGATGCGGGCCAGGGCGAGGTCTTCATCACGGTTGAAGAAGCCTTCGGAAAAGAGTGTCGCCAACGAGCGGCCCCGGCCTTCGATCTTGAGAAAAAGGTAGGTTTCGATGGCGGCGATCTGCGTTTCGCGAAACGCTGCCCGCTGGCGGATGTAAGCCAGAACCGGCGCAACCGGACAGGTTGGCGCGTTGACCCAACTACGGGTTCTCTCTTGTATGATCGAATAGAACATGAGATTGAGGAATAGTAGCGGAAAACGCTGCGATCTGCCAGCCTCAAAAAAGCCAAGGGGAAGGGCAAGGGAAGGGGATCAGAGAGACTTATAAGGGACACTCCTTTTATCATTCTAATGCCGGTTCATCTGGCGCAATTGGATTGGGCGAGAAGGAAATGGCGCGCAACGACGTGTCGAAGAAACGAGAGAAGACCCGTCCCGAATGGCGCTAAGTTAAGCGATGCTTCCGATCATAATCCTAATCGTAA
>CAZOJL010000141.1:0-9221 GCA_964580075.1 uncultured Akkermansia sp. | reverse complement strand
GATGGGACCATCGGCGTCGGGGTCGGTATCGGTATCGGTATCGATAAAACCAACGAAAATTCGACCCCGATTCCGATACCGACCCCGACCCCGATGACCCAATAGCCTCATAATGAGAATTGGTGAGAGTTGACAGCCTTCGTGTTGACGCTGTAATCTCTCCACGTGGTCAAGACGGTTTGAGGGTGGCGTCGTGAGCGGGGCCATCATGAACGGAGCGAGCATGGCGTTACGGCATAACGATCCGGTGGATACGACAGGGCTGTCGTCGTTTGATGCGGCGGTCACCCCCTTTGAAAATTATGAAATCGAACGTCAATCGCAAAGACCGCTTTGATCTGGCCGACCACGTGATCCTGATGGGCGTGGCGCTCAACGTGATGCTCTTGCTGGCGAAATTCGGCGTCGGCATCTGGGGTCACTCGGCCGCCTTGCGGGCCGACGGGGTGGAGAGCGGATGCGATCTTCTGATCTCGGTGGCGATGCTGTGGGCGATGCGCATGAGCCGCAAACCGTTCGATCCCGATCATCCCTATGGCCACGGCAAGATCGAGAGTCTGGCGGCGCTGCTGGTGGGCATCGGCATTCTGGCCACCGGCCTGTGGATCATCGGCGACTCCTTCCATGTGATCTTCATGCACAAGGTCGAAACCGTGCATTGGGCGGCGCCGGCCGTCGCGCTGGTGACGGTCGTCTCGAAAATGGCCGCCGCCCGTTACACCCGGCGGCGCGCGCGCCTGCTGGGAAGTCCGACGCTGGAGGCGTTGGCGCAGGATCACCGCAAAGACGCCCTCTCCTCCGTGGCGACCGCGCTCGGCGCGGGCGCGGCGGTGTGCGGGTGGTTCTATTTTGACCCGGCCATGGCCGTGTTGACGGCGCTGTTCATCCTCCACATGGGCATGGCAACGTTCAAACGGGCGTTTGACGAGCTGGTTGACGCGGCACTGCCCGCCAGCGCGCTCAATGCGATCAAGCGTGACGCGGCGACGATTGCGGGGGTGGAGCATGTGCATGAGATCCGCGGTCGTCGATCCGGGCAGTTCCTCATCATAGATCTCAAATTGGAGATCGATTCGCAACTGACCGTGCTGGCCTCGCACGCTATCGCGGAGCAAGTGAAGCGGCTGGTGTTCCGCAACCATCCGGAGGTGGGCGACGTGATGATCCACGTCAACCCTCATGACGACGGCGCGCACCGCGATCTGATCCGGCTGTAGCCCCCGAGGAGGGGGGCTTGCAAAACCTCCGGTTTATGCAAGCGTAGAGTTCAGGGTTCGGGGTTCAGGAGGCGTTCCCGGCCTGAACCCTGGCATCCTGAACCCTGATTCCCGACGCTTCCAAGGGTTTTGCAAGCGCCTCTAAGATTAAGATCAAGATTAGGATTAAGATTAGGATTAAGATTAGGATTAGGATTAGGATTAGGATTAAGATTAAGATTAGGATTAAGATTAGGATTAAGATTAAGATTAAGATTAGGATTAAGATTAAGATTAGGATTAAGATCAAGAGAGAGCAAAAACCCCTTACGTAAGTGTCATTAGACTCAGACGGCGCCACCCGAGATGCCGAGGGGGAGGACGCAGGTGGCGAAGACGTGTTCCTGGAACAGCGTGGTCTTGACCGGGATCGCGTGCCCACGGAGCTGGCGAAAGGCGTCGAGCCACTGTCCGGTGACCGCCATGCGCAGGGAGCCGGTGGCAGCATCCAGCTCGCGGACGCGCAAATCGCTCGGGCTGTAGCGGATGCCCGTTCCAAGCGCCTTGGAGAGCGCCTCCTTGGCGCACCAGAAGCGAAGGATGGCGATGGGGCCTTCGCCGGAGCGTGCGGCCAATTCGTGTTCCTCGGGGGTAAAGACCCCGCGGGTGAGATCCTCGCTCAGGTCACGGCTGACCCGTTCGACGTCGATGCCGATCCGGGCATTGGCGGCGATGGCGGCGGCGATGAGGCCCGGTGTGTGGGCGATTGAGAGATCAATGAAGAGGGGCGTCCGATCCTGCCACGCACCGTGCGGATGCGGCTTGCCGGAGTCGTCAGCCCAGATCGGGATATCGGCGGCGGACCACCGTTGCTGATGGCAGTCGAGCAGATAGCGCCGCACGCAGTCCTTGGCCGCCGTGCGGCCGAGCAGCCATTCGACGCGGCGCCCCGGCGCGCCCTTCATGGAGAGCCATTCCTCGCGTTCGGCGGCATTGAGGACCGTGAACGCGAGAGCCTGCAGCCAGATTTCCTGGTTCATCTCGAAGGTCTGCAGGGGGATTTCGGTTACGATGCCGCCGACCACGGGTGCGGCCACGTCTCCAAAAAGCGTTTTGGGAAGCGCTTGGGAGAGATAACTGTCGCGGGGACGCATGACCAGCCGGTGGAGCGGCGGCGTCACCTGGCACTGGAGTTCTTCCCAGCCAGTGATGTCCACCAGCAGGCGGCCACGACCGTCGGTGACCTGCATGTTCACGATGTGCGATTTGGGCGTGGTGGCCTTGATCCGCAAATAGCACCGGAGGCGGGTGCCCTCGGCAAACGTGGCCGTCAGAAAGCGGATGCCGCGGATGTGGAAGGGCAGGGAGATCAGGCCGTTAAACGCCTCGGTCGCATGCAACAGCATCACGCCCGATCCGATTCCGTCAAGAAGCTGCGGCCAGCAGGTGAAGAGGGGGATGGCTGTATGGCGAACCATGCCTGCGCGAGGCAGTACCTCCAGCTCATAATCCAACCCGTCCGTACCGCGCTGCGTGACGTGACTGATCGATTGCAGCAGAGGCCCCTGGACCAGGCGGTCCGGATAGATCTCGCTCCGGGGCCAGTCGACCGGTTGCGGGTCCTGAAGCGGCGGCGGGAGCACGCGCTCGTCTCGCGCGGATGAATTCGTGAACAGGAACGTCGCCTCGGCGAAGTGCGTGGTGAACTGCAAGGCCTCTTCGGGGTCGAACAGGCGCGCATGGACGGCGATGGTTCGCTTGTCGTTCCAGTCGACGACATCGGCCTTGATGTTCAGCCGTTTGGCATTACGCACCAACCCGACCCACCGTTGCGCGCGGATGTTGAGCGCCTGCGCAAGCCGTTTGCGCGGCACGAGGCGTCGTGCCGCCTCGGCCATCAGTTCCAGACTGGTGGTGATGGAGAGGACGGGGAGACCGTAAAGACGCGTCTCCTCGGGCGCCGAGCGGTCGGTTCCGAGCGAACAGTCGCGCAGGAACGGGTAGTCATCGGGGGAAAGGGTTTTCAGCAGATCGATCGAAGCGCCGGGCTTTTCGGAGACGATCTCGGCCGACACGAGCAGTGGACAGTCGGATCCGAAATCGCTGCGCCTGATTTTCGTGGGCGGGAGCGGGATGTGCGCGCGCGAACCGGAGCGCCCGGAGACAACCGCGCACGGCAGATCGAACGGAGCGATTTCAGGGAGTTTGGCGCTCAGGCGCACAGCGGTGACGGTGCGCGGCTGCACCGCCTCGGGCCGATCAAACGTCAGGGACCGGGATCCGCGGTGGCGGTGGAGCGCCGCGGCGTCGCAGGCGACGCCGTGCGACGCGAGTTGGGCCAGAACATGATGAAACTGGAGCATCGCGGAGCGATGGATGCGATTTGCCGCCAGGGCCAGATGGGGCCGGTCAGCCAACTGTTCCACGATCTGGGGCGCCAGCAGGCCGCGGGCGCCGACTTCGATGAAAATACGGATGCCGTCGGCATACATGGCCTCGACGGTCTGATCAAACAGGACGGTCTGTGTCCATTGTCCGAGGCATGCCGCGACCACGCCCGAGGCGCGTCCGGGAACGGGGGCGGCGATGGCGCATGAGTACAGCGGCAGAACGGGCGGATGGGTGATCCAGGTTGAGAGATGCTGCTCGATCGGCTGAATCCCGTGCGCAAACCAGGGGGTGTGGCCCGGCAGACGGATTTGCATGACCGTGTGGCGGATGCGGTCACGGTCGAGCGCGGCACGGATCTCGGGAGCAATGTCGGGCGCGAGCGCCAGGAGGATGAACGAGGGGCCGTTCTGCATCGCGGGGGCGACGCGGCCGGGATAACGGGCGACCCAGTCTCGGACACGCTCCTGGCCGCACACCCCTTCAATGGCGATGATCACGGCTTCGGGGATTCGGGCGTGATTGTCGAGATGCGACAGGAGGGAAATGCCGTCGCGCAGCATGGCGATGCGGCGTGTGCTGGAGAGGTCGCCGTAGCAACCGGCGGTTTCGAGAGCCGCGAACTCACCGATGCTGTGGCCGACCACGACGTCGGGTTTGATGGCAAGCAGGTTGAAGAGGCGGGCCAGCGCGGTGTTGGCGGTGTGCGCCGCGAGCATGGCGCCGGTCAGGGTGAAGAGCGGGTTGTCGGGTTCACTGCGGGAGGCGGGGGAGGCGGGGAAGACCCATTCGCTCATCAGCAGCATGTCGGGGAATCCGGCGCAGGCGTCGTCGGTCTCGTCAAACGCGGCGCGGCACACCGGGAAGGCGATGCAGAGGTCGCTCAACATCTGCGGATACGGGGAAAGCTCGCCGGGAAAGACGAAGGCGATGCGGCCGCCCTGGTGCCGGAGCCGCTCTCGGTTGTAGTAGACGCCCGATTTGTTGCGGATACGCGATACGCCCTCCCGCAGCTTGCGTTCGGAAGCGCGCAGTTTGTCGCGCAGATCGGCGATGGAATGCGCGACAACCGCCAGTACGACGGGGAGCTGGCGCGCCATCAGGGAGGTGGTGAAAGCCACATCGGGAAGCGCGACGGCGGGCGCGTGATCGAGAAACGTCAGCAACTGGACGACCGCGCCATGCAGCGCCTCGTCAGTCTCCGCGCCGATCAGGCAGAGTTCCGAGTGCACGACTGCATGGGCTGCCCGCGCGCCGTTCATAGGGCCTCCGGGTGTTCTTCGAGGAGGCAGTGAGCGGCAAGGCTCTCGCTGTCCCACGCGGTGACGCCCGCCCGGCGGGGTGAGAGGTTGCGACTCCGGATCCAGGGCCGGGGTTCGGCCGGGAGGTAGAACGGGGCTCCGGCCTGTGTCAGGAGGGGATGGGGACGGTCGACCGTGATGGTGGGCGGAATGATCCGGAGCGCGAGCGCATAGGCCGCCTTGCACACGCCGGCCAGCCCGGAAGCGGCCAGCGCATGCCCGATCGATGCCTTGGCCGTGCCGAGCGCAATCGCAGGCCGAAATCCCTTCCGCCCGCCGAAAAGGGCGGCCAGGGACGCCAATTCGGCGCCATCCTCGCTGGCGACACCCGAACCGTGCGTTTCGACGTAGGCACAGGTCTCGGGCGAAATGTCGGCCTCCTGGAACGCGTCGTGATATGCGTGCTCCAACAGGGTGGCCGCGCCGCACGCCGCTGGCGGAGACGCGCCGCCCGAGGCGAGGGCGACGCTTTTGATCAGCGCATAAATCCGTTCGCCGTTTCGCTCGGCGTCGCGCCGCCGTCGCAGCACGAGCACGCCGCCGCCTTCTCCTGGAAGTGTCCCGGCGGCATCACGGCTGAAAGGCTGCGGCGAGCCGTGGGGGGTGAGAGGGTGGACGGCGGCGATGCCAAAAAGCGCGGCGAGGGGGAGGGGACCCTGGAGGGCGGCCACCAGCGCCAGATCGTTGCGATGCATGCGCAGGTCGTCGACCGCCGTCCGGATCGCCGCCAATGTGGAGACGCTTCCCGCATTGACGACAGTGGCGGATCCGGAAAATCCGAAGCGGCTGGCGGTGTGAGCCGCGAGCGCGTGTGGAAACGCGTGCCGGATGGTCGACTCACCAACCGCCGGCAAAGCCTGCTTGAGCTGCATGCGGAGTGCGAAGCGGTCGTTGTCGGAAGCGTCCGGGAAGAAACGGTGCAGCAGGGCGGTGATCTGATCGACGCCGTAAGTCTGCATCAGCCAGGCGGTCGAAGCGGGCGTGAATGGCGGTGCGTAGCCGACGGCAAGCGCGAGGCGGCCCGCGGGGGCATTGCGCACCGTGAAGCCGGCGTCGCGCAGTGCATCGGTGACCAATTGCGCCAAAAACAACTCGTCCGGATTTTCGCTGCCGATCTCCCCCGCCGTGAGGAGCGGCAGATCGGGCTCCACGGCGTACAACCCCTTCAGAAAACCGCCGCGCAGCGTCGGCAACCGGTCGAAGTGGGTCGAGGAGGGATCCACAAAACGCGCCGCCGCCGGGTCAGGATGGTCGGAGAAATCGGCACGGCAAGCCATGGCCTGCTCCCACAGTGCGGCGGGAGAGGCAACGCCTGCGAACCGACATCCCATGCCGACGATCGCAATGTCCCCGGTATCTATACAGCGTGTGGCCATGGATCACGTGTGATGCTACGAGATCAGGCAGTTAAGAATAACCGACAACAGGTCAGGCGGCAATCGGATTCTCGTAAGGGGTCAGTTATTCTAATTAGAGCGCATCCGTACAGTCGAAATCGAAATCGCTATCGCTATCGGTATCGGGGTCGAGTTCTCGCTTTTTTCGTCGATTTCGATCCCGATTTGGATCCCGATAGCGGCTGCCGTAATTAGAATTGCTGCCCTCCGGCATTTGATCTTGACCCCACCGCCGGCTACGCGGAACCCCTGTGGCTCCGGAAGACAAGGGTGGAGGGGACGGGGAGGTCGGCGCACGCTGCGGTGATGAGGCTGACGAGGAGGCGGACGCGAGACAGGTCTTTACGGCCCGGTGCGAACTCGACGCCTGAGCTGATGGCCAGTGCGGCGACGGTTTAGCTGTAATGGATGGCCGCCACAACGCCGGCGGTTCCTCCGCCCATGACGATCACATCGTATTGTTCAATCATATCCTGGTCATCCTGCCGAACGCTACGGATGAGTCGCTTCTCCATCCGTTTGTTGTGGAAGAGCCGGGAAATCGATGCCCAGTTCGTGAGCCAGCGGGATGATCGGCTCTTCGGTTATTGCTGCTGGATGATATCCCATCTCGCATTCCAGTGGCATGAAATACGCGAGACATGACCAGCCCCAGAACGGATCCAGCCCCTTTCCTGCACCGGTTTCAGCGTTGTAGTACTCGCGTGTAACCTTGTTCCTGGAAAGCACCATGTCGAACGTGCGGTAAGCAAGCTCGAGTGCGGCATCCTGATAGCCGTGATGCATCAACCCATGCATCACGATGTAGTTCGTGGGGATCCAGGTAGTCCCGCGCCAGTTGCACCCCCAATCATTCGCATCCTGGTCATAATCAGGCTCCTGTTTCGACCATGCTGCCACAGGATACTCGAGCCAGAATTCCTGTGTGTTCAGCAGATGATCCTGAACCAGTCGTGCCGCTTTCGCCGGTGGTATCATGCCGAGCCAGAGTGGTATCAGGCCGGCGATTGACTTGACACGGACGAGCTCTCCGGTTCGCTCGTTCCGGTCGTAGTAGAATCCATCCGTTTCATCCCACAACGCGGCATCCATGGCGCGCCATATCTTCTCTTCAATCTTTCGGTAGCTGGCCCCCATCTCGGGCCTGCCGAGACGGTCGGCCAGTACGGCCATAGCCTTCATCTCACGAACCAGATAACCATTCAGATCCGCACCTTCCACAGTCCACGAGCCGCACACACCAGCCCGCGCCATTTGATTATCCATCCCGCTGTGATCGGCACTATCCCAAACGCAAAGCCCATTCTTGTCGAGGTCACAGTACCACATCCAGTAGTCAAGGTATCTTACGAGTCGATCAAAGATCGGCCCGTCAAACCAGGATGTATCTCCTGTTTGCCGCAGATCGAGCAAGACGAGCTGCGCCATGAACGGCTTGAAATGCTGATGGTGTCGGGGCTCGATCAGTGTGCGAGACGTAAACCCGTTCTCCATCTGCCTGTCAAGAAACACTTCAAGGTTAGTGCGGCAGAAGGTGTTGATGCCGTAGTACGACAAGTACAGATTCTCGAAGTACAAATCCCAGTCATAAAACTCGCCATACGAGTATCCCGTGAGCAGTTTCCTGCCTGCATAGTCTCTCAGACCACGTTCGGCGATGTGTGCATTGGCATTCTGCAAACGCTCCCGGAGTGCCTCGAACGTGTTGGGGCCGATCTTCTCGCAGAAACGGTCAACGGCTTCTCTGTTCTTCATTCGGCGCCTTCCTCCAGTGCCCCAACGTCGCAAATTTCGCGCGGCGTAAGCAGAATCGAGCATTTGCTGGTTGGACGTCTCCACGCCACATGGCATCCCAGATCCCGCTCTTGAATAGGGGATCCTGATGATTGACGGTTAGCAAGTAGTCAATAGCGTGAACACTTGCTATTGCGACATGCAGGGCATCAGCTTCCGTCAGATAACTCGGGATGGATGTCTCTATATATACGCTCTTCATTTGGTCATAATGATAGTTTGTTTACGCTTGAGAAGCAATCCCAAGATTCTTGACTGCCGGGAATCAGGTGTCGGGGATCAGGTTGCATGATTACCGGAATGCTGTATGATTACATCTCGTTGCCGTCTGCCAATGGAAAAGCGCCTCTCCGTTTTGATTACCGTTATTCAGCGGTTTCACCGGCATGCCGTCCGTGTATTCACGGGCGAGGCATCCGAGTGAAACCGCACAGTGGCGGCTTTTGCGGTGAGATTAAGATGCGTCTGCCCTGCGTCTCCACCGCGCCGCTGATGATGGAGAGGAACCTGAAGGCGCTTGCAAAACGGCCGGGGTGCGCGAGCCTCGCCGCTACAAAAGTACCGGCTACGCGGAAACCCCGCGGCTTCGAAAGACAGGGGTGGCGGGGACGGGGAGGTCGGCGCACGCCGCGGTGAGGCGGCTGATGAGGAGGCAGACGCGGGACAGGTCTTTACGGCCCGGGGAGGACTCGACGCCGGAACTGATGTCCAGTGCGCTGGCCTGTGCGGCGCGCATCGCCGCGACCGCCGTCTCGGGGGTGATCCCGCCGGAGAGGGCGAAGGGCCGTACGGCGGCGAGGGGGGCGGCCGTTCCCCATTCCCAGACGGCGCCATTTCCGCCGGGCAGGACGCCCCGTCCGCATTCGACGAGAAGGCCCGCAGTGTCGGGCAGCGCGCGGGCCGCCTCGACCAGCCCCTCTGTCGTGCGCAGGACGGCGATGAGGCGGTAGGGCGTGTGGAGGAGCCGCGGAAGCGCGGCGAGCGATCGCGGCCCGTGGAGCTGGATCGCGGTGAGACCCGCCGTTTCGGCCGTGCGCAGGATGGTGTCGGCGTCGGCATCGGCAAAAACCCCGACCCGGGCGACGGTCGGCGGCAGGATGTCGCTGATCGCCCGCGCCTGCGCCGGTTCGAGATGCCGGGGACTG
>CAZOJL010000140.1:0-9280 GCA_964580075.1 uncultured Akkermansia sp. | reverse complement strand
CATGGCTCGCAGCAGCGGCTGATGACCGTGGCGCGCGAAATGCGCCGGCGCGGGATCCCGTGCGACACGCTGATCCTCGACTTCGAGTGGGGCGACGCGGTCTTCACGGACAAGGGCCCGCGCATGGGCGAGAGTCTCGACTGGGCGCCGAAGTACAAGACGCCCCTGACGCCGGAGGCCATGGTCGCGGAGCTGCGCGCCATGCATTTCGACGTGATGCTGATCTACCACAGCGCGCCCAAGTTCCCCAACCGCGCGCATCAGGCATGGACGCAGAAGGAGTATGCCGAAGAGGTCTGGTGGTCCAAGCTGCGCGAGCGGATGGCCGAGGGGGTCCGGGGCGTCTGGCAAGACACCCGCCGTAACGACATCACCGATTCCGTGATCTACACCGGCATGCAGAAGGATCTGGGCTCCGAGCGACGCGCCCTGATGCTGGGCGCGTACGAGATGTTCCGCGTCCGCTGCTGGGACAACTTCCCCGTCAAGCGCTGGCCGTGGGACCACCTGATCGGCGGCCGGCGCTATCCGATGGACTGGGTCGGCGACTGCGCCTACGACTGGGATGAGCTGAAGTGGCAGGTGCGCGCCATCACCAACACGTATGGCAGCATGCGCGGCTATAGCTACATCACCACCGACTCCATGGGGCTGGACTGGAAGATCCAAGCGCGCTGGCTGCAGTTCACCGACTTCCTGGCCTTCTCCCGCTCGCATACGGCCAAGCCCTGGGATGGCGGCATGCCGTCGTGGAATATGGCCGACCTGATCCGCTACGACAACGTGGCGACAAAGACCGAGGCCCCGCAGGAACTCGGGCCGACCGACCGACCGACCGCAGAAGCCAGCATCCGGAAACACCATCTGCTCCGTTATCGCCTGCTGCCGTATCTCTACTCACACGCCCTCCTGAACTACCGCGTCGGCATGCCGATCTGCCGGCCCATGCTCCTGGCGTTCCCCGACGATGCCACCTGCAACGCCGACCAGTGGCCGTACCAGTACCTCTTCGGCAGCGAACTGCTGGTGGTGCCGGTCTGTGCGGATGTCACCGCCCTGCCGATCTATCTGCCGGTCGGCGGACGCTGGATGGACTGGTGGACCGGATGTGTATACGAGGGCGGTCAGGTGATCAACCACGACGTTTCCGACGTCAACGTATTGCCGCTCTTCCTGCGCGAAGGCGGCGTGCTGCCCATGCAGCAGGAGTGTCAGTGGATCGAGAGCGGCCCGGCACCCGACCGGCTGTCTCTGACGGTCTTCCCGCCTGCCAAGGGAAGAAGCTCGCGGTTTGAACTGCTAGAGGACGATGGCACCTCGCTGCGCTACCAGGGCGACGAGATCGCGACCACGCCGATCACCTGCACCACCGATGCGACCGGGTTGCGGATCGAGATCGGATCGGCGGCGGGGACGTATCGCGGCATGCCGGAGCAGCGGACATGGGATCTGGAGGTGCGGGCCTTGGCGGCGGCGCCGAAGCGGGTGCTATGCGGCTCTGAGGTGCTGACGCGCGCCGATGGTGGCACCGCGCAGGGCATCTGGTCGTGGGATGCGGCCAGGGCGGTCTTGACGGTGTGCGGGCGGAGGGCAGCCGCAACGACTGGTTGCGTGTTTGCCATTGATTGGGCGGTTCGTGTTGACTCGCTTCGCTCGCCAACGGAAGGCGCTGCGCCATGAAGAGTCCCATGCTTCCGGCAGCCCACCAAGCTGCCATGCGGCGTGTGCTGGCCTTGGGGCGCAGCGGCGACGCCGCGGTATTGCCCGAGCTGATCGACCTGCTGCGCACGCCCTCGAACGAGGTGCAGCGGCTGGCGGTTTCGGCCATCGGCAAGCTGGCTGAATTTGGCGCGGATGCCGGAACGGCCGTGGCCGCGCTGGCGCCGCTGGCCATGAAGGCACGCCACCCGCAGACGCAGCAATATGCCATCCGAGCGCTGAAGAAATACGCCGGATCGGCCGGGGCGCACGTGCAGGACTTGCGCGATCTGGCCCGCAATCCGGCCCTGCGCGACTACGTCCGCGCCGCCGCCGCCACCACGGCGGATGCCATTGAGCAAGCTGCCGCAGATGTGTCGACGCAGGTGAGGCACCGCTGCCAGCGATGCAACGCGCAGGTTTCTGCGGAGGAGCACGCCCGGTCGCAGCAGGCCTTTCAGCGCGTGTATTGCGACCGGTGCTTCGACGAAGTGTTTCTGGAGCGGCGGAATTTCGAGACGCAGGTCGAGATCAACAAGACCATTGAGGCGCGCGACGGCACACTCGTGCAGTCCGGGGGCGAGCGCCGCATCGCCGAGTGGCTGACGGCACAGGGCATCGCCTACCGGTACGACGCCAAGTTCCGCATCATTGCGGAGTTTCAGATCCGTCCTGATTTCTATCTGCCCGAGTTGGATGTGTATATCGAGTATTGGGGGCTCGACACGCCGCAGTACAAGATGAGCATGTACAAAAAACAGACGCTGTACCAGCAGGAAGGCAAGCGGTTGATTTCGGTCTATCCGCAAGACCTGCCGCGACTGGACCAGGTGCTTTCGACGAAGTTGCGTTTGTTTGGGTATTGCACACCGTGTTGATTCGCTCCGCTCGCCAAGGGCTGGCATTGGCAAGCGAAGCGAGTCAATGCCACTTCTGGCGGGCGACTCGTGACGAAGGGGAACGGGGAAGAAAAACGTACGAAAGGAAGGATTGACAGATGGCCATCACACCGTGTCGCAAACCGTGGAAGGGAACCATGACCGGGCGGGAACGGTTCAACGCACAAATGCACTACAAGCCGTTCGACCGGACCGTGAACATGGAGTTCGGCTACTGGGAGGAGAACTACTCCCTGTGGTCTATGTTCACCCGGAACAACATCCGGCAGGAATGGGAGGCGAACCAGTATTTCAGTTTCGACCGCGTCGAATCGATATGGCTCAACACGTGGATGCACCCGTCTTTCCCCGCGAAGATCGTCGAAGAGACCGAAACCACGCGAATCATGATGAACGGCGACGGCCTGCTGGCCGAGGTGCCTAAAGACGGGCACGACACGATACCGCATTACATCAAGGCGTCCATCGTCACGCCCGACGACTGGAAGCGATGCAAAGAGGAGCGGTTCCGCCGGGACGATCCGGTCCGCAGGGTGGATGTCGCCGGATTGAAGAAGGCGCATCCCGACGACCGAGACTACCCGCTCGGCATCTACTGCGGCTCGATGATCGGGACTATCCGCAACATGCTGACCTTCGAGGGACTTGCCTACGCCTGCTACGACTATCCCGACATGGTCGAAGACATGGTCGAAACGGCGTGTGTGATGGTGGAAGACCTGCTCGATCAAGTTCTGCCGCACATTCAGTTCGACTATGCCGGCGGCTGGGAAGACATCTGCTTCAAGAACGGGCCGATCGTCTCGCTCGATTTCTTCACGCAAGTGGTGGTGCCGCGCTACGAGCGCATCGGGCGAAAGCTGCACAAGTCCGGGATTGACCTGTGGTGGACAGACTGCGACGGCGACGTGCGACCGCTGATTCCGGGGTTCCTCAAGGCTGGCATCAACTGCCTGTTCCCGTTCGAAGTCATGGGTGGCGGCCATCCGTCCGCCCTGCTGAACGAATTCGGCAAGGATCTCCGGATCATGGGCGGCATCGACAAGATCCAACTGATCAAGGGGCGCGAGGCGATCAAGGCCTACCTGGAATCCGTCGCACCGCTCGTGGCGCGCGGCGGCTACATCCCATTCTGCGATCATCGCTGTCCGCCGGATGTGAACGAGAACGACTATCTGTACTATCTGGATCTGAAGGAACGCATGTATGGAATGAAGGCCTGAACGCAGGAGAGACCATGACACACACGAGCAGACAACGTTTATCGCTGGATGAGGGTTGGCGGTTTGCCTTCGGGCACGCCGCGGATCCGAAGCAAGATTTCGATTTCGGCGTGGATCACGCGATATTTAGCAAGACCGGCGCTTCCGCGGGCGTGCGCAGTCCCACGTTCGACGACACGGCTTGGCGTCTGCTCGATCTGCCGCACGACTGGGCGGTGGAACTGCCGTTCGACGAATCGTCGGTCTTCCATCACGGCTTCAAGCCGGTGGGGCGCGGTTCGGCCGCGACCACGATCGGCTGGTACCGGAAGACGCTGGAAATCCCGGCCGCCGATGCCGGGCGGCGCATCACGGTGGAGTTCGACGGCGTATTCCGGGACTGTTCCGCCTGGATGAACGGCCACTATCTCGGAAGGAACGAGAGCGGCTACAGCAGTTTCCAGTACGATTGCACGGACTACATCCTGTTCGGCGAGAAGAATACCCTGGTCCTCCGGGTTGATGCCACGCACTTCGAGGGGTGGTTCTATGAGGGCGCCGGCATCTACCGCCATGTGTGGCTGACCCAGACGGCACCCGTGCACGTGGCGCACTGGGGGGTATTTGTGCAAGCGAAGCCCGGCCGCGGGCGGGCCGCCATCCGAACCGAGGTCGCGCTGGTCAACGAGAGCGAACTGGCCGCCACCGTTGAGATCCGCGGTGAGGTGCTCGATGCACAAGGGACGGTGGTGCAGACCTGCGAGGTCGGGAAGGCGGAGTTGCCGCCCTTTGGCCAGCGCGACGTGACGCTGAAAACGGCGCTCATGAAGCCCGCGCTCTGGTCGCTGGAATCGCCCCATCTCTACACTTGGCGGACAATCGTGCTGCAAGACGGGTGCGAGGTAGACCGCCTGAACACGCCGTTCGGCATCCGTTCCATCCGCTTCGATCCGGACAAGGGGTTCTTCCTCAACAACAAGCCGGTGAAGATCCGTGGCACGTGCAACCATCAGGACCATGCCGGCGTGGGCGTGGCGCTTCCTGATCGGCTTCAGGCCTACCGCGTCGAGCGACTCAAGGAGATGGGGTGCAACGCCATTCGCACGTCGCACAATCCACCGACCCCGGAGCTCCTGGACGCCTGCGACCGGCTGGGGATGCTGATCATGGACGAGCACCGCATGGCGGGCGTCAGCCGCGAGATCCTGGGGCAACTGGAGCGGCTGGTCCGCCGGGACCGGAATCATCCCAGCGTCATTCTCTGGTCCATTCTCAACGAGGAACCGATCCAGTGGACAGAGATGGGCAACCGCGTGGCTGCCCCCATGGCGCGACTGGTCAAGCGTCTGGACCCGACCCGGCCGGTGACGGCGGCCGCCTGGGGCGGGAAGGGGTATTTCGGCGTGGTGGACGTGATGGGCGTGAACTACATCCACCTCGGCGACATGGACAAACTGCATGCCGACAATCCGGCGCTACCGATCGTGGGCAGCGAAGAGGGGAGTGTCCTGACCACGCGCGGGATCTATGAGAAGGATGCCGCGAAGGGATATGTGACAGCCTACGACCTGGAATTTCCCGACCAGTGGGGGAAGCCCTCTCGTGTGTGGCTCCCGTTCTTCGAGAACCGGCCCTTCCTCGCCGGCACCTTTGCCTGGACGGGATTCGACTATCGGGGCGAGCCGTGTCCGCATGACAAGTGGCCGTGCATCAGCTCGAACTTCGGCATCCTCGACACCTGCGGCTTTCCCAAGGACAGCTTCTACTACTTCCAATCCTGGTGGACATCCAGGACCGTGCTCCACATCCTGCCGCACTGGAACTGGCCGGGCAAGGAGGGTCAGGAAATCGACGTCTGGTGCTACAGCAACTGCGACGCGGTCGAACTGTTCCTGAACGGCCAGAGCCTGGGCCGGAAGGTGATGCCGCGGCTGGGCTACTTGTCGTGGATGGTTCCGTACGCACCGGGCACCTTGCTGGCCAAAGGGTACAAGCGGGGCAAGTTGATTGCGGAGAAACGCGTGGAGACCACCGGCGCGCCGGCGGCCCTTCACCTGACGTCCGACCGGACCCTCATCGCGGCAGACGGGAAGGACGTGTCGGTCATCACGGTAGCCGTGCTGGATGCGCAGGGGCGCGTTGTGCCGGTGGCCGGAAACGAAGTGCGTTTTGCCCTGTCGGGCCCCGGCAAGATCATCGGTGTGGGCAATGGCGACCCTTCCTGCCATGAGCCGGACACGTTTTTGGATCAGGACCCGTGGACGCGCAGCGTGTTCAATGGATTGGCCCAGGTGATTGTGCAGTCCGGGCGGCAGCCGGGCGCGTTGGAACTCCAGGCAGCGTCGGATGGCTTGCGAGGGTTCGCGGTCGTTATTGAACTCAGTCCCCGGCATCCTGAGTCCAGAGGCCTGGCGTCTTGAGTCCATAAAGAAAGGCCCGCGCATGCAGAACCGACGAAGGAGGTTTTGCATGCGCCTCCAGGGGCCTCACCATGTGGTGCGAAGCCCACTGTCACTGGTCAATTAAAGCGAATGATAAAGCCGAACTGCCGGATTTAGGATAAATCCTGTCTCAATCCTGTTTCCCATCCGGCCGCAGGCCGGCGGCCTGACTGGCCCCTGAACCCTGAACCCTGAAACCTGGCCCCTGAACCCTGGCCCCTGGCCCCTGAGATATCCCCCGCAAACCCGGAAGAGTCTTGTCCTTGCGCCTGTTGTGTGTCACAATTCAACCCCATGAACACACGCGCACAAGACGCTCCATTCTCGTCCGCTGCACGCTGGATCTGGTCTGACGGCAACGCCTGCGACGCCTGGCTGATGTTCCGTCGATCCGTGGCTCTGCCCGCCGACTGCCACGCCGCAAGCCTCCGGATTACGGCTTCTTTCCACTATCTGCTTTATGTCAACGGCACGCTCGTCACGCGCGGGCCGGCCCGTTCCTACGATTTCTGCAAGGCGTATGACACGGTTGACGTGCAGCCCTATCTGCGCCCGGGCGTGGCGAATGTGCTGGCCGTGCTGGCGCCGGCCGCCGGGGCGGAGTCGCCGCACACAGCCCCCCGATTGCCGGGAATCTTGGCGGCGCTGAGCTGGCAGGATGCCGCGGGTCAGTCGTTCACGGTGGCGACGGACCGTCGCTGGAAAGTTCGCCTGCACGAGGCATTCACGAGCGGAGCCGCCGGCCGATCCTTCAGCGAAGGGCTGCTCCTGGGCCGCGAGGAAGGATTCGATGCCCGACGCGAACTGCCGGGCTGGACAGGCACGGATTTCGACGATTCAAACTGGGCGCCCGCCGTTGAGCTCGGGCCGGTTGGCCTGGCGCCCTGGACGACGCTGGAGCCGAGCGGCATCGGCCTGCTCTCGGACGATCCCGTCCTGCCGGTGTCGTTCGCCGCCATCGAACTGGCGCGGCTTCCGATCGGCTACCGCTTTCGTCTGAGCTCGCCGCCCCCGAATCACACGGCCATCAAAGTCTACGTCACGGAGATCACCGTCATTGCCGCGGCTACGGTCCGACTGAACATTTGGCATCCCGTTCATCTGAATGGCAAGCGCATCGTTCCCGATGCGAAGACGGGAACATTCACACTTCCGGAAGGCACCAGCCTTCTGACGGTCAAACAATCCGGATACTTTGCCATAGAGATGGAACTGTTGCTGGAAACGGATGCCAAGTTGTCCTTCTCCTCCCAACGGATCGTGTCCGGACCGACAGGCGCCTGGGCGCTGTACGTCTTTCCAGATGCATCGGTCAACTATCCCTGGCACGAGACATCGAACACGATTCCGCAGCCGGTCGGGCTGGAGGAGATGCTGGCCGCCGGCACCGTGGACCAGATCCCCGTTGCGATGCGCTCCGGGTTTGTGCCCGTGCCCGTAGAGCCGAGCAGCGTGTACCACGATGTCTGGTCGCAATCCTTCTACAGCGTGCGCGGCGGCCTGCTTGATCCGGCGATTCAGCGCGCGCAGCCCCGGGCGCCGGCCGATGCCGCGCTCACATCGCCCCTGCGGAATCCACAGAACTTGCTGCACGCGCACCCCGATGCCGCTACGCTCGTCCCGACGCCAGGCTACGACGCGCACGTCATCGTGGATTTTGGTCGCGAGATGATCGGCTACCTGGAACTGACTGTGGACGCGCCAGCCGGCACGGTCATTGACACGCAGGGCTTTGAACTGATCAACCCCCACGGCATCGCCTGGATGTGCCACAACGGCTTTCGCTATGTCTGCCGGGAAGGGTTGCAGACCTTCACGTCGCATATCCGCCGGGGCTTCCGTTACGTCTCCGTGACGGTCCGTGGGTTTGGCCGGCCGGTGCAATGGTATACGCTGCGCTGCCGCCGCACGGTTTATCCCACGGCCGAGACCGGCAGTTTCGAATGCAGCGACTGGCAGCTCAATCAGGCCTATCGCATGAGCCTTGACACGGCGGCCGTCTGCATGCTCGACACCTACGTGGACTGTCCGGGCCATGAGCAGGCTTTCTGGGTCGGGGATGCGCGCATCACAGCGCAGATCAATCAACTTGCCTATGGCGGGTACGATCTGGATCAGCGGTGTATCCGCATTGTCGGCCGTTCGCTGGCGCCGGCATGGGTACAGGAGTATTTCCCGCATGACGCGCGTTATACCAGCGGAAAATATCTGCCGATTGCAGCGTTCCCAAATTATCCGGAGGGCGGTCTGCCCATGTGGGCGCTGCTCTGGGGATTGCAGTGCGGGGATCACTGGTTGCACGGCGGCGACACCCACGACCTGAAGGAGAACTACGGGTTTCTCGCGGACATGCTCCGCCGTTGCCGGATGCTGACGAACGCGCGCGGCTTGCTCGATATCCCCGGCGCATGGAACCTGATCGAATGGGGAAGCAACGATCTTTCACCCTATGGCGAAGTAACAGCCAACAATGTCCTGCTCGTGGCCTGTCTGCGCGTGGCGGCGGAAATGGCAACCGCTCTGGGCTTGCCGCAGGAGACTCAAGCCCATGCGGCGGAAGCGGAACAGCGCCAAGCGGTCATCAATCGACTGTGCTGGAATGAAGAACGGCAGGCGTATGTGGACACCGTGCGCGACGACTGGGCGTACCAGCAATATCAGGCTCTCTGCCGGGCGAAAGGTTGGCAAATCCTCCCATGGGAAAAATATCACGGTTGCCTGCGCGTGAGTGAGCAGACCAACACCCTGGCCGCGCTGTGCGATTGTGTGCCGCCGGAGCGAATGGCTGCTGTCCGAAAAATTATCCGCCGGGTCGAGCGCGGTCGCTTTTCCGGCGGCTCGCCGGCCGGCCGCACACAGGGACCGCCCTCGGAGCAGGAAGCGCCCGACGGCATTGTGGCCGTTGGCTCGCCGTTCTTCCTCTTCTTTACGCTGGGCGCGCTCTTTCACATTGGCGAAGGCCGGCTGGCGTTCGATGTGATGCGCCGCGAGTGGGGTAAGATGGCTGAAATGGGATTCCGAACCTGTCCGGAGACATTCG
>CAZOJL010000139.1:0-9337 GCA_964580075.1 uncultured Akkermansia sp. | reverse complement strand
TCATCGCCTGCGAAAGGGGGAAGGCCCATGGCGCTTGACTCCGGATTTGACGAGCGCACGTCCCGGATCGAGATCATCCCGCTGATGGACGTGGTCTTCCTCCTCCTCGTTTTCTTCATCTACGCCATGTTCTCCATGTCGGTCCACCGCGGAGTCCGCATCGACCTCCCCCGTGCCGCGGGCGACGCCGAACCGGGCGACCGCATCGTCATCACCCTCACCGCCGATAACGCGATCGAGCTGAACGGCACCGCCATGTCGCTCGACGACGCCGTGGTCGGCGCTGTTTCGGCGTGGCGCGCGCGCGCCACACCGGTGCTCATCAGTGCGGACCGGAAGGCCGACATGGGCCCGGGGATCGAACTCCTCTCAAAACTCAAGAACGGCGGCGTCGACGCCGTCGCGTTCCAGGTCGAGACCGCGGCCCCGAACCCCTGATTTCCGGATCAGACCATGCAACACCGTCGTCCATTACAGTCACCCCGCGGCAACAGATGCCTTCCCCCATCCATTTCCATGGGGTTCGTTGTGTTCGCGCGCGTCCCGGGCCAGGCGTCTTCCTGATGAATGCCCTGAACCACAGTTATTCCTGGGTCCTGTCGCTGACGATCCACCTGATGGCCGCGGCCATTCTCGGATGGTTCGTCGGGCGGAATCTCACGCGCCCGACCCCCGACACGTTGACATTTGCCGCTGTCGATATCATCCTCGCCGACACGGCGGTCGCGGCGGCGGCAGGGGCTGCGGCCTCGGCGGAAACTCCGCCTGTTCCTCGCCCCGAAACGCCGAACCGTGAGCCCGAAGCGCGCCTTCCCCCGCCTCCCGATACACGCGCCGTAGAGATCGCGCGCGATGCCTCCGTAGTCCTGCCGCTAACGGCGGCGCGTCCGCTCGAACAATCCCGACCCGATCTTGATACCGATCACAAAACGCCCTTCCTTCCGGATCTCGAGATGTTGGCCGATCCGGCTGAGTTGGAATCAACCGCCAGCGCCGCCAACCCGGGGGCGGGGGACGGCGCGGACACGGGCTTCGGCGTCGCCGACATCCAGGCCACCGCGCGGGCGGTCATCCGCCCCGTCTATCCAATCAGCGCCCGCCGCCGCAATGAGGAGGGACGCGTCATCATCGAAGCCACCGTCCTGGCCTCGGGCCGCACCGCCGCCTGCACGGTGGTGACGTCGAGCGGACACACGGAACTCGATCGTGCTGCCGAAAAAGCCATCCAGCGCGCCCGTTTTGTCGCCGCCACACGCCGCGGCGAACCGATCGCCTCGCGCATCCGCCTGACCTTTATCTTTAAACTCCACGACTGACGCGGTAGGCGAACGACTGATTGGGCGCCTGCCAGAAGCCGAAAAATCTATCCGGATCACCCAATATTATTCTCTCTTTTTGTAATTCATTCAGAAAATCATTGTCTATTACCAATAATTGTAATAATATCTTGCCGCAATGAATGACATCGATAGAACGTTTCACATGACACGGCCCCAGGATGCGCGGCAGGTGTTGGGGCAATGGTTGCGACGATCCCGGCAGCGTCAGGATCTGACGCAGCCGATGCTGTCATCCAGATCCGGCGTGCCGGTGGCGACACTTTCGCGCTTGGAGCGCGAAGGCGCAGGGGGCATTGATAATCTCATGCGCGTGTTGCAGGCATTGGGCGAACTGGACGGGGTCCACGCCCGTCTGCAGGAACATTTGCGTCAGGCCTCTCTACCACGCGATATCTCCGAGTTGCAGACCCCCCGCCGGCCACGCCAACGTGTGCGCATCCGCACCCCGAAACAGGGGGCGCCATGAGCCTGCATGCGTTGGAGGTGAGGCTGCAGTTCGATGCCGAACGCCGTCTCAAGGTCGGCACCGTGGCGCGCTCGGGGCGTGACTTCGTCTTTCAGTACGACGAAAGCTTCCTGCGGCTGGGGCTCTCGATCTCGCCCTTTCGACTCCCCTCGCGACCGGGCATGCACGTCTACGACGGACGGGGGCGCATGGATCTGTTTGGCGTCTTCGAAGATGCCATGCCGGACAGTTGGGGTCGCCGCCTGATAGACCGGCATTTCCAGCAAACCCAGAGACGCGCACCCGAAGTCCTGGAGCGCCTGGCCTGTGTGGGAGACAGGGCCATGGGTGCCTTGACTTTTCACCCCCCCAATGAGCTGACGGCGCAGCCGGAGACGGGATGCGATCTGGCCGTGCTGGCGCAAGAGGCTTGGGATTTCGACAGCGACCGGGTGGAGGATGCGTTGCCGGAACTGCGCCGCATGGCCGGAACCTCCGGTGGCGCGCGTCCCAAAGTCCTGGTGGGGTTGCCCGAAACAGGCGCGCCGACAGGGCCGGTCCTTCCCGGGGATGCCGCACTGCCACCGGGGTACGCCCACTGGATCGTGAAGTTCAACACACAGTCGGATGGCCCGGACGCCGGCCCGCTGGAGTTTGCGTATGCCGAGTTGGCGGCGGCGGCCGGCGCGGAAGTACCCGAGCACCGGCTGATCGACACCACTTCCGGCCGCTTTTTCGCCGTTCGTCGCTTTGATCGCCCCCACCCCGGTTGTCGTCTGCATCTGCACTCCGCCGCCGGCCTGCTGCACGCCGATTTTCGAACCCCGGGGGACGAATACGACATCCTCTTTCGTCTGACCGAATCCCTGACGCACGACCATGCGCAACGACGCGAACTGTACCGGCGCGCCTGCCTGAATGTCCTGGCCTGCAACCGCGATGACCATCTGAAGAACTTTGCGTACCTGATGGATGCTGAAGGAATCTGGCGACTCGCCCCGCTCTTCGATTTCACCTTCCACCAAGGGCCCAACGGGTGGCACACACTCTCCGTTGCCGGCGAAGGGAAGGATCCCCGTCGGAAAAACCTGCTGAACCTCGCCGATCAGGTGGACCTGAAACCCAAAGAAGCCAAAGCCATCATCGATCAGGTGCGTGGCGCCATCACGGGCTTCAAGCCGTTGGCGGTCCGGTTGAAACTTTCCGCGCCAACGACAGCGCGTGTCGTCGCACGGCTCAAAGAGATTGATTCGTAAATGGGCCTCGGCGGCTATTTGCGCATCACTGCGATTGACACCCCCCCCTTTTTGCATTTTGGCATCATGCCGTCAGGGTCGTCAGGGGCCGACCGCATCGGATGATGACTGACACCGCCCGCCGAGACACGCGGCTGACCGTTCCGAAAAAGAATGCCATGCCAACAGTGTCGATCGTCGACGTGATCGTCGAGGGACGGGCAGCAACGAATCTGGCCGCAAACTGATTCTGTCGGCCGAGTACCAGTTCTAGCAACACGCATCTCTTGAAAGAATGTCGGAACACTCTCCATTTGAACAAGTCTGGCATTACAATTCTGTATGGATGATAACGCCGTCATGACAGTATTGTTGATCGCGATCAACTCCTTATTTATTCTTACTTGCGCTTTCTTCCCGACGTGATCCATAAGAACACTGTTTCGGCAAGAATTGAACGCCTTTCCGCTGCGCGTGTTCTTTATTCCCGTTTTGGCACAGGGTGTGCTAAACTGACGCACATACACGATGAATCGTGTGGCAGAAAACAGGCAAGGAGCGCAACCATGACCACCCAGAATAGCGAGATGAAAGCCAAGGCGGATCAATTCGGCGAGAACGTTTTCAGCTTGAAGACGATGCGCAACTATCTTTCGGAGCGCGCGTATAAGTCTTTGGCTTCCACCATTGTGAATGGATCGGCCTTGAATCCCGCGATCGCCGACGAGGTCGCCGACGCCATGAAGACATGGGCGCTCGAGAAAGGCGCGACGCATTTTACCCACTGGTTTCAGCCGCTGACCGGAATTACCGCCGAGAAGCACGATTCATTCTTTACACCCGACCGCGAAGGCGGCGTCCTCGCGCAGTTCTCCGGCAAGGAGCTCACGCAGGGCGAACCGGACGCGTCCAGCTTCCCCTCAGGAGGGCTGCGCGCCACGTTCGAGGCCCGCGGGTACACCGCCTGGGATCCCACGTCGGCCGCGTTCGTCCGCGATTTCGAAGGCGGCTCGGTGCTTTGCATCCCCACCATCTTCTGCGGCTACTATGGCGATGCGCTCGACAAGAAAACCCCCCTGCTCCGCTCGCAGCGCGCGCTGTGCGAACAGATCGCCCGGATGGCCAAACTCTTCGGCATCGCGTGTACGACCCGCGCCTGCGCCACCCTCGGTCCCGAGCAGGAATATTTCCTGATCGATCTCGATTTCTTCAAGGAGCGTCCCGACCTGATCCAATGCGGGCGCACCCTGTTCGGATGCCGTCCGGCTCGGCATCAGCAGTTGGAAGACCACTATTTCGGAAACATCAAGCCGCGCGTCATCTCCTTCATGGCCGAGGTTGACCGCGAGCTGTGGCGCCTGGGCGTCCCCGCCAAAACCCGCCACAACGAAGTGGCTCCCGCCCAGTTCGAGCTCGCCCCGGTCTTCGAGGAACAGAACCTCGCCGTCGACCACAACATGGTCACCATGATGGTGCTGCAGGAGGTGGCCGCGCGTCACGGCTTGGCATGCCTGCTCCACGAGAAACCGTTTGCCGGCGTCAACGGTTCGGGCAAGCACAACAACTGGGCCGTCTCCGGCCCCGATGGCAAGAACTGGCTCACGCCCGGCTCAACGCCGCACGACAATGCCAAGTTCCTGACCATGATCGCCGCGATCATCAAGGGTGTGGATTCCTTTGCCGGCCTCCTGCGGGCGACCGTCGCCACCGCCGGGAATGATCACCGCCTCGGCGCCAACGAAGCACCGCCTGCGATCATCTCGATCTTCCTCGGCGAGCAGCTCACCGATATTTTCGAGCAGATCGAAAAAGGAGGCGCCAAGTCATCCAAGAAGGCTGGCGTCATCGAGCTGGGTGTCTCGACGATCCCGCCGCTGCCGCGTGACGCGACCGACCGCAACCGCACATCGCCCATGGCCTTCACCGGCAACAAGTTCGAGTTCCGGGCCGTCGGATCGAATCAAAGCTGCGCTGGAACCAACGTGGCATTGAACACCATCATGGCGTGGGCCATCGATGAGATCTGCACCGAGCTTGAGGCCGCGACGGCCACGGGCGGGGACTTCAACGCCGCCCTGCAGAAGATCTTGCGGGCGATCGTCAAGAAGCACAAGCGCATCCTCTTTGACGGCGACGGTTATTGCGACGCCTGGAAGGCCGAAGCGGCCGCACGCGGCCTGCCCAACCTCACCTTCACCCCTGCGGCGCTCAAGGAACTGCTCAAGCCCGATGTGGTGAAGCTGTTCGAAACGTACCAAGTGCTCTCGAAGCGCGAACTCTTGTCTCGTTACGAGATCTACTCCGAAACGTACGCCAAGACCATCGCCATGGAGGCTGCGTGCTCGCTGCGGATGGCCCGCACCATGATCGCACCCGCCGCACTGGAGTATTCCTGCATGCTCGCGGACAGTCCCAAGGGTCCGGCTGTATCCAAGCTGGGCAAGCGGGTCAACACGGCGATCAACACCCTGCTTTCCGGCTGTGACAAGCTGGAATCGACGGTTTCGGGACACGACGCCACGAAGCAGATCGCCGCCATGAAAGCGGTCCGCGCGGCAGCCGATGACTTGGAAGGACTCGTCCCCGAGTCGCTCTGGCCGTTGCCCGGTTACGGCGAGATGTTCTTTATGCTATAGGCTTGTGACTTAAGATTCGGCCGAGTCCCGTAACGGCAGCTTGACCCCGTCTTCGCCGACCCGCACCAAGGTGATGGCGGTGCGGAACATCTCCTCTTCGACCGTCTCGTGCAAGGTCCTGCGGTGGACCGTCACCGCGTAGGTGACCGACGTATGGCCCTCGTGCGCCAGCGAGGTCTCAAATCTCAGGATCGACCCGTCGCTCGCCGCCTTCTTGAATTCCACCTTGTCCATGGCGATCGTCACCAGATGGCAACCGGGATAGTCCATGCTGGCGGCCATCCACGCCATTTCGTCAATCCATTTGAGAAGATTGCCGCCGAATAAGAAACCATAGTGGTTCAAGTGCTCGGGCATCACCAGTTTGTAGTTTGTCATCGTCGCATCCTCCCTTCACCCGTCGCCCACCTTCAGACTCGTCAAAACGCACCGTTTGCATCATACTCTCTCGCATGACGACTGACCAGACTGTTCATTCACTTGCCGAAACATGGCGCCTTGCCGCCCACGTTGCGGACCTCCTGCCGCAGGGGGGAGTCGTCGCCCTTTCAGGCGATCTCGGCGCCGGCAAGACCACCTTTGTTCAGGGGATCGCCCGCGCCCTTGGCATTCCTCGCCCCGTCACCAGCCCCACCTTCACCCTGGTCGGCGACTACGCCGGATCGGGTGGTCGTCTCATCCATATGGATCTGTACCGCATGACGGGACCCGACGACCTCCTGACCATCGGCTTTCCCGAATACCTGGAGAGCGGCGCCATCGTCGCCATCGAATGGCCCGAACGGGCTGGCGACCTGATCCCTCCCGACGCCGTGCATGTCGAGCTGGCCATCCTCCCCGATCGCACCTCGCGCAGGATCTTGATCCGCACCCAGTCCACAATCACCTGGTGAGGCATGACCCACACCCCTGACCATACGGCCATCCCGCTTGCCGCCGGTTTTCTGCCCGACGACTGGAAACAGCTCTGCGCGGAACTCGGTGTTCCGGCTTTCCGGGCAGCCCAGTTATGGCACTGGACCGCGTGCCGTCTGGTCACCGCCTGGGAGCAGATGACCAACCTGCCCGCCGCGCTCCGCAAGACGCTCGCTAGCCGGTGTGATCTCGAGTCGCCGACCGTCTGCGAGCGCACACCCGCCGCCGACGGCGTCACCAAGTTTTTGCTGGGTTGCCGTGACGGCGAACGGATCGAATCGGTCCTCATCCCCTCGCGTGACCGCCACACCCTCTGCGTCTCGTCCCAGGCCGGATGCGCCTTCCGCTGTGCCTTCTGCGCCAGCGGCGCCCTCGGCCTGTCACGCGACTTGGAGGCTGGCGAGATCGTCGGGCAGGTCATGGTCGCCGCCCGCGAACTCCGTGCCGTCCCCGGTGCCGCTCCCGATGCCCGCCCCGAAAACCTCGTCTTCATGGGCATGGGCGAACCCCTCGCCAATTACGACAACACCCTCCGCGCCATCCGCGTCCTGAACGCCCCCGGCGGTCTCACGATCGGCGCCCGCCGTATGACCCTCAGCACCTGCGGCGTCGTCCCCGGCATACGCCGCCTCGCCGAAGAGGGGCTGCAAATCGAACTCTCGGTCTCGCTCCACGCCCCGGATGACCGTCTACGCCAGTCGTTGATGCCCGTGAACACCCGCTGGCCGATCGTCGATCTGCTCGCCGCCTGCGCCGACTACACCGGACGCACGGGCCGGATCATCACCTTTGAATATACGCTCATCCGCGGTCTCAACGACGCCCCCGGCCAGGCCGAAGCGCTGGCGCGCCTCCTCCGTCCCCTTCACTGCCGGGTCAACCTGATTCCGTTAAGCCCGGTCGACACGTTCAACGGTCACCCGCCCGATCCCGCAACCTGCGCCCACTTCCAGAACGTTTTGGAAAGAGCCCGAATCAACACCACCCTCCGCCACTCCCGCGGCCGTCAAGCCGACGCCGCCTGCGGCCAATTGCGGCTGCGGCGAAAACCCGCGTAGCACGGCCGACCGGCCGGTCGCCCCTTCCAACCCCCAAACCAACACATATCCCTATGACCGACACACTCGCATCTGCAGCACCCGCAGCACCCGCAGCCACGTCCCGCCACACCGCCATCCGCGTGCTGTCCCGCTGGCTGAGTTCGAACGACTTCCCCGACCGCATCATTCCCGACTGCCCTGACCGGGGGTTTGTCATGGACCTCGTCTACGGCACGGTGCGCCAGCGCCGCGCCCTCGATTGGCTCCTGGCGCGGCATGTCGACAAAGTGCCCAGCGGTGAAACCCTCGCCGCACTGCTCGTGGGCGCCTATCAGCTCTATTACATGCCCGGCATCCCCGACTACGCCGCCGTTGACGCGACGGTCGAGGCGGCGAAACACGCCTCCAAGCGCTCTGCCGGCTTCGTCAACGCGGTCCTCCGCACACTCCTGCGCAACCGTGAATCATTGACCGCTGAACTCGCCGGTCAACCCCTGGCGATCCGGCTCTCGCACCCCGACGTGATCGTCACCCGCTGGCTGGAGCAGTTTGGCGAGGCGGAGACCGCGGCTCTCTGCGAATGGAACAACCGCCCCGCCGAGACGGTTATCGCCTTGCTGCCCCACAGCGGACTCGACGCAGCCGGATGGATCCAACGGCTCGCAAGCTGTCCCGGTTGCGAAACCCTCGTGGCGCTCCCCCACCCCGCGGCGCCCGAAACCGCCGTGACGCTCCCCCACGGCGCGCCGCGGATTGAAACCCTTCCCGGCTTCGCCGAAGGGTGGTTTATTGTCCAGGATCCCGCGACCCGCGCGGCGGTCGACCTCCTCGATGTCCAGCCGGGGCAGCGGATCCTCGATGCCTGCGCGGCTCCCGGCGGAAAAACCCTGCAAATAGCATCACGTCTGCTCGCGGCAGCACCCGGCGCAACGCCACCGGGAGCGCTTGTGGCGATGGACGCGCATGACGACCGTCTCCGGTTTCTCACTGAAAATCTGAAGCGAATCGGACTGCCCTGGGTTCGCACGTTGCGGGGCGACGCCGCCCGTCTCACCGCTGCGGCTGCGGGGGGATCCTTTGATCGTATCCTGCTCGACGTCCCTTGCTCCAACACCGGCGTTCTGCGCCGACGCCCCGACGCCCGCTGGCGATTCTCCATCCACCGCCTGCAGCGCCTGGTACACGACCAGCGCGCAATCCTGACCAACGCCCTCTCCCTGCTGTCGCCCGGCGGCATCCTCGTATATTCCACCTGCAGTCTCGAACCCGAGGAGAACCTGCGGCAGATCGAGCGTCTCTGCCTTGCCTCATCCGGACTGCGACTGATCGGCACCGAGACACGCCATCCCGTCCGGCACAACACCGATGGGGCCTTCGCGGTGGCGCTGCAACTGCCGTAACCCTAAAACTCAACCCCCTGTTGCGCGCGCCGGCCGACATCGAAGCCATGCTTGATGCAACGCATCTCCGTCACGGTGTCGGCCAGCGCGGTCAACCCCGATGTCGCCCCGCGGCCGGTCAGCACGACGATACCCGTCGCCGGCGCCAGCCGGATCACGGAGGCTACGGCCTCCTCATCCAGGAGTCCCCGGGCCACAGCCGTGCACACCTCGTCCAGGATGACGACCCGGTATCGGCCCGCTGCGAGCGCCTCGGCCGCCGCCCGGAGCCCCGCTTCCGCCGCCCGACGGTGCTCGGCAAACTGCGGTGCGTCGTCGGATCGCGG
>CAZOJL010000138.1:2678-9386 GCA_964580075.1 uncultured Akkermansia sp. | reverse complement strand
GTCTACGACTACGGCTCCACGAGTTATCTGTGGTCCGATGAAATCGCAATCTTTGACTGGAACAAGATCGGCATCTATCGATACATTCGCACCATTCACCACGAAAATGGTCACCGCCAATCGGATCAACTGCCGAACAGTCAGGGTGGCTGGGGCGAGGGGCTTGTATACTCGCTTGAAGAAGATGATGATAGCGACATAATTCACGACACATGGGAGGAGCCTGGCGGAGGAGGGTCTGCCTTGGGTTTCGAAATGAATGACGCGACGGAGGCGGAAAACTATAGATGGCGTACTAATTGGAAGCACGGTTGGATCACGACAAACGAAGTGAAGAATCCACCGCTCTCTCCGCCGGCACCCCATACCAATACTAACGGTGTGAACTCGACGACAGGTAGCGGTCTCTGCCCTCGGAACGAGGCGCATGTTGAGGCGCGGAAATCGGATATTGAATTAAAAGATTGGTCCTATATGCCATGATTGGAGGTACATTATGCCCATGAGTATGAGATTTCAAAAAATAAGACTGCTGATTGGCGGCGTTATTATTGGTGCGCTGGCGGGGTTTGGTCTGTACTGGTGGCTAACGCAGTATTACTTTCCTATCCGGGAGGTGTCGCCAATTGTGAAGCTCTTGGAAAAGGGAGATATTGGAGGTGCTGAAAGGCTAATTTCGGGGGTGTGTCTAACGCCGGACGGGTTCGTAAAACGTGAGCCAGGAGACGCACCCGGGATGTTCAAGGCAAAAAAAGACCCCAATCGTATTCAGATCAGGGGTAGAGGCATGGAAAAAGTAAAACGAGCCATCTTGAAGGTGTTGAATACTTCTGAGGATAGAATTGTTTTGAAAGGAGCATTCGGGTGTATCATGGTGGGTTCAGTTAATAGAAATGTTTTGTTTGATAAACCGTCTGAAGGCGAAATACTAGAGAAGGCCGTCGCGCGATACAATGCCCAAATACCTACTTCCAGTTCAGAGAATCCTTGGTCTGTAACCGTGGGTTCGGATGGCTATTATTACGTCCAGATGGGCGGGTTTAGAAGTTTCTAAAGGTTGGGACGGGATCTGTGATTGTGTGGTCCCTTGCAAGCGATCAGGATGACGATTTCATCAATGACCTCTGGGAAACGAACGCGGCGCCCGGGTATTTACTAGGGTTCCGCATAGATCCTGATACCGTGTCGACCAACAATTTTTGGCGCGGTAATTGGGACCACGGTTGGGCGACATCGGCAACAATAACCAATCGATACAACAATCCGTATCCCGACGGCTATAGTGCGGATGATGGGTATGGACTTTGTCCGCGTAACGAATATGACGTGACCAATTCGGCTACGGCTGATTCGATTCGTCAAAAGGACTGGTCCCTCAAGGGGCCGTGAGGAATGTGTCGGTACGAGACGGAGTAATTCAATGAAACGATTTCTGGTATTGGTATTGGGATTGGTAATGGCGGGTTGTCTGTTGGCGGTCATAGGGGGGCGCATGTACTATACGCATCGCAACCGCCCGATTCAGGTTGTTCAACCAATCGTGCGATTACTTGATGAGGGAGGCTTGGGTAGCGTTGAAAGAGGGACGTTTCTGATTAGAGGATTGATGTGGAGGCGATATCCAGATGGAACAAGAGGGATGGAGCGGGATCCCAATCGGATAAAGATAACGGGCGCTGGTGCGTTGGAAGTGAAGCGCGCGCTTTTGCGGGCCATGGGGAAGGCGACTGATCCCGCAACGCTGAATAGGCTGCTTATATGTGTAATGGACGCCGAAGAAGAAGGAAATATCGTTTTCCAAGGCGAGGAGGAGTGGACCATCATCGGGGCTGCGGCAGAACGACAAAACGCGGATCCAATGAAGTTTCTCCGATACTTCGTAACGAAGGACACGAACGGCGTGACCGTGTTGGACGCGGGTGGGGCCGTTTCAATACTGTAATCAGTCAACTCGTTGATACGTAAACGTCTCACCAACCGCATCTTCCTTTCTTCTGTTCTTGCCTCATTCCCCTTAAATATCAGCTACGGATTTCACGGATTTCGCGGATTGGAATCGATATCGGCAGAAACGCGCACCATCTCTCAAAATCCGCGTAATCCGTAGCTAAAAAATTCAGTGTAGCCACAAAAAGCACAAAAACGTCTTCTTCGTGATCTTCGTGGTTCATCTCGGTCGGGTTGTGCGTTTCTCCGCCATCGAGCGGGGAATGGGTTGGCTTTTACATCTCTGGACAAATCAAAAGCTCGGCAAAGAATGATGCCAAGATCGAAGCTCGTCTTGATACCGCTTCTGGCCCCGTCTGCGGCCGCAAGGGACGGGCCTTGCGTTCCCCATCCGCGGCCGCAAGGGACGGGCCTTGCGTTCCCCATCCCAATCATGCAAATCCTGTAATCCTGTCTGAAATTGCGTGGCTGACGGACATGCATGTTTGACAGGATTACATGATTCACATGATAGGAGAGAGGAGAAACCAGCGTGAAAGACACCGTGAGAAAGACAACGGAACGAGAAACCGTGACGCGCTCGGATCGTCTGCCGGTCGTCTGCTGGCGAATACCGGGACGTCGGCTCCGGTGCTGGCCCCGCATGGCGCTTGAGGGGAACGACTTCATGGTATGAGATGGTTCCCGCAAGGGACGGGCCTTACGTTCCCTCCGGAGGCGGAGAAGGGCGTGTTGCTGGCCGAAATCGCGCGGGCCTTGTGAGCCGGATTAGCTCCCGGGCGACTGGCTGTTGGTCCGGACGAACTGGCGGTAGAGGTTGGCGTAAACGCCGTTGCGGGCGAGGAGCGTGTCGTGGGTGCCGCGCTCGATGATGGCGCCACGCTCGAGGACGAGCACGTGGTCGGCGTTGCGGACGGTGCTGAGGCGGTGGGCGACGACGAAGCTGGTGCGGCCGCGGAGCAGGATCGCCAGCGCGTCTTGAATGCGGCGCTCGGTGACGGTGTCGATCGCGCTCGTCGCTTCGTCGAGGATGAGGATTGCCGGATCGACCAGCATGGCGCGCGCGAAGCAAATGATCTGACGCTGGCCGAGGCTGATGCCGGCTCCCTTCTCGCCGACAGGGGTCTGCAGGCCGTTGGGGAGCGCCTCGATCAGATCGAGGCAGCGGAGCCTGCGGAGCGAGGCGGTGACCTCCGCATCGGTCGCGCCGGCGCGTCCGAGGCGGATATTCTCCATGACGGTTCCGGTGAAGAGGAAGTTCTGCTGCAGCACCAGCGCCGTTTGACGGTGGATCGACTCGGACGTGACGGTCCGGATGTCACGGCCGTCGAGGAGCAGGTCACCGCAGGTCGGCAGGAAAAACTTGGCGACGAGGTTGATGATCGTGGTTTTGCCGCTGCCGGTATGGCCGACGAGGGCCACGGTCTGTCCGGGCTCGGCCGTGAACGAAACATGGCGCAACACCGGGCGGTCGGCCACGTAGGCGAACGAGACATTGCGGAATTCGACCCGCCCGGAGAGCACGGCGGGGGCGGCGTCGGGAGGGTCTTCCCATCCCGGCCGGCTGTCGAGCAGCCGGAAGACCCGTTCGGCGCCCGCCATGGAGGAGAGGGCGTTGTTATACTGCGTGCCGATGCCGACAATGCCCTGGAAGAAAAGCCCGCTCATCATGATGAATTGGTAGAGGTCGGCGATGGCCGTGTGGCCGTGGAGAACACGCCAGCCGCCTGCCAGCAGCAGGCAGGCGATGAAGAGCTGGTTGTTGAACTCCAGCAGGGGAATGAACAGGCCCGAGGCCTTGGCGACGTCGAGGTTGAAGGTGGCGTGATCGGCCGCCAGCTCACCGAACAGGCCGGCGTTGATCCGTTCGCGCGCGAACCCTTGTGTGACGCGGATGCCGTTGACCGATTCAGCGAGCGTGGCGGTGATCCGGCTGAAACTCTCCTGGACCGCGCGGTGAACGGTGCTCAGTCGGCGGTGAAAATAGTAGTTCTGCCACCACAGAAACGGGGCGATGGCCGCAATCAAGAGGAACAGCACCCAGTCGCACCAGGCCATGACCGCGGCCGCGACGATCATCTGCCCGAGTTGCACCAAGGAGACAAAGAGCACGTCCTGCACGCCCATGCGGATCGCTTCGGCATCGGTGGTGAAACGGCTGATCAGCCGGCCGATGCGGGTGTCCAGAAAATACTGGAGGGGAAACCGCTGTAACTGGCGGAACATGTCGCGCCGGAGGTCGTGCAGGACCGATTCGCCGAAGATGAGCGCGTACCGAATCCGGTACATGAAAACGAGTTGGGTGAACAGCGAGAACAGGAGATAGGCGGCCGCGCCGATCAGCAGATGCGTGACGGTGGTGGCCTGGGAGAGGCGTCCCAGAATGGCGCCGATGATCGCGGCCAGGATCGGCAGTTGGATCGACCGGACGATGACCGCCACGAACACAATCAACCGGATTCGGGCGTGCGGCCTGGCAAACGCGAACAGCCGCCGGATGAGGGCGGCGTCGAGCGGACGGACGGCCGCCTCGTGCGTCTCGCGGCGGATGGTGGTGATTGCGCTCGTTTTCTGAATGATCCGTCGGCGTTTCATGGGCGTGGTTCCGTGTCGGAGAGTTGAAGCCGGACGATGGCGTGGTAGAGGCCGCCGCGGGCGAGGAGTTCGTCATGGGTTCCGGTTTCGGCGATGACGCCCTCGTCGAGAACGATGATGCGGTTGGCCCGGCGGAGGGTGCTGAGACGGTGGGCCACGATGAACGTGGTGCGTCCGCGCATGGCGCCGTCCATGGCATCCAGAATCTCGTGCTCGGTCTGGGGATCGATGGCGGCCATGGGGTCATCGAGCAGGAGTAAGACCGGATCGTTGAGGATGGCACGGGCAATGGCCAGACGTTGCCGCTGGCCGCCGGACAGGTCCGATCCCCCTTCGTGCAACACGGTGTCGTATGCCGCGGGCATCTGCAGGATGAAGTCGTGGGCGCCGGCGATGCGCGCGGCGCGTTCGACGGCCGCGCGATCGGCTTCGGGGTGTCCGAAGGCGATGTTGTTGGTGATCGAGGTGCTGAAGAGAAAACTTTCCTGAAAGACGACGCCGATGGCGCGCCGGAGGGAGGCGATGTCGAGGTCACGGACGTCGTGGCCGTCAATCAGCACCCGGCCGGAGGTGGCGTCATAGAAGCGGGGAATGAGGCTGAGCAGCGTACTTTTGCCCGATCCGGTGGCCCCGAGAATGGCAATCGCCTCACCCGGTTCGGCGCTGAAGGACACATCGCGCAGGACGGGGCGCGCGGGGTTGTATCCGAAGGTGACGTGCGAGAAGGCGACGGCGCCGCGCGGGCGGTCGAGCGGCAGGGCCGCGTCGGCGTTTTCAATCTCGACCGGTGCGGTGAGGACCTCGTATACGCGCTGCGCGGCGATCAGGCTTTGCTGGATGCTGTTGGCGATGTTGGCGATGTTGGCGACCTGTCCCGAGAACTGTTGGAGCAGACCGGAAAAGATGATGAGTTGGCCGATGGAGAGACCGGCGGCGACGGCGGTTGCGGCGTCCGGAGCTTGTTCATAGCGGACGACCAGCCAGCCGCCGTATCCGAGGAGAACCACCACACTCAACTGGCTGATCAGGGTGACCAGCGGGTGGAATTGGCTGATCCGGGTAAAGACGGTGCGCTGGTCCTCGAAAATCGCGTCGTTGGCCTCGTCGAAACGTCCGATCTGTTGGTTCTCGATGCCGAACCCCTTGACCACGGCCACGCCGTTGAGAAATTCGGTGAGCACGAGCACGAGGCGGTCGGCACGCTCGCGCAGGACGAGGTAGCGCGGCCGTAGCGCGCGGACAAACGCGCGTGAGACGTACCAGAGCAGGGGAGAGACGGAGAGACAGGCGAGTGAGAGGGCCGGACTGATGCGGAGCATATAGGCGATATAGACCCCGAGCGAGAGGGCCAGGACGACACAGGGGATGATAACCCCGTCGATAAAGAGACGCACGGATTGCACATCCCCGGTGACGCGGTTGATGATCGAGGCGCTGGCGTGGGCGTCAAAGAACCGGAAACTGAGCCGCTGCATCTTGGCGAACACCCGCGACCGGAGATCAACCACGATTTGCGCCTGCACAAATCGGCAGGATTCGACACTGTAGCTATAATTCAGCCATCCGCGTCCGGCGGCCATGACCAGAAGGGCGATGGCCAGCGCGGACAGCAGGGACATCGGATGGTCTTGCAGCCATGCGGCAGGGGGCGTGAGCCCGAGCGGCCAGATCGGCGGTTTGGCGGGCGCGGCTCCCGCGGCCAGCGGCATCTTGAAACGGATGAAATCCACGCCGGTTCCCATCAGACCGAGTCCGAAGAGGCCCAGCGTCAGGAGCGCAATCTGCAACAGGAGAATACGCGCGCACCCCCGCTTGTAACGCCATGCGAGGGCGAAGAGAAAGCGGAGCAGCGTCCGGTTAGTCGTTCGCGACGGGGCGTCCGAGGGTGTCGTCGTGCGAGTCATAGGTGTAGGTGAAGGTCCGATCATCCTGCAATTGGACCAGGTCCGGGAGCTCATTCACCCGGGCCGACGAGCGGGGGAGATAGCGGACGGCTCGGGCGGTTTTGGGCCGATCACGCGCATCGCGGGTCTCGACCAGCAGTCCGTGTGCGGTGAACGCCTCTTGAATCGTCCCCCGGCTGCGGATCCAACCGATCAGGCGTTTCTGATCGTCATAGCGGTAGACATCCTTCCAGGCGCGGCGGTAGGAGAGGGTGGGATCGAC
>CAZOJL010000138.1:0-2578 GCA_964580075.1 uncultured Akkermansia sp. | reverse complement strand
TGTTGGCGAGCCGGACCATCGCCTCCTCGCGCAGATGCGCGCCCGCGAAAACCGCAGGATGGGCTGCGCCGGTGTAATAGGCTTCGGCGTTGGTGACGGGGCGCAGTGTGCTCCGCAGAATCATTTGCGACGTGGGCGCGAGAAGACCGCTTTGCACGAGGACCCGCTTGGTGTCGGGTGTGAACGCGGCCCACGTCGCGGCGAGGGCGCGCAGAAACGGCTGATCCGATCCGGACGAACCTCTGGAGACGATGTAGTAGGGCGCGTTGAAGGGGAAGACGTCGCCGTGCCCGGTTTGAAAATCCTGATGGGAGGGGTAGACGTAGAGTTGGTTGGAGATGTAGTGGTTGAACAGGACGCCGACGCGGAGCGGGTTGACGACGAGCATCCGCGCCTGACTGCGCCAGAACGGCCCCTGGGTGAGGGCGGTGGAGGAGTTCCCGAGGGTCGGCAGGTTGTAAATGAACTGTGCGGCGCCGTAATGCGGACGCGTTTCGGGGTGACGCGCCTCGGGCCCGTAGACGATGCGCGAGAGGCCGGGGAAATCGGCGATGGCGAGCGCCGAATGGCCGTCATCGCGATTGTCGTACAGGTCGCCCGCGTTGCCGACCGCACGGCCCTCCTTGAGCCAGTCGGCGAGGAGCGTTTGGACGGGTCCCTTGTAGGGGGCGGCCGCGGGGGGGGCGGGGGGGAGATCGGTCGGTCGGTCGGGCGAGAAATCGGGGGGGAGCGCGAAAAACGACCGGAACACAGCCGCATCGAAATCCCAGAGGGTGTTGGTGGACGAGACCAGGGCTATACCTCCGGGGATGATCGGGGCCGGTGTCACGTCATTCATGCCGCGGGGGGCATCGGCCGGCGGCGGGGTTTCGGCCTGTTTGAGCGCGGCGGCAAAGGCGGGACGGGATCGAAGCGAGATCAGATCGGCATCCTGCCGGATGTGATTGGCGTTGCGGAAGCCGAGTGCGACGGCTTCGCGCAGCATGTCGAGCGCGGCATCGGTTTTGCCCTGCCGGGCGAGAGCACAGGCGAGGTTGTAGGCAAAGGTGGGGTCGGTCGGGAGGAGCGCCCGACCCGCGCGGCAGGCATCTTCCATGGCACCGTAATTCTGTGCTTGCGAGGCCGTCACCATGTCGCGCTTGATGCCGGTGAAACGGTCGTGCAGGCCGGACAGACCGAAGACATCGGCACGGGCTGCTTCCGCGCCACGCGCAGCCGGGATCGAAAGGGTGAACAAGACGACGGAGAAAACGAGTAAGAATCGATTCATGCTTCCACCATAACGAATGGTGGCGCGATTGTCCATCCGACATTGTCCATCCACATTGTCCGGGTATCAGGCAAACGCCGAGTCCTTGCGGGCGTGGGAGATGATCCGCATCACGTCGACGGCCTGGTCGAGTGTGACGGGGTAGGGTTTGTTGAGCCGGATGGCGTTGGCGAGATGTTCCCAGATGAGCGTCGGGCCTGCCGGTGACGCGGGCAACACGGGGATCTGCTCCTCGATCCACTTGAGGTTATCGGGAGAGCCGAAATCTCCCAGGGGCGGGGTGCGGACACTGGCCCGTCGGCGGGGGGCGTTATGGTTCGGGTTGAGGTAACGGAGTGTGATGATTTCGTCGGTGGCGGACAGTTCGCCCTTGTCGCCCGAGACGGTGTAAGCGGGAATGGGGAGGGCGCGGCCGCCGGAGATTTCGAGATCGACCGTCAGCCCGGCCAAGTTGCGCATGATGATGGAAACGGTATCTTCGGCATCGCCCATGGCGGCGACCCGTTTGAGATCCGACCACATGCGCACCGGGGACGCCCCGAGCAGTTGAAGGGCCTGATCGATGAGATGCGGTCCTCCGCTGAGGAGCTGTCCGCCGCCGCACCGTTGAACGGTCTGCCAGTCGTCCCGCCGGCTGAATGCGCCCCGGCGCAGCCGGATCGTGTGTATCGTGCCGAGAACACCCGAAGCAATGATTTCGCAGACATGGGTAAACGCCGGTTCGAAACGCCGGTTGTGGCGGGCAAAGAGCTTGTTGCCCGCCTTGATCGACGCGGCGCGGAGGACCAAAGCTTGGTCAAACTCAAGGCTGATCGGACATTCGAGATTGACCCATCGCCCGCTCTTAAGGGCTTTGACCGCATGCGCCACATGGTCTTCGCTGCGCGTGGCGATGTCGATTAATTCGACATCGCCATCGAGCAATACATCTTCGAATCGACGGTAGGCGCGGCAGTTCCGATACCGGGTCGCCGCCAGGTCGCGGCGCTCCTTGAGCGGGTCACAGACGGCGGTGATGCGGAAGAGATCGGGGTATTGATCCAACTCCGGGCAATGCATCCCCCAGCCGGCGCGGCCAAGGCCGACAACGCCGACACGGATCGGTTCACGGAAAGACGGAGTCATGACGAGAGTCCTTTAATGCGGTTCACAACCAGCACGCACACGTTATGTTCGGCAATCTCATATCACTATAGTCTGTTTTTCCAAATGTGACCAGAAAAATAGTCGGAGAACAATTTTTTGCTCAACCGCATTTTCATATTGAGAAGCATGACGTATTCTGCTACGCTTTCATCTGCTGCCGCA
>CAZOJL010000137.1:0-9441 GCA_964580075.1 uncultured Akkermansia sp. | reverse complement strand
TAATCTTGATCTTAATCTCATGGTGGAGAACGGATTACGATTAAGATTAAGATTATGATCGGAAGCATCGCTTAAGTAAGCGCCATTACACACACACCCACACACTCACACACACACACACCCACACACGGGACCGTCTCGGGGGCCGGCGATTGTCGTCGCGGTCCGACTTGGTTGATGGGCTGAACCTTGCTCCGGCTCATCTGCCTGCGGCGCGACGGCCTGCCTGTGCGTGCCTGCCTGCCGCGACGTACGCGGCGCAGGCAGGTACGTACGCAGACAGGGACGCCGCTGCCCTACCTCGCGCGTCGCGTCTTTTCCCGAACCCTGAACCCTTCTCTTCCCGTTTTCTGCCACACTCCCAATAACTGATTACGCCTCAGTCCGATGTTGCGCCGGTTCGGGACGCGGAGTATAATCCAGACCCATTCAAGGAGGATCCCGTGCATTTTACACTGTGCGATTACATGATGGAAATCGTGCAGAATGCCGTGGAATCGCGCGCCGATACCATCCGCATACGATGCGACCAAACATCCGAAACCTGTTTGTTCTGCGTGGAAGACAATGGGTGTGGCATGACCCGTGCGCAGCTTGAGGCCTGCCAGAATCCGTTCGCCTCCGATTCCCGGAAGCATCCGGGGCGCACGATGGGGCTCGGCATCCCGCTCCTCGCGCATTGCGCCACGACTGCCGGGGGGGCCTGGCGCGCCGAATCCAAACCCGGCCACGGAACCCGGATCGAGGCGACTTTTGCGCGGCACCACCTCGACACTCCCCCGCTCGGCGATCTCGCGGATTTATGGGTGAACGCCATGGCCCTTGCCGGTGACTATGAGCTGATCATCGCGCGCACCCGGCTCGATTCCACGGAAGCCGCGCCGCAAGGCTACACCCTCAGCCGCCGCGAAATCCGCGAGGTTCTGGGCGACCTCAACACGGTGGCATCCCTCACGGCTCTGCGCGCCTTCATCTCCCGCCGCGAAGCCGAGTTACAGCCCGGATGGCAATCTCCAGATTGAACCTAAAAAGAGCAGTTGAACTGCCGTTCTTAGGTTCAATGCAAAACGGTCGTACAATCGTGCAGTCCGCTTTTTCGGGTGTGCAGGATCACATGCGTTTGCCCTGTGCGTGCAGCCGTCTACGCATGCGCCTTCTTGCGGCTTGCCTTTTTCTTCGCGGGCTTTGCCGGTTCTGCGGCCTGCCCGCGAGGCTGATAGTGGGTGTGGAGCAGGTGGTGCGATTTCTCGCCCAGCGGCGTGCCGAGAAACTCCTGGTAGATCTGCGTGATCGCCGGATTGACGTGGGATTTGCGCATCGGCCGCCCCTCGTCCTCCTTGTAGATCGCCTTGATCCGCGCCCGGCGCACGTCGTCGGTCGTCATCCGCGGCTGTCCCCCGCCGCCAATGCAGCCGCCGGGGCAGCACATGACTTCGATAAAGTGGTAATCGGCCTTGCCTGTGGCGACCAGCTCGCACACCTTGCGGGCGTTGGCCAGCCCGTGCGCCACGGCGACCTTGGCCGTCACGCCATTGAGAAAGGCCCAGTCCGGCTGGCAGTTCTCAAACGTCAGCGACGCCTCTTTCAGCCCTTCCAGTCCCTGGATCGGCGTTACATGCAGCTTCTCAGTCGGCAACTCGCGGCCGGTCACCACCTCGTACACCGTGCGCAGGGCCGCCTCCATCACCCCGCCGGTATTGGCAAAGATATCGGCGGCGCCGCTGGACATTCCCATCGGACTATCCTGCTCCTCGTCCGGCAGGCTCAGGAAGTCAAGGCCCGTTTCCTGGATCATCCGACCCAATTCGCGTGTGGTCAGCACATAGTCGACGTCCTTGAATCCCGAATCGTTCATCTCGCCTCGCTCGGCCTCGGATTTCTTGGCGGTGCACGGCATGACGGAGACCACGACGATGTCGGCGGGATTGATTCCCGCCTGCTTGGCGTAGTACGTCTTGGCCAACGCCCCGAACATCTGTTGCGGCGACTTGCAGGACGAGAGGTTGGGCAGCAAACTGGGATAGAAATACTCCATGAAGTTAATCCACCCCGGCGAGCAACTCGTGAACATCGGCAGCGAAACAGGCGTCTTGTCCACCAGCGCCGCTTTCAGCCGCCCCAGCAGTTCGTGGCCTTCCTCGATGATCGTGAGATCGGCCGTGAAGTTGGTGTCGAACACCTTGTTAAACCCGAGACGGCGCAGCGCCGACACCATCTTGCCGGTGACGCAGGTGCCCGGCTCGAGCCCGAAGCATTCGCCCAGCGCGGCGCGGATGGCTGGCGCGGTCTGCACCACCACATGCTTCTTGGGATCGTCCAGCGCGCGCCAGACATCCTCGATCGCATCCTGCTCGTAGAGCGCGCCAACCGGACAGACCGCCGTGCATTGTCCGCACTGCACGCAGACCGCATCGGAGAGTTTTTCGCCAGCGCCAGCGCCGATCACGGTATCGAATCCGCGCGCGCGCGGCGACAGCGATCCGACCCCCTGCACCTCCTGGCAGACCGCGACACAGCGGCGGCACAGGATGCACTTGTTCATGTCTCGCACCAACGCCGGCGTGCTGGTGTCGACCGGGATCTCCGGGCGGCTGTAGGGGAAGCGAACATCGGTAATGCCGAGATTCTTGGCCAGTTCCTGCAATTCGCACGTGCCGTTGCGCACGCAGGCGTTGCAATCCCACGGATGGTTGGCCAGGAGCAGTTCCACCGACATGCGGCGGCCCATGCGCACGCGCTTGGTGAGGGTATGCACCTTCATGCCCTCGGTCGCCGGCGTCACGCAGGCGGGCTGCAGCGTGCGCGCCCCCTCGATCTCCACCAGACACACGCGGCACGATCCCGGGCTGGTGATGCCGGGCAAATGGCACAACGTCGGTATTTTAACACCTGCAGCCGCAGCGGCGTCCAGCACGCTCGTCCCTTCCGGAACCTCAACGGTCTGCTGATCTATTGTCAGTTTGATTGCCATAATGTCCTCTCCTGTGTTCGATTGATTCGCCTGTTACGAAGCACGTTCCGTGTCCCGCGGATCGTGTACGCGCTGTCTATCCCGCCAGTTTCATAAGCGTGCGCAAGGTATGCTCCGGTTTCGGGCGGATGGCGTCGGGATCAATGCCAGCGCGCACCTCGTCGCGGAAATACCGCAGCGCGGAGAGCACCGGCGCCGCCGGCGACTGTCCAAGCGGACAGAACGAGATGGACTTCATCTCCATGACCAGCTCTTCCATCAGCTCGACATCGCCCGGATAGCCTTTGCCAGCCTTCAGACGGGCCGTCAGATCGAGCAGAACGGCCATGCCGTTGCGACACGGATTGCAGTTGCCGCAGGACTCGTGCGCAAAAAACGTGATGCAGGCGTGGAGAAAATCACAGACCCCGATGGTTGCATTCATGAACAGGATCGCCCCCGACCCGAGCGAGTGGCCCGTTTTGGCGAGGGCGTCGGCATTGAGCGGCACGTCGAGCATTTCCGGGCCGAGCAGATCCCCGGCCGTCCCCCCGAGCTGCGCCATCTTGAACGCACCCGGATGCATGCCGCCGGCATAGTCCTCCAGCACATCGCGGAGGGTCACGCTGGTGGGCACCTCGATCAGGCCCGGACGGTTGACATGCCCCAGGATTGTGTAAACCTTGGTGCCCGGCATGCCGGCATCGCCGATGGCGCGGAACGCGTCCGCTCCCTGGCGGATGATGAACGGCACGTTGGCGAGCGTCTCCACGTTGTTGACGTTGGTCGGCTTGCCGCGAAACCCCTTGTGGGCCGGGAACGGCGGCTTGACGCGCGGCAGCCCCCGCTTGCCCTCCATGGATTCGATCAGGGCCGTCTCCTCGCCGCAGACGTAGGCACCCGCGCCGATTTTGATATCGATGTCGAAGTCAAACCCCGAGTCCAAGATGTTGCGGCCAAGCAGCCCGTGGCTGCGGGCCGCGTCAATGGCCGCGCGCATCCGCTCGATCGAGAGCCGGTATTCACCGCGGATGTAGATATACCCCTGTGCCGCGCCCAGCGCATAGCCGCAGAGCGCCATCCCCTCGATCAGCTTGTGCGGATCGCCCTCCATGATCAACCGGTCCTTGAACGTCCCCGGCTCGCCTTCGTCGGCATTGCAGATCACGTATTTGACATCCGACTGCTGCTTGGCGCAGAAGCTCCATTTCAGCCCGGTCGGGAAACCCGCCCCGCCGCGGCCGCGCAGCCCGGAACGCGTGACCGTCTCGATCACGGCGGCAGGAGTCATTTCCGTCAGGGCCTTGCCCAGAGCGAAATAGCCGTCGTTGGCGATGCTCTCCTCGATGCGCTCGGGATCAATGCGCCCGCAGTTGTCGAGCACGATTCGACCGAAATGCTGCACGTGACGCGGATCCGCCGTTTCGGGATCGGGCAGCGGATGCTCGCCTGGCAGGATCCATTCGCGCACCGGACGACCCTTGATAAAATGCTCCTCGACCAGGCGGGCGACGTCGTTCGCCGTCAGATGGCCGTACACGATCCCCTCGGGCATCACGGCGGCAACCACACCGGCGTTGGCCGGGCCGAACGATCCGGTTTCCACGACGCGCACCTCGTCGCTCAAGCCGCGCAGGCCGACCTCGGCGGCCAACCGGTTTTTCACCTCGCGCGCGCCGATCACCACCGTATCGGCGTCCACGGACACCATGACATACGCTCTCGGTTTTGCCTTCATTGCCTCAGTCCTTCCTTTTGCCCCGTCAAGACGCATGCGACGCGGCGGCAATGCGCGCGACGATTTCCAGCGCCTTCGCCTCGGTCAGGTGGCCGTATACCTCGTCATCCACCATCATCACCGGCGCCACGCCGCACGCCCCCAGGCAGCTCGTCGTCTCCAGCGTGAACAGCCCGTCGGCGGTGGTCCCGCCCAGCGTCACACCGAGTTTCCGCTCGAGCGCCGTCAGAATATTTTCCTCGCCGGCAATATAGCAGGGGGGACTCTCGCACAACCGGATGATGTGACGTCCGCGCGGCTTGAGGCTGAACATCGTGTAAAAGGAGGCCGTCCCGACAATATCCGAAATCGGCACCTGCATGATGCGCGACAGTTCCTCAAGCGCCTCCCGGTGCAGCGAATTGTCGGGAGCGTCGGCCTGTAGATCGCACAGAATCGAGAGCAGGTGCTCCCGGTCGTTGCCGTGTTTTTTCACAATTGCATCCACCGTCATGCCATCCTCCTTGCTTTCTGACGCTTCGCGCGCGGGAGCACCTATCCCTTGTAGTCGCAGCGCAGGCAGCGCCCGGCCTCGCAGCGAGCCTCGTCGGCGCTGATCGTCCGCTCCACTTCCAGTGTAATCAGACGTTCTTCGGGCGTCAGCAGCGGTTGTTCCACCGGGGCGATGGTTTCGATCTCCTGTTCGGCATCCACGGGCGCTGCAGGCGCCTCGGGGTGTTCCCAAAGGTAGACGCGTCCGACGTCCGGCGAGAGGTAGCGGTCGATCGCACGGGCGCCCACTTGCCCGGCCGCGATCGCTTCCACGACAGTCGCCGCGCCGGAGACCAGATCGCCGCCGGCAAAGATGAAGGGCGCATTCGTGGCCCCGGTGCGGATGTCGGCGAGGACCCCGCCCCGGCCGTCGGTCACCAATCCCTGCCCGTCACGGAGCAGGTTGGACACGTCGCAGCGCTGCCCGATCGCGATGATCACATTGTCGACCACCCGCGTTTCCGCGGCGCTGGGGATCTCCTCCGGCCGGCGCCGTCCGGTCTTGTCAAAGGCACCCAGCCGCATCTTGCGGACCTCGACCGCCAGCCGGCCGTCGTCCCGCGCGGTGATGCCGCCGATGTTGGTGAGAAACTCAACGGTGTTCCCCTCGATTTCCGCCTCGCGAATTTCAATCGGATTGGTCGGCATCTCGCTGCGGGTGCGGCGATAGAGGATCGTGATGTTGCGCGCCCCGCGCCGTCGGGCGACGCGCGATGCATCGATGGCGCTGTCGCCGCCACCGACCACCAACACATCCGGGCCCATCGTGATCGGTTCGCCCTTGGCCACCCGTTCCAGAAAGTCAATGCCGGTATACACGCCCGGAAGGTCCATGCCGGAAATATCCGGGCGGACTTCCTGCCCCGCGCCGCAGGCCAGGAAGAACGCCTCGAATCCTTGCGCGCGGAGTCCGCCCAGCGTCACGTCACGTCCGATCTCGATCCCGGTGCGGATTTCGACCCCGAGGCCGGCCAGCCCGGCGATTTCCTTGTCCACATACTCGCGCGGCAGGCGATACTCGGGAATGGCGTAGCGCAACATGCCACCGGCTTCGGGCTGGCGCTCGAACACCGTGACGCGATACCCCATCAGCGTCAGATAATACGCCGCCGTCAGACCGGCTGGTCCCGATCCGACCACCCCCACCCGCTTGCCGTTGGGAGGCGCCTTCTCCGGGTACAAATCACCATAATCCTGGCGCTGATCCGCCATAAAGCGCTTGACCAGGCGCACCGCCAGCGGGCCCTCCAGATCGGCCCGGCGGCATTTCTTGATGCACCACTGCGGGCAGACCCGCCCGCAGACCGACGGCAGCGGATTGGCCCTGAGGTGGACGCGCAGCGCGTCCTCGTACCGTCCCTGGGCGACGAAAGCCATGTACGCCGGCACGTTGACCCCGGCCGGGCAGGCGTTGGTGCAGGGCGCATACATCAGCGAGGCGCACACCCCGGCCTTGCAGTGGTGGTCGCGGATGTGCGCAATGTACTCGTCGCGGAAATAACGGAGGGTCGAGAGCACCGGATTCGGCGCCGTCTGGCCCAGACCGCACAGCGAGGCCTGGCGGACATAATCGGCCAACTCCTCCAGCCGCGTCAGGTCGGCCATCTCGCCGCGCCCCTCGCAAATCTTCGTGACCAGCTCGAGCATGATGCGCGTGCCGACCCGGCACGGGGTGCATTTGCCGCACGACTCCTCGGCAATGAACTCGAGAAAATAGCGTGCGAGATCCACCATGCAGGTGTCCTCGTTCATCACCACCAGACCGCCCGAGCCCATGATGGCGCCCAGTTCGGGCAGCGACTCGTAGGTCACCGGCGTATTCAGGTATGCCGTGGGGATGCAGCCGCCCGAGGGGCCGCCAATCTGAACCGCTTTGAACTTCTTATTGCCGGGAATACCCCCGCCGATGTCATAAACGATCGCACCCAGCGAGATGCCCATCGGCACCTCCACAAGCCCCGTGTTGTTTACATCACCCGCCAGCGCAAACACCTTGGTGCCCTTGCTTTTCTCGGTACCCAGCGCGGCGAAGGATTCCGCCCCGGCCAGGATGATGTACGGAATGTTCGCAAACGTCTCCACATTGTTGAGCACCGTCGGCCGGCCGAAAAGCCCCTGTTGCGCCGGAAAGGGAGGCTTGGGCCTCGGCTCGCCGCGCCGGCCCTCGATCGAATGCATCAACGCCGTTTCCTCGCCGCAGACAAACGCGCCCGCGCCCATGCGGATCTCGATGTCGAAAGCAAACGCACTGCCAAAAAGATCCGTCCCGAGCATCCCCAACTCACGGGCCTGGGTGATCGCCTTTTCCAACCGTTCGATCGCCAGCGGGTATTCGGCGCGCACATAGATATAGCCCTGCCGGGCGCCGATCGCGTAACCGCAAATCGCCATGGCTTCGAGGACGCTGTGCGGGTCGCCTTCCAGAATGCTGCGATCCATGAACGCGCCCGGGTCGCCTTCGTCGGCATTGCAGACCACGTACTTGATCTCTGACGGATACGACGCCGCCGCGGCCCACTTCAACCCCGTCGGAAAGCCCGCGCCACCGCGGCCGCGCAGACCCGATGCCTTCACGGTATCCACCACGGCCGCCGGGGTCATCTCGGCCAGCACCTTGCCCAGGGCGGCATACCCGTCCATGGCGATATATTCCTGAATCTGCTCCGGATCAATCTGTCCGCAATTGCGGAGCGCGATCTTATGCTGAAGCTTGAAGAAATCAATGTCGCCGATCGTCTGGATCAGCTCCTGGCTCGATGGCTTGCGGTAAAAAAGACGCGCCACCACCCGCCCCTTGAGCAGGTGTTCCGTCACGATCTCTTCCACATCGCCGGCCTTGACCTTCTGGTAGAAAACGCCTTCCGGATAGATCACGGCAATCGGACCGATTTCGCACATGCCCATGCACCCGGTCGTAATGACCTCGATTTCCCCGCGCAGGTCGTGCTTGTCCAAGGCGGTTTCAAATGCCTCGCGCACACTCGGGGTTCCAGAGGAAATGCAGGATCCGCCGGCGCACAGCAACACCTGGGTTCTCACCGTCTTCTTCATGTCCAAATTCCCTTATTTATAGCGCGCCAGAATGCCGGCAATCTTCTTCGATGTCACCCGCCCGTGCACATCCCCGTCAATCATAATGACCGGCGCCAGGCCGCATGCGCCGAAACAGCGCTGGGACGTCAGCGAGAACCGCCTGTCGGCGGTCGTTCCGCCCATCCCTATCTTCAGCGCCGCGCACAGCGCCTCCACCACCTTCTTGGCGCCGCGCACGTAACACGCCGTCCCCAGACAGACGTTGACCGTGTGCCGCCCGCGCGGCTGCAGGGTGAAATAATGATAGAAGGTCACCACCCCGTAAACCTCGCTGACCGGTAAATCCAGCGCGCGGGCCACATGGGACTGCACGTCCGGCGGCAGATAGCCGAACAGCGCCTGAGCCTTGTGCAACACCGGAATCAAGGCATCCCGCCCCGTGGGTCGCTCCGCAATGAAGGCATCCAGTTCCTCGTACAGCGGCGAAACGCACCCGCCCCCGCATCCACACGTATCCTTCGCCATGTCCGCGCTCTCCTTTATGCAAAAACCAAGTCGCCGACAATCTTGCCCTGGGCCAGATGCTCCCGCACGATCCGACGAACGGCCGCGACATCCACGTGGCCGTAGCGCACCGGTTTCTCGTCCTTGATCTCCACCTCCACCATCGGTTCCTTCTCGCAGAAACCGGCGCATCCGGCAGCCGTGACGGCCACATCTCCCAGCCCGGCCGCCGCCAGTTCGTCCATGAACGCCCGCATCGTGTCACGGGCTCCGGCCGCGATCCCGCACGTCCCCATGCAGACCGTCACCCGAATCCGTTGCTTGCCGCCACGCAAATCCAATACTTTCCGGGTTTCGTCCCGCAACTTACGCAATTCATCAAGATTCTTCATCCTGTCACTCCTCACCGTTGTTTGTCTGAATGTGGTCGCACATCCCCAACGAACAGGTCCGGCGTCAGACGCTCGCCGGTTCCGCCCGCCACGCCCTCACGGCGAACCGCTGATATCGTGCTCGAGCTGCCGGATCATCAGTTTCTTCTCGAAAATCTCCGCTGTGACACGCCGACCCGGTACGCCGTAAGAAATGCGGGCGATATTAACCTGCCAGCCACCCCTCGTCAATGAGAAAAGATTTTTATCCTCTTACACATAGATTTGTCTGATTGATTCGTTTCACTTCTGAT
>CAZOJL010000136.1:0-9513 GCA_964580075.1 uncultured Akkermansia sp. | reverse complement strand
CTTTTCTTCGGTGGCTTCCTCGGCGGCTTCCACAGCGGCTTCCACAGCGGCTTCCACAGCGGCTTCCTCGGTGGCTTCCTCGGTGGCTTCCACAGCGGCTTCCTCGGTGGCTTCCACAACGACTTCGGTGACGACCGCTTCTTCTGCTACCTTTTCCTCAACCTTGGCGGCTTCGGCATTGTCACCGGCCATGGCCGTGAACGTAGCGGCCACAACACAGGCCGCGATCACAAGTGAACACTTCATGGTACTGATGCTCCTTCTGAGGCCTATGAAAAAACTTCGCCCGTCAGCGCCCAATGGCTTCTACGGCGAAGTGATTTGACGTTTGAAAACTCCCCACACCCGACACGGGCTGAGGCGCATTTCAAACTGACCCCAATCGTTGTTTTCTGCGCGCCGACATGACGCGCCCAAAACACACCCGAAAAATACCACATGAGGGGCCGCGCGTCAAGCACAACAATTCTCACAACAATTCTCACAGTGGCAACCGCTAGGGCGCATGGCAGTCCTGATGGGGTCGTTGATTCGTAATCGTAATCATAATCATAATCATAATCGTAATCGTAATCCGTTCTCCACCAGGAGATTAAGATCAAGCTTACGATTACGATCAAGATTACGATTACGATCAAGATTACGATTACGATCAAGATTACGATTAACCCTCATCAGAACTGCCAGTGTTAGAATTGCTAAATCAGACTTCCTGGGCGGAGAATCACACGGTACAATAGGGGCAATGAACACAGGTGTGCAACGGACGGACGGTGCGGGGTGCGGCGGGCGTAAACCGCCGTGGATCCGCGTGCGGGTCGGCCGGGACGGGGATTACACGATCACGCGTGATCGGCTGCGGCGGCACGGCCTGCATACCGTGTGCGAAGAGGCGTCCTGTCCGAATCAGGGAGTCTGCTGGTCGGCCGGGCGTGCGACCGTCCTCGTGCTGGGTGATCGCTGCACACGGGGGTGCCGTTTCTGCAATGTCGACAAGCGCCCGACCTGCACACCCGACCCCGACGAGCCGGCCCGCGTGGCGGCGGCAGTGCGGGAGAGCGGGTTGAGCGAGGTGGTGGTCACGTCGGTCACACGTGATGACCTGCCGGATGGCGGTGCGTCACACTGGGCCGAGACGGTGGGGCAAATCCGCGCCGCAGCGCCCGGTGTGTTGATCGAAGTGCTGGTTCCCGATTTTCGGGGTGATGCGGTTGCGCTTGACGCCGTCATCGCGACCCGCCCGGATGTATTCGGCCACAATCTGGAAACGGTGCCGCGACTCTATTCCGTGGTGCGTCCACAAGCCGATTACCGCCGTTCTCTCGCCGTGTTGTCCCGCGCCGCCGCCGCCGGGTTGATCGTCAAGACCAGCCTCATGCTCGGGATGGGCGAAACGGCCGTTGAGTGTGCGACGACGCTGCGCGACGCGCGAACGGCGGGCTGCGCGATTTTTTACGCCGGGCAGTATCTGCAGCCGAGCGCGCGCCATCTCCCCGTGGCGCGGTTTGTCCCGCCCGGGGAGTTTCACGACCTTCAAGGCGAGGCGCTGGCCATGGGTTTCGAATTTGCGACCTGCGCGCCGTTGGTGCGGAGTTCCTACCACGAAGCGGGGCAATCGGCTTATGTGCGGCGTATGCGCTGTTGACAGCCCTCATCATCCTGTCATACTGCTCAACATGAAGACACCCCTATCTACAAGCGAACTTCCGCGCGTGCATGTTCTGGCGTGCGGCGTACTCGCGGCAGATCTGCGGGCGTTGGCGCCGAAAATTCCGGCCCGGTTGACCTTTGACTTCCTCCCCGGCAAGCTGCATGCCGTGCCACACGAACTGCGGCGCCGGCTGCAGGATCGGATTGACGCGGTGAGCGAAGCCGGAACAGCCGACGTCATTGCGATCGGCTACGGCGTGTGCGGCCGGGGAACGATCGGGCTCTACGCCCGCAGTGTCCCATTGCGCATCCCCAGAACACATGACTGCATCGCGCTGTTTCTGGGATCCGATGCCGCCTATCAGGAGCAATTTGGACGCTGTCCGGGGACATACTACGTCTCGGCCGGCTGGGTTCAGGAAGGGATGGGGAGCGCCAGCGCCGTCACGTCCGGGGTTTGTCCGCCGGAGGATACCGACGGGTTGGAGGCGTCGTACGACCCGGAGAATGCTCAGGCGATCCGGCATTTCATGGACAGTTGGAAGCGCAATTATTCGCGCGCGGCGTTTATCGATACCGGTATCGGCAATACCCACCATGCGCGCATCGCGCAGAACCTGGCCCGTGAGAACGGGTGGGTGTATGAAACGTTGCGCGGATCTCACGACGTGCTGACCGCCGTGCTCACGCCGACGCCCGACCCCCGGGTATGCGACGTGCCTCCGGGGCGGGTGACGACGTTTGACGCCGTGTCGCGCACCCTCATTGCACGCCCCCCGGCCGATGCGACAGAGCCGCGTCGAAAGTCGGCTCCGGTGGCTCCGCCGCCGGGTGTCGGACGTACGCGTCGGTCGGGATATGGCCTCGGCATCGACGCGGGGGGGACCTTCACGGATGCGGCCGTTTTCGAGTGGGCCTCACGACGTGTGGTGGCCAAGGCCAAAGCGCCGACGACCCACTGGGACTATGCAATCGGTATCAGCGGCGCGCTGGATCGATTGCCGCGGGAGCTGTTGCGGCAGGTTGATGAAGTGGCGGTCTCAACCACCCTGGCGACCAATGCGATTGTCGAGGGACGCGGCCAGCGGGTTGGGCTGCTGCTGATGCCGCCCGTGGGCGACGACGGTCTGGAGCGGATGGACCACCGGCCGGTGCGGGTGGTGCCCGGACGGTTGGCGATCGACGGCACGGAGCTGGTGCCGGTCGACACCGGGGCGGCGGTCTGCGCGGCCCGGGAACTGCTCGCGACCGAACACGTACGGGCGTTCGCGGTGACCGGGTATGCGAGTTCGGTCAACCCCTCCCACGAACTGGCCGTGATGCAGGCGGTGAAGGCCGCGACCGGGCTGTCGGTGACGTGCGGTCATGAGGTGTCGGCGTTGCTCAACTACCGGGTTCGTGCCGAGACGGCGGCGCTCAATGCCCGGATCATCCCGTGTCTGGAGGCGTTTCTCGACCGACTTCATGCGAGTCTGTCCGAACGGGGCATCACGGCGCCGGCGATGATCGTGCGCAGCGACGGCTCCCTGATGAATGTGCGGACGGCAGCGGAACGCCCGGTGGAAACGCTCCTCTCCGGCCCGGCGGCCAGCGTCGCTGGCGCCCGTTTTCTGTGCGAAGCGCCCGATGCCCTGGTGGTGGATATTGGGGGAACCACGAGCGACACGGCGGTGTTGCACAACGGCGTGGTCCGGATCGATTCCGACGGCGCCCGCGTGGGGCACTGGCGCACACACGTGCGGGCGTTGGCGTTGCGGACCGTGGGCCTCGGCGGAGACAGCGAAGTCCGGCAGGATGGGCATGGCTGGCATGTCGGGCCGCGGCGGGTGTGGCCCGTGTGCCGGCTCGACGAGGCTATGGACGCCGACAGCGCGCGCGGCTGCCTGGAATGGGTGACGGCCTACCCCGGCGCCGAGAACGGATCGCATCTGATTTGCACGCGCATGCCCGGCAGTGCCATTCCGGAGGATCTGGACGATCGGCGGCAACTGATTCTGCGGCTGTTGCAAAACGGCCCCCTGACGATCGGGCGCCTGGTGCACGAGACGCACTGCCTGCGCCAGGGGTTCCTCGGCATCGAGATGCTGGTCGAACGGCAGTTGGTGCGGCTCTTCGGCTTTACGCCGACCGACGCGCTCCACATATTGGGATCGTTGTCGCTGTGGAACACCGACTATTCGCGGCGCTATGCCGAGGCGATCGGCGGGCCCAGCCAGATGGACGCCGAAGCCGTGTCACGGCGGGTGATCGAACAGGTCGAATACAAGCTGGCTTACGAGCTCCTGATGACCCGGCTGGCGGACTGTTGTGGCGGAAAGGGCATCGATCACGACCATGGCATGATGGCGCGCGCGCTTTTGGACCGCGGCCTCGGCCGGATACGCGATGGCTTCGGCGTGGCGTTCGACCTTGGCGTGCCGGTGATCGGAATCGGCGCGCCGGCGGCCTGTCTGCTGCCCGCCGTGGCGGAACGTCTGCGCGCCGAGGTGATCATTCCGCGCGATGGCGATGTCGCCAACGCCGTCGGCGCCATCACCAGCGAGGTGCGGGTGGAGCGTCAGGCCGTGATCGTCCCGGACGAGCGGGGGCAGTTGCACGTCAACGGTCTTCCCGGCGCACCGATATTCGACGGGATGGCCGAGGCGCAGACGTATGCCGAGACGGAACTCGCCACGTGGGTGCGGCGGCTGGCCCGCGAGGCGGGTGCGACCGAGCCCGGGGTGACGCTGCACGTCGACGACCGCATCACGGAAGCGACCGATGGCGTGGCGGTGTTTCTAGGTCGGACGATCCGCGCCATCGCGACGGGCGGGATGTGAAGCCCCGGCCCGGCCGGCGTTGAATTCCGGATGCAGCGGTACCCTCAGGGTTGGCGCGGAAGAGGCTCGATCACCGGGGATGCAAACGTGATGGTGCCGCTGAGTTCGCCTTCGATGGCGAGCCGGATGAAGCGGGTTTCGGGTCGGATCGTTTTTTGCGTCGTGTGCTTGACGGACGTCCAGCCATCCGTATCGCGCTGGATGGGCGGCGGATCCTTGGTTTCGCGGACGCAGACGGGATAACTGCCGTTTTTCAGGTCGCCGAGTTGTTCGATGACGAACACCGTCGTGCCGCTGAAATCGGAAGCTTTGAGCAACCGGGCCACGAGTCGGAGTTTCTCGATCTCCGCGCGGTCGATGCGCACGGGAGGCGATTCGATGCGGCAACGGGCAGGGCCGTTGGTGACGGTGACGGCGATGCCGTCCCACACGGCGGCGAGTGTGGTCGCCTGCGGGTTGTCGAGCCGAACGCGCCACCCGGTGAGCGAGGCGCCATCGGTGGAGACGGGAAATGACGGCAGCAGGTTTCGGGGCGCGGCCGGCGCGGCCACGGGCAGCTCCTCGGCGGGCAGGATGAGCGGGAGGCCGACGGCTGCGGGGGGCGTCCGCAACAGGACGATGCCGAGACCGGCGGCGGCGGCGAGGAGGAGGCCGGTGAGGGCGGCCATGAGGGCGACGCGCTTCCAGCGACGCGCGGCGCGGCTGAGGGTGAGAATCTCGCTGACCGGTGTGACGTCGCGGGCGAGTTGATCCGGCGTGCGCCCGGGGGAGAAGGAGACCGCCTCGCGTACGGCCAGAAGCCGGCGACGGGGGTCACGTTCGAGGAAGGGGGTGTCGGCCTCAGAGAAGCCGGCGGCGAGAAGGGCGGCGCGGCAGGCGTCGAGATCGAAGGGAACGGTGCGCCACACGACCGAACCGGCATCGTCGTCATAGAGACAATACGACGCGAGCGCGTCGCCCGAACGCGGGTTGCCGACGGAACCCGGATTGACCAGATAGCGCTTGCCCGCTTCGAGACCGAAATCCTGTGGCGGCAAGCGGTGGGTGGTGCCGCTGGCGCCGATGACGAAGAGCGACGGAACGTGGGTGTGACCGATGAACAGAAGCGGCTCTGACGCAGTGGGCCAGCAGGGAGCGGCGTCGGCGACATCCTCGATGTAGTTGAAGGCGGCGGGTTCGGTGAAGTCGCCGTGGACGCAGCGGAAACCGGGACCGGTGAGCGTGAGGGGGTGTGACGCGAGAAAGCGTGCCGCTTTGTCGGAGAGGCGGGTTCGGGTCCAGTCGAGCAGCCGCTGTGCCCGATCATTGAACAGGGCGGGGTCGAGCTTGCCGCAGACCGCCGCGTCGTGGTTGCCCATGCAGAAGGCGTCCACATGGCGGTAGGCCGACTCGAGCACCTCGGCGGGGTTGGGACCATACCCGACACTGTCGCCGAGGCAGAGAATGCGATCAGCCTCTTGCCCGGCGATATCGCTCAGAACCGCGTTCCAAGCCTGCAGATTGGCGTGGATGTCAGAAACGACAGCGTAGCGCACGGGATGCCTTTCGGGGTTTCGGACTGGAGCACCGGCGTTATAGTAAAGCCGAACGGCAAATACTGGCAATTCTCTTTTTGCAGCAATTCTCAATATGAGCGCCTCATATTGAAAATTGCTGTGCTTGACGCCGATCCGGCTACAACTCATAATTGCGCCCAGTATCAATCACGCGAATGTGGTCATGAGCCTGAGCGCGCATCGCGCACAATGGCATCCGGGTCCGTGCGGGTCACAAGCGACCCACCGGTCCTCTCGCTTCCAGGGCTGCTGGGTCGCGAACGCCGCGCAAAACTAAGGAAAGGATTTCGTATGTTGGACGTTTGCCACGAGTGGCCGTTTCTCGTCTTTGTGTTAGCCGGTTTTTCGATCATTCTGGGCGCGTGTGTCGGCAGCTTTCTGAACGTCTGTATTTGGCGGATCCCGCGGGACGAGTCGGTCATCACGCCCCGCTCGCACTGCCCGGCGTGCCAGCGGATGATCCCGTGGTACCTGAACATTCCGGTGTTAAGCTGGCTCATGTTGCGCGGGCGCTGCCGGTGGTGTCGTCAGCCGATCTCCGCGCGTTACATCGGCGTCGAGCTGCTCACGGCCCTTCTCTTCTGCGTCACCTTCCTGCAGTACCCCTTCTTTGAACAGCCGATACTGGGCATGGTACCCCTTGCCGGCGTGGCGTTGATTCCGATCTACTGGATCTTCCTGGCGGCGCTGGTCTGCGGCACCTTCGTAGACTTCGACCATATGATCCTTCCCGACAGTGTGACCATCGGGGGGATGATCGCCGGCCCGATCTTCAGCGCACTAGTCCCGGCGATGCATGGCGAGAGCGTGTGGTACCGCGGGCTGCTGGAATCGGGAATTGGCGAGATCGCCGGCTTCGGTCTGCTTTTTCTGATTGCCGTGCTGGGGGAGAAGATCTTCAAAAAGGAAGCGATGGGCTTTGGGGACGTCAAACTGATGGGTGCGGTGGGGGCGTTTCTCGGCTGGCAGGCGGTGGTATTCGTCCTGATTGCGGGTTCGGTGGCGGGGAGCGTGGTCGGCGTTACTCTTATTCTGCTCAAGAAGAACGAGCTTCAGGGACGAATTCCCTTCGGGCCCTACCTCTCGCTCGGCACCGTGATCTGGATCTTCTGGGGCCAGCGCATAATCGACGGCTATATCGCACTGTTCCTGCCGGCGATGTAAGCCGGGGGGTGTGTGTGGGTGTGTGGGTGAGTGGGTGTGTGGATCGGGGTCGGGGTCGGGGTCGGGGTCGGTATCGGGGTCGAATGTCCAGGTTTTTCCATCGATAGCGATTACGATAATTGCCTTTATCCAGTGGCCTGCGGCGCGGCGGGGACGCCGCTGCCCTACCCGATGCTTCGCACTGATCCGATTGCTTTTTCCAGCTTTCTGCTTTCTGCTTTTCTTTTATCCATTCCGTTGCGTGCGTGGCGTCTTGGCGAGAGCTATTCTCTTCTAAAAGGTTTCAACCGCGCCGGTCGCATCTCCTGCGGCAGAGAGCGGCGTCGCGCGGGATACCGCTTGCCGCGCGCACTCCAGACGCTGCCGCCGGGGCGATGGTGGAGGGATGCGGCGCCAGCCATTTTGGAGTGCGGTGGCAAGCGAAGCGCGACACCGCTTTGAGGAGGTTCGGACGCGACAGCAATCGGCGTCACGCGGAAGCGGGTGTGTGCGTGGGTGGTTCCCGCACCCGGTTGCCGTGATCGATCTCAGCGTGATATCGTTGCGCCGCTTCCTCGTGTACGGGGACGTGAATCGGGGACAAAAACAGTGACCCCCGCAGCTTTTGGCTGCGGGGGTCACTTGTCAGTCAGAGTAGACCGTTACGGTTACGGTTGCTCCACGATGCGGGCGCGGAAGAATGTCCCGGCCGGCGTGAGGAATGTGTTGGTGGCCTCTCCCAGCACATTGAACTGGGTCACGGCATTCGTGATTTCAGCCGCGGCCGGCCATGCATTCGTCAGACTCGCCTTGACGTCGATCAGGACGTTCACCGTCAGACCGCTTGCCGATGCGTAGGCGACACCATTCGTGAGGGCCTTGACGACGATCATCGAATTCGGCGTGCCAACCGTAAAGCTGGTGATCTGGTTTGTGACCGCCTCGTTCACATACGGATCGAGCTTCATCGCCTGTTCGAATGCCAGATCATTTTCATCCGTGTCGAGCGGATCGGCTGGCGTTTTGCCGAAGTTCCGGATCCACGTGATCTGATCGGCTGTGAGCCCCGTAAACTGAGCGGGGAGTTCCCCGGCCGTCTTGGCCTGATCCAACAGCACGTTCAGCACGTTGGTGGTGTTATCGTTGGACCCGCCAGGCGCGGGAGATGTGACCGTTCTGCCGTCCGCATCCAAAGCGAACATCACGGCGGTGCCCGAGTCCAGCCTGTTCGTGCGCCACGCGTCGGAAGGCGCGGCATACAGTTTCGACCATCCGGCCGCAAACTCGTTCTCCGAGGAGACGGCGATATACGTCGGCCCTACGGTGTCAATATACTCCTCGATTACGTAGGCATAGACCACTGCGGTCAGGAACACCGGCACATCCTTCGTCACAACGAGGTCATCGAGGAACCCCGTGCCCGAGAGGGAGACAGCGTTCAGATCTGAAGATTCTACTGCGGCGCACGAAAAGAACAAGGTGTTGCTGTAAGCAGTGGCGACGTTTGTGATGATCACGCCGTTCAACTGAACTTCCCCGTACGTACGAAAGAATTCAGTACTAAAATCGTTTCCGGTCGGATCCTTGAATAACGAATTTCTCAACCGGATCGTCAGACGGTACCACGCATCCGGATCGATCGTCTTGTCGGTCACGGAGTTCGTTATACCCACCGAATCATCCAAATACCAATTCTCAGGATCATACCACGCATTGGTCTCCATCATGTGCCGGATCACCAAATTGCTCGAGCTGTTGACAAACACAGCGATTTTCGTGTCGTTGGTGATGGTGTTCGAGTCCGGGTCTGTGTCACTGACGGTAAATCGAATCATCCCGTCAACGTAGACGCTTCCCGCAGTGAGGTCTTCCGGCGCGCCATTGGTGAGCGACAGCATGTCGCCCTCGGTGGCGAGTTGCAGCACGTTGGTGTGTGAGACGCTGTTCGTTAACGGGCTCACTGTGCTGGCCAACGCGTAGGCGTTGTTCCAGTTGGTGATGACCGACTGGTCCGCGCCTTCACTCGACCACCCCGGTAGGTTGGTCGCCAAGCTGCCATTCTCCGCTCCTTCGAATGACGCCGAGAGGATCGGGGCGGCGAGTGCATTGCACCCGATCGCCACAACGACTGCGGCCGCTCCGAGTCGGAGCATCTGTCTTGAGATATGCATGTTTGCCTCCTTATCAGGCTGTCAACAATTTTCAAAAACTCCCCTCGCGGAGAGTGTTATTACCAAGTGTCGGGACCAGTGTATGGCAGGTTGCGTTTGCTGTCAACCCTAATAATGATAAAACTGCGATTCAGACAGTGGGGAGGCTGGCGGGGCGCGCAGGCTCTTGCGGGC
>CAZOJL010000135.1:0-9532 GCA_964580075.1 uncultured Akkermansia sp. | reverse complement strand
TTGTCCAGCCCGGCGGCGCCATGCGCGACTGGGATGTGATTGATTGCTGCAACGAGGCCCGCGTCGCCATGGTCTTCACCGGCCAGAGAAGCTTCCGGCACTAGGCGCCGGTATCGGGGTATCATCCCAACCCAAGCCGAATGCGTGTTTTGCAAAAAAAGGCGCTTCCTCTGAACAAACATCTCCATCTCTCCCAAGATCCCGTCATGGCCGGACTGATCACGCGCTTCGGCAAGCTGCGGGTGACGGCCGACCGGCGCGAGCCTTATGAGGCGCTGTGCGAGGCGGTGGTCTACCAGCAACTTCACGCCAAAGCCGCAGCCACGATTCTAGGACGTCTCGTCGCCCAGATCGGGAATGGTGCTCTGCCGGCGCCGCACCGCATGCTCGACGCGCCGGATGAGGCTCTGCGTGCGGTGGGTCTCTCGCGCAACAAGGTCGCCGCGCTGCGCGATATCGCCACACACGCCCGGGATGGCCGCCTGCCCACGCTCGCCATCTGCCGCGATCTCAGCGATGCGGAACTGATTGCCCGCCTCACCGACATCCGCGGCATCGGACGCTGGACGGTCGAGATGTTTCTCATCTTCACCCTCGGCCGGCCCGATGTGCTCCCCTCCGGCGACTTCGGCGTGCGCAGGGGCTACTCCCTCGCCTATTCCCTGCCGGACATGCCCACACCCAAGGCCCTGGCCCTGGCGGGCGAACGCTGGGCCCCGCATCGCTCCCTCGCCGCCCTCTACCTCTGGCGGGTGGCCGACGGCGGCAAGGCGTGGAAGGAATAAACTCAACTCCGTACGCCCCTATGATCTCATCCTTTTGTTTGCTGGCACTGGCCTTCTGGCTCGCCGTCAACCTCGGACACGCGCTGTGGATCGGCGCTCGGCGTGTATGCTGGGAACGCCGGGTCCGCCGTGGCCCCGACGGCATGGCTTCGGACGCGGCGGCCTTCACGCGCGGCAGCGGGCCCGACGCGATCCTGCTCGTCCACGGATTTGCCGACACCGCCGCTGTTTTTTCGGGTCTGGCCGGGGCACTCGCCGCGCACGGCCTGACCTGCCGCGTGATGCGCCTGCCCGGCGCGGGCGAGCCGCTCCCGGTCGCGGCCCGCCAAACCCTCGATGGGTGGCTCACGGCGATCCGTGCCGAAATCATGTCGCTACGGGAATCGCATCGCCGGGTCTGGATGGCCGGTCACTCCATGGGCGGCGCACTCGTGGCCCTGGCGCAGGTTGAAACCCCCGCGCTCGCCGACGGCCTCGTGCTCCTCACGCCCTTGTTCGACGTGTCCCGCGCCCGTTCGCCGCTGCTGCATCCGCGCGTCTGGTTCCACATCGCGAGGGCGCTCCTGCCGCTGTCACGGGTCTTCGAATCGTCCTTTCCGGTCCACGTCCTCACCTCAGACGGTGCGGCCATCGCCTATTCGCGCGACCGCTTCATCCCGTTCGCCACGTACCGCGCGCTCTTTTGCCTGATCGCCCGTCTGCGCGGCCGCAGCGCCGACGTGCGCGTGCCGCTCTTCGCCGCGCTGGTCGCGGGAGACCGGGTGGTCGATACCGACGCCACACGCGCCTGGCTCGATGCCTGTCACCCGCCGCGGCTGCACGTTGAGACGTTCGCGGGGTACGGACACGCCCTGCCGCTGGAACCGCTTTTGATTCCACCCTTGAGCAGCCAGATCGCCGCCTTCATGCAGGATGAGCAGGAGTGATTATCCGATGTGCAGCCCCAGACGCTGGCACGCCGATTGCAATATCCGCCTGATCAGTTCCTGATAGTCGATGCCCGCCAGACGGGAGATGATCGGCAGGTCGGAGTGGGTCGGATTCAGCCCGGCCAGCGGATTGACCTCGAGGAACTGGGGACAGGCCTCCGCGTCGCAACGGATGTCGACCCGGCCGCCGTCGCAGCACCCCAGCGCCCGCCAGGCGTCGAGCGCCACACGCTCGGCTGCCGCCGCGACGGGATCGGCGGCGGTGTCGCACAGACGGTACACGACACGGTCCTCGTAGTGGTCTTTGTTCGAATAGGAATAGATCCCCTTCTCGGCATTTTCAAGCAGCACGACTTCCATGGTGCCGACGGTGCGGGCGGTACGTCCGGTCCCCGTGATGCCGGTCGTGAACTCCCGCCCCGGCAGGAAGGGCTCAATGAGCGCCGACTGACCGAAGCGCGCCACCAGATCATCGCAGACCTGACACAAATCCTCGCGTGCGCGCACGACCGATTTCGCGGTGCACCCCTTGCCCGTCCCCTCGGCGACCGGTTTGACGAAGTAGGGCGCGTCGAAGCGCAGCCCCTCCAGATCGGCCGCCTCGGCGTAGACGCAAAAATCGCTTGTCGGAACACCCGCGTCGCGCACGATCCGCTTGGTCATCCCCTTGTGCAGCGTCAACGACAGCACGAGCGGATCGGAGAAGACGTACGGCACGTCGTACAGATCGAGAATCGCCGGCACCTGGGCCTCCCGTCCAACGCCTCGCACCCCTTCGCAGATATTGAAGACCAAATCCCACCGGTCACCCGCAACGAGTCGCTCCGTCAACCGCTTCGCATGGCCGATCCGATCGGTCTCGCAGCCCAGGACGCGCACCGCGTTCTCAATGCCTTCGATCGTGTCGTCACGGTCGAATTCGGCCGCGGCCTCCGCGCTGAACCCCATCGCAAGATAATCGCGCTTCAAATCGTACGTTATGCCGACACGCATCATCCGGATCCTCCGTGTAAAAAGCCACACCCCTATAGAGAAACAAGACCGATCAGTAGTGTATCGCGTCTGCCGCCGCCGTTCAAACAAAGTTATTTCGGTTGACGTCGGTGCGGTTAGACGTCAAAATTGCCCACCATGCACGCCATACCCGCCGATTTTTCCCGCCTGACCCCTAACGCGGTGCTCGACGCCGTTGAAGCCGCGTGTGGCTCGACCCTGTCCGGTCTGATTCGACCGCTTCCGAGCTACATCAACCGGGTCTACGAGGTGACCTGTAACGATGGCACCCCGCTGATCGCAAAATTCTACCGGCCGGGACGCTGGTCACGCGCCGCCATCGCCGAAGAACACGCCTTCGTCCGCGCCTGCGCAGAGTCGGACATCCCCGTCATCGCGCCGCTCCCCACCCCGGCAGGCGAAACCATCCATGAGGTGGACGGCGCCCTTTTCGCACTCTTCCCCAAACGCGGCGGGCGCCCCGTCGAACCCGCCAATGACAACCTTCCCCTCTGGCACCGCCTGGGCGCCTTGGTCGGGCGTATCCATACGGTGGGCTCGTTGCGACCGGCGCCGTCACGCATCACGCTCCATCCGCTTGAATCGACCGCCGACGATATCGACTACCTGCTGGACGGCGGCTTTCTCGACAGCCACGCCGAAGCGGAGTTCAGCCGGCTCGCGGAGACGTTTATGGATGCGGTCGTCCCGCTTTTCGAGGATGTGTCGATGATCCGCATCCATGGCGACTGCCAACGGACCAATGTCCTCGAACGCCCCGACAGCGGCGTCTTCCTCATTGATTTCGACGACATGATGAACGGCCCTGCCATACATGACCTGTGGATGCTCCTCCCCGGCCACCCGGAAGACGTGCCCGCCGAATGCGACGCGCTGCTGGAGGGCTACGCCATGTTCTATCCCTTTGATCCTCGCAGTCTCGATCTGATCGAGCCGCTCCGCGCCATGCGGATGATCTATTACCTTGCCTGGTGCGCGCGCCAGGCGACTGACCACGCCTTCCGGCACAACCATCCGGAATGGGGTACGTCCGCCTTCTGGACACGCGAATTGAACGACCTCTCGACGCAGGTCGACGAGATCACGTGCGCGTTGTCGGCGTGAGACGGTAACCGGAATGCCCATGTCGATGAAACAACCGCTCACACTCAACTACTTCAAAACACGCTTCACGTGGCGCGATGTCGCCGATGCCGCGCGCACAACCATTCGGATGGAAGAGGGGAAGAAAGAGCCTTCACGCGCTTGGAAGCGGCGCATGCTGCTCGCGGAACACTCGCCCATCCGGCAAATGATGTTCCAGTGGAAATGGGCGAATCTTCCGTATTGGGTTAGCGTTCATTTCGTGCGCCACAAGATCGGCATCGAGCACTACGTCAGCACGCAGCGCACAGACCGCACCGGCGTCAGTCGTGAAGAGGCACCCCAATCCGCGCTCGTCATGCATGAGTGTTTTGCCAATGCCCAGGCGCTTATTTTCATCTCCCGCAAACGCCTGTGCCGTCACGCCTCACCCGAAACAACAGCCGCGTGGCGGATGGTGCTCGACGAAGTGAAGACGCGCGAAGGCGAACTCTGGGAAGCCTGCGTGCCGGAATGCGTCTACCGCGGCTTCTGCCCCGAATTCAAAAGCTGCGGCTATGCGGACACACCCGCATTCCAGAAAGCACTCGCCACCTACCGCGCCGAGAGTGGATTGAGCCCTTAGCCCGTGCCTGGGCCACCGTTGATGCGAGGGTTACGCGGCACACAGCGGTGAAATGCGCGGCCACGGCCAGCCCGGGACATGATGGATCCCATGAGGGCGATCACCGGGAGGTTCACACTCCCACCTCGCATGCCGACGGGCCGGCCCAGACTCATCTGTTTCCCGGGGAGGGCGTGGCACCTGCCGCCCCGCTTGCTGAACCGTTTACAGACGCTTCCGCCGGGCCGACGAAGACGCCCTGACTGGTGTTGTGGTAGCTTCCAGTTGGGGACTCCTGCAAGACGATGGCGCGCACCTGATAATAGTGATTCGGTGTGCCGTCAGGGTCGTCGGCGGTCCGGCCCGTGACCGGTTCCGGGGTCAGACGTGTGTAGGGGCCGAACGCGGCATCGGCCCGGTAGACGTGATAGCCGGCCACCTTCTTGAGCGGCGAAACCGCCCAACTCAGCCGCATGCCCTTGCCCGCGGGTTGCGCGCGCAGATCCGACGGCGGCGGGACACGATGCATGCGCAACGTGGGATCTCCGAGCAGTGCGATGTGAACGCCACGCGCATACGCGCCTACGGGCTGGTAGTCGGTGCCGTCGTTGTTTTGCGTCAGCCGCAGACAATCGCCGATGGTTTCGCCCATGCCCATGGGATGCAGATACCATTGCGGGCGTCCGCCCCACCCGCACGTCAAGGCGCCGTGCTCGTGGGCCAGCGTGGCCCGTAGCAGGTTGTTGGGCAGATCCCATTCGTACACGAAACTGCCGAACACCATGGTGAAGACCGCCTCCAGCGGCGTGGTCACCAGCGCTTTTGTGTCTCCAAAACCGGAAACCGGGCCGGCGGTGCCATGTCCGGGTCCGCACGCATAGAAGAACAGATTCAGACCGGGCTTGACGTTGGGCCAGGTGGCGGACCGCACCTTTTCGGGGTTGAGCAGCGTGGTGAAGTTCTGCCAGCCGCTGGTGGCGAAGCGTTCCGGCTGCCCGAAGAAATTGTCGTGGACAAACGCGCGGTCGGCGACAGCCAGTTGCGCGTGCCGGTAGGCGTGATTGCGTACGAGATAACGACGCATCAGCGCCGTCTCGTCGATCCCGAACGCCGGCATGCTGGAAAAATCAATCCGGCCCACGGCCAGTTGCACCCGCCCGGGAATTTCGTTGCGGCCTCGTCGGCGGTCTCTGGAGTTCTTCTCCTCTCCGTCTGCGGCCGCGTCGGCCCAGTCACCTTCCAGCGCCCCGTAATACACGTCCGCCGGCGACGCGCCGCGCCCGTGGCCGTCCGGCCGCGCAGTGCCAGCGTGGAACACGGGCACACGCCCGAGGAGCAGCACGGTGTTCACCTCGGCCGGGGCGCGATCGTACTCGGCACGGATCCACTGCCTGATCTCGGACGGCTCTTGCGTGGTCAGTACATCGTTTCGCACGACCTGCCAGCCGTCGCCGGCCAGGTCAAACATCAGTTGGCGGATCTCTGCCACAAGCGCTTCGGCCTGCGAACGCTCGACGATCAACAGGAGGATGCCGCGCCGGTCGCGCGCGGGAATCCTGCTACCGGTCCAGAAATAATCCGTGGACGGAGCATCGCCGTCCCGCACGACGGCATATTCATAGATCTTTTCCGGATCCACCCCGGTGTCGCGGAACGCGCCGGCCGGCGCACAGTTCGTCAAGACCTGCCACGCCGCACCGGGCTGTCGACGCGCCACGCGATAGCCTGGCGACGGCACATCCGGGAGCGTGAGAACGACCGTCAGGCGCTTCCCCGCCGTTTCCAGACGCACATCCGTTTCGATCGCCATTTCCGCCCGGGGCAGATCCAATGGGATGACATCCGCCCGTTGCCGGTTCACCTCCAGATAGACCACCCGATCATCCGTCGCGGAACCGTTCAGTGTGGCACAGGCGTATCCATCGGCGCCCGCCGTCAGGGTTCCGGAAGCCAGCACCCCGTCGGAGGTCAGCAGCCGGACGACCTGCCCGGTAGCCGACAGCGGCGCAAACACCTCGCATGCGGTCTTGAACTCGCGGAATTTGACCCGCACCCGGGCGCGAGCCGTCACAGGCGGACCCGGCTTGTCGGCAAGCCGGAGACGATGTAGTTTGCGGCTGTCAAACGCCGCGCCGGTCATCGGAAACCACACCAGGTGATCCGCCGGTCGCCCCTGACGCCCGTGGCTGTTCACCATGACCTGAAACGCCACCTCGTCCCCGGTCTTCGGCGCGATCCCCACCGTTTTCCATGGCAACAACAGCTCCAGCCGGTATCCGGTCGCCGTCCGCAGACGTGCCACATTCGGCGCGACCGCAGGCTGCCGAAACCTCGGCGACGTTCCAAATTCCTGCAGATTGACCCGCGGCTCGGGGAACCGAGCATCCATGCCCGGGGCCACCAGCCACTGACAGCGATCCGCCGAACCCGGGTAGCGCGCCAGATAAAACTCCACCGAGTCGTTGCCAAAGAGTTCGGTGATCTTTTCCGCCTCGCTCCAGTCGCGTCCCGCCACATCCAACAGCACGAGCAGACCGGCGTCGTTCCACCCAAGCCGCATGCTCGCCGCGCAGTCCTGGGAAGACGGCATCGCCTCCTGGTCAGGAATCAGCGCATCCACGCGGAATCCGCGGTCGCCCCAATCCGACGCCTCGCCGTCGATGAGGACTGCCGCCATTTGTGGAATCGCAAAAGCCGGCCACGGTGCCTCCGGTGTTGATTCGGACAGCCGTCCGGTCGTCTTGCATCCCATCATGACACACACTCCCATTATTAACGCCACACCCAGCACACACGCCGGTCTCCCGCTCCGACCGTGATACAGAATGGCGGAGGGTCGTTCCCTGATATTCATCATGGCAGATGCTCCTTCTGTCCAAGCACACCGACGTCGTCACGCCCTGTTCGCCAGAACCGCGCTCCCGTATCCCGGCAGCCGTAGCCGTTCGCCGACGGACTTGCCGGTGATCAGGTCGCGGCGGCGGCCTTTGCCAAGCACCACGGTTTGCGGGGTGCGCCGAAAGTTCAGCACGAAGGTCCAGATGTTCGTGCCGTCCGTGCGCGTCCGGACCAGAACGCCCTCTGGCATCCTGCCCGACACCGCCGCGCGAATGCCGAGCTTTGCACCCATCGCACCGTAAAAGGCGTCGAGGAAGTCTTCGTCTGTTTTGGCGCCGATGTAGACCGCCTTGCCCTTGCCCCACGTGTTCACGGTAACTGCCGGGGTCTGCTTGTAGAACTGGCTGCTGTAGGTGGCGACCACTTCGGCGCCTTCGGCGTGAATGAGATCGCAGAACGTATGCGCCTTGAATTCACCCGTTAACCCCAGACTGTTCGTGGCGCGCGCGTTGAGCGTCTGCAGATCCTTCTCGGTCAGATGGTCGATCTCCTCGGCCCAGATACCGAACACCTCGCGGAGTCCCGCTCCCGGCCAGCCGCCCCGGTGGCAGTGGTTGGTATCGCCCACGACCGCCGACAGATACGTCATGACCAGCGTCCCGCCATTCTTGACAAATGCCCGCAGACGCGCGGCCATGCCGTCGTTCACCAGGTACAGCATCGGTGCGACCACCAGGCGGTATCGGCCCAGATCCTCATCCGGCCGGATGATGTCCACGTTGATGCCTCGCTTCCAGAACGAGCGGTAGTGCGAACAACTGACGTCGCAGCAATCGCGGTCGCTTGGAGCGCCGGGTCCGGCTGTGAATTCGAGCGCCCAGCGCGCATTCCAGTCGTGGATGACCGCCACCTCGGATTCGACGCCGGCGCCTCGGACCGGTTGCAGCTTCCGGAGGATATCCCCCACCTCGGCGACATCCCGGAAGACCCGGGTGTTTTCGTGGCCGACATGGTCCACGACCGCACCGTGGTTTTTCTCGAATCCGCCGCGTCCCTTCCGCCATTGGAAGTACATGACGCCCTCGGCGCCATGCGCCACTGCCGCCAGAGACTCCAGACGGTGCACGCCCGGTCGCTTGAGCTGGGAATATTTCGACCAGTTGGTATACGAAGGCGAGCACTCCATCTGGATGAAGGGCTGCCCATGCCGCAGCCCGCGTTCGACGTCATGGTTGAAGGAGATCCATCCCGCCTGGCGCCACATGTCGTCCTGGTCCCCATAGTTGGGATAAGAGTCGTTGGCAATCACGTCCACGTGGTCAGCCATCACGGCGTAATTCAGGCGGTGATAGGTGCCCATCATGTTCGTGGTCACGGGAACATGCGGTGTGAACTTCCGGACTGCGGCAATCTCGTGCCGCATGAAATCCGTGGTCTGGTACGACACGAACCGTCGCCAGTCGAGCATCAGGCCATCGAGCGACCAGTCATACGCGCGGATCTGGTCCCAATCGGTGATGGTGTGACTCCAGAACGTACTCCACCACGCCGTATTCAGCGCGTCCAGCGTCCCGTACTTGCGCTTAAGCCACGTGCGGAACGCCTCGTAGCAGAGCGGACAGTGGCATTCGCCGCCATACTCGTTGGACAGGTGCCAAATGCCGAGTGCTGGGTGCTTAGCGTAGCGCTTGGCCAGGCGCCCGTTGATGGCAGCCACCTTCTTGCGGTATACGGGCGACGTAAAGCAATGGTTGTGACGAAACCCGGAAAGCTCCCGCGCGCCGTTAACGTCCATGCGGCGGATCTCGGGATATTTTTCGGACATCCACGTCGGCTTCGCGCCCGAAGGCGTCGCGAGCGCCGCTTTCATCCCGGCCTTGGCCACGCGGTCCATGATGTCGTCCAGCCAGTCAAACGTGTAGCGTCCCTCTTCCGGCTCCAAACTCACCCATGAAAAGATTCCGATGGAGACGAGGTTGTACCCGGCCAAAGGCATCATCCGAAAATCTTCCGCAATCACCTGGGGCTCCTGCAGCCACTGGTCCGGGTTGTAGTCGCCCCCATGCAACATGTGATCAAATCCCCGAACGACCGGCTTCCATTGCTTCACGGACATTGCACGTTCCTTCCTCATTATTTACACACGGCTGCTATCATACTGAAATCGCGCCTCGGATGGCAAGGTTGGACGGGAGGGTCCCCAGGGCAATTCTCGTTTTGGAGGGCTTGCAAAACCTCCGGTTTGTGCAAGCGGAGGGTTCAGGGTTCGGGGTTCAGGA
>CAZOJL010000134.1:6895-9694 GCA_964580075.1 uncultured Akkermansia sp. | reverse complement strand
TTCGACCCCGATTCCGATACCGACCCCGACCCCGATGACCCAATCGCCTCATAATGAGAACCGCTGCTATCGGCAGCCTGAGGTTGCCGGGTCCCGCAAAGTCTGTTATACTATCAGACGCGTGACTCGTGCGAGCCATGCGGGACAGGGGGATCAAGATGAAACGGATAGGTTTGCTGGTCGTGGCCGCAACCGCCTGGTGGGCGTGGGGACAGGCAGATCCTGTGACGGCGGCGCCATCCGCGCTTGAAGCGGTGCCTGGGGTGTCGGCTGCGGGTGCGGACCGGGAGGCGCCAAAGGTGATTGGTGCGCCCGTCGTGACACCCGGATACGACTGGATGGAGGGGCTTCACGAGCGGGGCCGGGTCACCGGCTACATGGGACCGTCGGCGTTTCTTGAGGCGTTAAATGAGATGGAGGGCATCACGACGGTCGAAGGCTCCTGGCTGTGGGCGTTCGCGCGCGATCCAGCGGCGTTTCTGAAACGGCATGGCATGGTCTGGACCTTCGTCATCGTCCTGATCGGCGGACTGCTGCTGAATCTCACCCCCTGCGTGCTGCCCATGATTCCGGTGAACCTGGGGATCATCGGCGCGGCGACGGGAGGACGGCGCGGGTTCTGGCTCGGGCTTGCCTACGGCGTCGGGATCTCCGCGGTTTATGGCGTCATGGGCGTGATTGCCGTCGTCGCCGGCGGCGTCTTCGGCGCATTGCAGGGATCCCCCATTTTCAATGCCGTCGTGGCCGCCGTATTCGTGCTGCTCGCATTGGCGCTGTTTGATGTGCTGACCGTCGATTTCTCGCGCCTGCAGCGATCGGTGGCATCGGGCGGACGCGGCGGACTGGCCGCCGCAGCGGGCGCGGGCGGCTTCTCGGCGCTTCTCGCGGGCGCGTGCGTGGCCCCGGTTGTGGTGGCGGTGCTCATCCTGAGCGCATCCCTGATCGCGCAGGGCGTGCGCGTGGGCGCACTGCTGCCGCTGGCACTCGGACTGGGCATGGCGCTGCCGTGGCCTTTTGCGGGGATGGGCGTCGCGTGCCTCCCCAAGCCGGGACGGTGGATGGAGACGCTCAAACGGCTGCTGGGTGTGTTCGTGCTCGGACTGGCCGTCTATTACGGCGGACTCGCGTGGAAGGGAATCCACCGCACGTCGAGGGCGGATTCGATCACAGCCGGTGACGTGGCGGCATGGACCCGAGAAATCGCGGCGGCCCGAGCCGCGGGAAAACCACTGATGATTGACTTCTGGGCCACGTGGTGCAAAAACTGCCACGTGATGGAACACAAGACGTTCCGCGATCCCGCCGTCGTGACTCGTCTGAACCGATACCACCTCGTGCGCGTGCAAACCGAGCGTCTGGACACGGTTCCCGAAAAGGGGATGGTGGACGCCTTCGGTCTGCGCGGGCTGCCGACGATCGTCTTCCTCGATCCTTAACCTAACGCGCGCCGGATGACCGCGCACACCTCGTCGCAGTCCACCCCGGTCATCGCCGTTCCGGAGGGAAGGCAGAGCCCGCTGCTGAACACGCGTTCGGCAACGCGGCCGCCCCACGTCCGGACGCCGCGGAAGACCGGTTGCAGGTGCATCGGCTTCCAGACCGGCCGGGACTCGATATTTTCCGCTTCGAGCGCAAGGCGCACCCGTTGGCTCGTTTCGCCCGGCTGACCGGATCGGTCGCCCGATTCCGCCTCGCCCTCAAAACAGATCACTGAGAGCCAGCGGGAGCAGGCGCCATAGGCCGCCTCAGGCATGAAGCGAATCTGCGGCAGGTCGGACAGGCGTTCGCGATACCCGTCAAAAAGCTTCCGGCGTTTTGCGACGATGTCGTCCAGATGTCGCAATTGCGCCACCCCGACCGCCGCCAGCAGGTTGCTCATCCGGTAGTTGTAGCCGAGCGTCTGGTGTTCATACCATGCCTCGTCCTCGCGAGCCTGCTGCGACAGGTGGCGCGCCCGCGCCACTCTCCCTGCGTCACGGGATGCGAGCAGTCCGCCGCCCGAAGTCGTGATGATCTTATTGCCATTAAACGAATAGACGGCGGCGAGTCCGGCGGTTCCGGCGGAGCGGCCGTGATAGGTCGCGCCCAGGGCTTCGGCCGCATCGATGATCAGCGGCACTCCGTGGCGCGCGCAGACCTCCTCCAGTGCGTCGTAATCGCAGCACTGCCCGTAGAGATCCACGGCCACGACCGCCATCACACGCCGCCGCTCGTGCGCCAACGTCCGCAACGCGTCATCCGTCAACGCCGGATCGAGCGTCCAGGTGGCAGGATCGACATCCACAAAAAACGGAATGGAGCCCATCTGCACGGCGGGGGCAACGCTCGCCACAAACGTCAACGTCGGCGCCACCACCACGCTGTCCGGCCCCGCGCCCAGGTCGCGGTAAAGCATGTGCAACGCCGCCGTCGCGCTCGACAGCGCCACCGTATGCGGGAGGCCTGTCCGCTCCGCCATGGCTCGCTCGAATGCGTCCACCTGCGGCCCGCATGGCGCAATGTAACGGCTGTCGAACGCCTGTGCCACGCCATCACGCTCATCACGGCCGACACAGGGAGGCGACAAAAACAAACGATTCTTCCGCATATGTTTCAACCCACTCACCCGCAGTGAAAGCCACACCGCTCCCCCCCCCCGAGTGCAGCGCGAACATAGCATAATCCCCATCGAAAAAGCGAGCGGTATTGTACTTTGAGGCGCTTGCAGGGCGCATGGCAGTTCTGATGGGGTCGTTGATTCATAATCATAATCATAATCATAATCGTAATCCGTTCTCCACCAGGAGATTAAGATCAAGG
>CAZOJL010000134.1:5562-6795 GCA_964580075.1 uncultured Akkermansia sp. | reverse complement strand
ATAATCATAATCATAATCGTAATCCGTTCTCCACCAGGAGATTAAGATCAAGGTCGGGGTCGTTGATTCATAATCATAATCATAATCGTAATCCGTTCTCCACCAGGAGATTAAGATCAAGGTCAAGGTCAAGGTCAAGGTCAATATTAGAATTAAGATTAAGATCAAGATCAAGATTAGGATTAGGATTAGGATTAGGATTACGATTACGATTAGGATTAAGGATTGCCCCTCATCAGAACTGCCAAGCGCCCTCCTTTCACACACCTCACACTTTCCCATTGACGTCTGCCGCGCTTCACCCTACGCTTCCTTCTTCTGGCGCATTCCGTTGACAGTCATATGCTATACTACACCGAACGTCTCTTTCGTCCGCCCGCCGAAGCGGATAGCCTGATCTTCCAGGTCGCCCTGGGCTGTCCGCACAACACCTGCCGATTCTGCGGCATGTACAAGGGAATTCCGTATCGTGTGCGGCCGAAACAGGACGTGCTCGCCGAATTCGCTTACGCCGCACGGGTCCAGCCGGACGCGCGACGCATCTTCCTGGCGGACGGCGATGTACTGGCGATTTCATTCGAATGGCTGCGGACGATGCTGGAGGCGTTGAACCGCCTCTTCCCGCGACTCGCGCGGGTGAATCTCTACGCCAACGGCAGTTCCATCGCCGCCGTGCGCGATGCAGACTTGGCCGTTCTCCGCGATCTCAAGCTCAAAACGCTTTATGTGGGGCTCGAAAGCGGTGACGAGGAACTGCTGCGGCGTGTGGACAAACGCGAAACCGCCGTCGGCATGTGCGAAGCGGTCTGCCGGGCACAGGCAGCCGGCCTCACCTGTTCGGTCATGGTGCTGCTGGGACTTGGCGGACACGAAGGGTCGGCACGGCACGCCGACGCCACGGCGGCCGTGTTGAACCGGATGCAGCCGCGTCTGCTCTCCGCCCTGCGCTTCGTGGAAGTGCCCGGCGCGACCTCCCTGTTCGAGGGATATCGGACGGCGTCTGAATTCGACGCCGTCAGCGAATTGATCCGGCTCTTGCGCGGATTGCAACTGGAAAGAACCGTCTTCCGCGCCAACCACACCTCGAACCCGGTGCCTCTGGAAGGCCGGTTGCCCAAAGACCGCGACGCACTTGTCACGCTTCTGGAGAGATGCCTCCCGCGCCTCGACACACGCGGTCCGGGACGCCTCCCCTTCTCACTGTGAGCGACGCCTTTGCGGTTCATTCACCGG
>CAZOJL010000134.1:0-5462 GCA_964580075.1 uncultured Akkermansia sp. | reverse complement strand
CCGTTGTAATATTCAATCAGGTGGCCGCGCTCGATGAGCCAGTTGAGCGAGGTGCCGGCGGCCTGCTGCTTCGCCTCATCATCCGGCGCCGCAGCCGCAAACACAGCCTGCCGGGTGGCGCCGGGATGGTCCGTCACGAATCCCAGAATCGTCCGAATCTCCTCGGTGGCGTGCTGAATATCCAGAACCGAAGGCGTCGTAATTACCACGAAGTCGGGCCCTCGGGGATTGTTCGCCTTGAAGATCTGAAGCTTGCGGTGGCGAAAGGCGCCGCGCAAAGCGAAGAAGAGAGACGCCGGGAACTTCTGTTCCCGGAACAGCGCTTCGCGCAGTGTGTAAGCGATCTTCTGGCTGGACGTCTTGCGGACGATATCGACTGTGGCGACGAGGGAGCGGGCCGCCGTGATCTGGCGGGGGACAATCTCACGCTGCAGCAGACGTTCGGCGGCGTCACGTTCCAGCGCGGGCGAAAGCGAGGCCCCCTCTGGCGCGGTCGCCTCTTCCGCCGCGGCGCCGTCGGCGGGGGTGGCGGGTGCATCGGCATCCTGCGCCTGAGTCGCAGCAGGCGCGTCCTGCTTGAGCCGATAAATACGTTTCTTCCGGGCCTGCTCCCGCCACTGCTCAATCACCTCCGGTTCGCGCACCATCTCGATCCGGGAATGATAGGCTTCCGCCGACATGTTCGCGTAGCGGGATCGCAACTGCTCCTGAACCTTGACCGCATAGCTGTGGTGGTTGGGCGGTCCCAAAAGCACCCCGGAGAGTCCGCAACGGGCCACGCAGGTGAAATTGCCGGCAGGGGGATCGCCTTCGATATCCACGATATCGAAGAAGTGGTCGATGTGGGATGCCACCAGATGCGCGGCGATCTCCTCTTCGGTCAACGCCGGGAGACCGCAGACCTTGCACTGGAACAGCCGGTCGGCCGGGGGTTGATCCTTGCGCAGTTCAAGCCGCACCAGACAGGACGCGGGATTATCGAGAAACAGGTGTGCGATGTCGCGGAGCGGGTAGGCGCGATGCGACGTCTGGATGCGCCGGATGATCGAGCCCAAGGCTTTTTGTTCGGGAAGCAGGCGCATCTCAAACGGCATCGGCTCCTGCTCCTGCGGCGGCATGGAATTGCCGTGCGGCATCCGATCGTCACCAGCCCCCTCGTATGTCCGCGCGGGCGGCGGACCGTCTGGCCTCACGAAAGGCGCTCTGTCACTGCCACCCGGGAGACGCCTCTCTTCGCGAGGACGGCGGCCAATCTTCTCGAATCCGCCGCGCCGGTCTTCTCGCCGCGGCTGATCACGACGGTCTCCCTGATTTCCCCGGCCGCCGTGACCCTCAGACCTGCCGCTGCCGCCGTCATGCGAATCCCGCGCATAACGCTTCAGCAGCTCCTCTGGAGATTGACGCGCCCAACTAGGGGCAAAATCCAAATCGATGGCGATCGGCTCGTTTTTATCTTGTGACATGTCTGCCCCGTGTTCCCGTGGCCACACCCGTGTGTGCTCATTTGGTTGCATAGCATATCGGCTCATGGGGCATCGGGTCAAGAGTAGAATCACAAGAATGTCAATGCGCTTGACGGCATCGGCTTCCCCTGATATAAGTACCGACACGTGTTCAACCCCCTGTCTCTTGAGATCTCTAGCGTCCTCCGCGCACGGCATGAACGCGTGGAGCCCCGACACATAGAAAGGATCACCCAGATGAATCTTGTTTCCGTAATCGTCGGATTGGTCGCTCTCGCGTTGGCGCTCTGGGTCCCGTATAGCGGGCCCGCTGTAGGCGTCGCCGTGCTGGGCGTCCTGCTCGGATACTTCCAATTCCGCCGCTCCACCCGCAAAACCGGATTGATCGCCGCCGGCATGGCTCTGGCCGTCGCAGCCGTCGTGATCGGCGTGTGGTCCGCCTCAAAGAAACTGAAAGATACTCAACAAATCTCCGATGTGACGGAGCGGCTGCTCAAATTGAACAACGTCTATTTCGTCCATCACGAGGATGAGGATACGGGATGGTTCAGCGCAGAAATCGAGAACATCTCCGGTAAGACGATCTCCGCTTTCGAGGCCCGGGTCACGCTGCTGGCCGACGATGGCGCGCCGATCCATCAGGAGTCTCTGGAATGCCTGGATCAGCAACTTCCGCAACCCCTGCTTCCCAAGCAGACACTCTTTGTCTTCGTGCTCTATCACAACTTCCGCATGGGGGAGCGGGATAATCCTTATCTGGAGCTATCCTACGAGGCGATGATCAACCGGGCCTTTGGTCTGGACGACACGCCGGCGGATGTGCTTGACGCGCGCATCGAAGGTATCCGCGCACAGTTCGCAAAAGGTTTGCACACCGCCAAGACGGACTTCGTCTGTACGTTTATCGCGTATGAAGAGGATCGCACGTCGGATCCCTCCCTGCCGGATCTGGAATAACCACAAGGCGGGCTACGCCCGCAACCGAAGTGTGGGAGTGTGGGGGCTTCCGGGTTTAGCGGGGGATTTTCTATTGATGAATGCGAGGTCGTGTCCGAGAGCCATGAGGGAGCGAGTAAGCAGGTGGAGTACGTGTGCCGTTTAAGATAGGGTTAAAGTGTAGGTGTAAGTGTGTGGGATGACCTACACGTAATCGCATCCTTACTCGCCTTCTTAAACGGTTTCACTTAAACCACCCGCTTCATCGAGGGCCGACGACAGGGCTGCGATGCGAGTCCATGAGAAATCCCCCCACAAACCCGGAAGCTCCGTGATCATCCAATACAGCCTGACAGCCTTGCCGTCTCACGCCCTTCCGCCCTTTTTAGGATGAACCGACTGTTTTACCTGCTGCGGCGGCTGGTGCTGGCCGTTCCCACGTTCGTGGGCATCACGCTGGTGTGCTTCGCGCTCACCCGTGTGCTCCCCGGCGGGCCGGTCGAAATGCGCCTGCTGCGCATGCGCGGCATCGGCGATTCGGGCGCCGCAGCCGAGGCGCGGCCCGGCGCCTCAATAACCGAGGATCAACGCCGCGCCCTCACCGCCAAGTTCGGCTTTGACAAACCGTTCCTCGTCCAGTATGCGACCTGGCTCGTGCGCGACCGGATGGGACTGCGGATGACCTCCTACGATTTTCCCAACCGCACCGCATGGGATCTGATCACCTCGCGATTCCCCGTCTCCCTCTGGTTCGGGATCACCGGTTTTTTTCTCGCCTACCTGGTCTGCATCCCGCTGGGCATCGCCAAGGCGCTCCGACACGGCAGCCGCTTTGATGCGGTATCCAGCGTGGTCGTCTTTATCGGGTATGCCCTCCCCTCCTTCGCCATTGCCCTGGTCCTGCGCACCGCGCTCTGCGGCGCCGTCGACGGCCTGTGGAATTTCTTCCCGCTCGGCGGCTTTCAATCGCCCGATGCCGCCACGCTTGCATTCTGGGGGCGCATGCGGGACCACGCCTGGCACATGGCCCTGCCTGTCATCTGCTACATGGCGGGCAGTTTCGCCGTGCTGACCCTGATGATGAAGAACGCCGCCCTCGATCAAATCTCCAGCGACTACGTCCGCACGGTGCTGGCCACGGGCGCCTCGTTCCGGCGCGCCGTCTGGCACCATGCCTTCCGCAACGCACTCATCCCGATCGCAACGGGTGTGGGCGGCATCCTGACCGTTTTCTTCGCCGGCTCGGTCATCATCGAAACGATTTTTGAGATCCCGGGCATGGGCCACCTGAGCCTGACCGCCCTCGTCCGCCGGGACTACGCCGTCTTTATGGCGCTCCTGTCGCTCACCGCCTCACTCCAATTGCTCGGCAACCTGATCTCGGACGTTTGTTACATGATCATCGATCCCCGCATTCATTTCGACCGCTGATGAACACCCCACGCCATCCGCCACGCTCTGTAAACGCCAAACGGTTTGCCGCTTTCCGGCGCAACCGGCGGGCGTGGTGCGCCGTCTGGGCCCTCGTCGCATTGGCGGTTGCGAGCCTGGTCGCCAACGTCATCTGCAACAGCCGGCCGCTCTTCCTCCGCATCGACGGTCGGACCTTTTTTCCCGTGTGTCGTTTTTATACGGAGAACGATCTTCTGCAAAACGGCCGCTTCACCCGTGTGGATTACCACGACCTGGTCCGATCGGAACGCTTCACCGGGAACCCGCGCAACACCGTCTGGTTCGCCCCCTTTCCCTATGGGCCCCATACCATCTTGACGGCCCATGACTTTGAACCCTATCGGCGCATGCGCGTGACGGTCGCGCCCATGCCCCGCATCGGCCGTCTGAACGTCTCCCCCGATGGCGTGATCTCCCGCCCCGTGGCGTGCGACACGTTCTTCCCCGACCTTGACGGCATCGCGGGCGCCCTCCTCGCCGAGCAGTGGCCGCTGACGGACGCGCTGTCCGCCGCCATCCGGCTTCGCTTTGAAAACCGCCCCGCCCCGGCGTTCGAGACCGTCCTGCGCCAGCCGGACGCCTCAGGGCTGGAGGTTGTTTTTACCCTCTCCGCCTACGCGCCGCGCGACACGCCCCCGGTCTCCGTGCGCCTCACGCTCCGCGCGCCGGACACGTCCGCCTTCCAACCGCTGACCCGCCAGCTCGACGTCACGTCCCTGCGGCAGGCGGCGGCCGATGGGTCGCTGCCGCTTCTCCTCGGCCGCCATTTCGACGGCGATGCGTCACTGGCCGCATCGCTCGCGCCCGTGGTGGCCGGCGCACTGGCGTCCGAGTCGGCTGAGACCGTCGGCACATGGAACGGCGCTGACGCCCGGTTCGGCGCCGTCCTGCCCCCCGTGTCGTGGCCGCACCGGCCGGTTCCCGGACACTGGATGGGCGTCGACGGCTCCGGGCGGGATGTCCTGGCCCGTGTCCTGTTCGGCCTCCGCACGGGACTGCTGTTCGGCGCGCTCCTGGTGGTCTGGGCTATGTGCCTGGGTCTTGCGATCGGGGCGATACAGGGGTATTTTGGCGGCTTTCTCGACTTGATCGGACAACGCCTCATCGAGATCTGGTCGGCCCTCCCCTTCCTGTATGTCATGATCCTGATCGGCTCCGTTCTCGGCCGGAGTTTCCTGCTGCTGCTGATCTGCTACGGCCTTTTCAACTGGATCGGCATCTCGACTTACATGCGCGCCGAGTTCCTCCGCCTCCGCGGCCGTCCGTTTGTCGAATCGGCGCGATGCCAGGGGTTGGGCTCGCTCCGCATCATTTTCGGGCATATTCTTCCCAATGCGCTCACCCCGCTGATCACCCTGTTCCCCTTCAGCCTGGTCGGCGCCATCGCGTCGCTCTCGGCCCTGGACTTTCTCGGCTTCGGCCTGCCGCCGCTCGCGCCGAGTTGGGGCGAACTCCTCAGTCAGGCCCAGACCCACCGCAGCGCCTGGTGGCTCGTCGTCTTCCCCTCGTCGGCCCTGTTCATCGTCATGCTCCTGGCCGTGCTGACCGGCGAGGGGCTGCGCGACGCGTTCGATCCCAAACCCAAAACCCGCATGGAATAGTCCTGATGCC
>CAZOJL010000133.1:0-9718 GCA_964580075.1 uncultured Akkermansia sp. | reverse complement strand
AGGCCGGCAGGTGTATGGGATTGCCAACGGCCGGGGTGAGGGCACCCCGGCTCCAGGCCTGACGGCCTGCAACGAGCGCAGGTTCTGCGCGCCAGCGTCTCCGTTGGGCGTTGGATGTTGGGCGTTGGGTGGGTGTTGGGTGTTGGATATTGGGCGTTGGGCCTGCTGAGCCCGTAACGGGCCAGCGTGTCGGCGAAACCGCCCCGTCTCACCCGCACGGAGAAGGCCCACGGGTTTCTCATGATCGTGTCGTCGCGATGCTCAGGATTTCGGCATGTTGGCGAGGGCCTGCAGCATCTCGAAGTTCTCCCGGAACTTCTGCTCCGCCGTGGCCAGCATCTCCTTGGCCTTCGGATTGAGCGTCAGGAGCTGCTTGAAGCGGTTTTCCTTGACCGCGGTTTCGGCGAACGACTGCGTCGGCGCCTTACTGTCGAGCAGCAGCGCGTTCTTACCCTCGGCGGCCAGCTCGGGGTTGTAGCGGTAGAGCGGGAAGTGGCCGGTTTCAACGGCGAGCTTCTGGTGCTCCAGCCCCAGGCTCATGTCGATGCCGTGGGCGATGCAATGCGAGTAGGCGACGATGATCGCGGGGCCGTCGTAGGCCTCGGCTTCGACAAACGCCTTGACGGTAGCGGCCGCGTTGGCGCCTAGGCTAACCTGCGCGACGTAGATGTTCTTATACGTCATGGAGATCATGCCGAGGTTTTTCTTCATCTGCGGCTTGCCTGCCGCCGCGAACTTGGCGATCGCGCCGAGCGGCGTGGATTTGGAGGCCTGGCCACCGGTGTTGGAATAGACTTCCGTGTCGAGCACGAGAATCTTGATGTTGCGGCCCGAGGCGAGCACGTGGTCCAAGCCGCCATAACCGATGTCATACGCCCAGCCGTCGCCGCCGACTGCCCACACCGATTTACGGATCAGGTAGTCCGCCACGCCCAGCAGGTTCTTGCACGTGGCGCAGCAGGCGCCGTCCCCGATGAGCGTCTTCATCTCGGCGACCAGCCCACGCACAGCTTCGACGCCTTCGGCGGTCTTCTGCTCGGTCTCCCTGACCTTCCGGACCACGGCCTTGAGCGCGGCCGAACAGGTTTCGGTGGCGAGCACCTGCTCGATCAGTTCATGCGCGTACACGTGGAGTTTGTCGGCGGTGAGGCGCATGCCGAAGGCGAATTCGGCATTGTCCTCGAAGAGCGAATTTGACCAGGCCGGGCCGCGTCCATCCGTGCGCTGGCAGTAGGGGGTGGTGGGCAGGTTGCCACCGTAGATCGACGAACAGCCGGTGGCGTTACCGATCAGCAGACGGTCGCCTGCGAGTTGGGTGAGCAGCTTGATGTAGGGCGTTTCGCCGCAGCCGGCGCAGGCGCCGGAGAATTCGAAGAGCGGGCGCTTGAGCTGGCTCCCCTGGATGGTTGTGGCGCCGATCTTGGAGCAATCCGCCTCGGGCAGGCTGAGGAAGAACTCCCAGTTGGCGGCCTCGGTCGCGCGCAACGGGATCTGAGGCGCCAGATTGATGGCCTTCTTCGTCGGGTCGGCCTTGTTCTTGGCGGGGCAGCGCTGGATGCAGAGCCCGCAGCCCGTGCAATCCTCGGGGGCGACCTGAATGGTGTATTTGAACCCCGGGAAGGCCTTGCCGACGACGCCTTTGGCGTCTGCCGATTTGAAGGTCTTCGGTGCCTGTGCGGCTGCGGCGGGGGCGTAGGCCTTGCCGCGGATCGAGGCGTGCGGACAGACCAGGGAGCACTGCATGCACTGGATGCAGGTGTCGGGGTCCCATACGGGGATATCGGTGGCGATGTTGCGCTTCTCCCACTGTGTGGTGGCGGTGGGCCAGGTGCCGTCGTTCGGGATCTTGGAAACCGGCAGCGCATCGCCGCGCTGCGCCATGATCTCGGCGGTCACGGATTTGACAAAGTCGGGTGCCTGGTCGGAGACGACCTTGGGCATGTTCACCGTGCCGGCGGGCGCAGCCGGATAAGCCACTTTTTTCACCGCATCGGAAGCGGCGTCAATCGCGTCCCAGTTCATTTTGACGACCGCGTCGCCCTTGCGGCCGTAGGTCTTCTTGGCCGCTTTCTTGAGGGCGGTGATCGCCTCCTGCTCCGGCAGGATGCCGGAGATTTTGAAGAACGCGGTTTGCATGATCGTATTGATGCGGCCGCCGAGATGAAGCTCGTGGTCCAGTTTGAGCGCGTTGACCACATAGAAGTTGAGCTTCTTAGCGATGATCTGACGCGCCACTTCGTCAGGGATCTTCGCCCAGACGTCGTCCGCTTCGAAGGGGGAGGCGAGGAGGAAGGTGCCGCCGCTGCGGATGGTGGCGAGCATGTCGTACTTCTCGAGGAAGGAGAAGTTGTGGCAGGCGACGAAATCCGGCTTGGTGCAGAGGTAGGCGCTGCGGATCAGATGGGGGCCGAAGCGGAGGTGCGACACGGTCATGGCACCCGCCTTCTTCGAGTCGTAGACGAAGTAGCCCTGGGCGAAGTTGTCGGTGTCTTCGCCGATGATCTTGATCGAGTTCTTGTTCGCGCCGACGGTGCCGTCGGCCCCGAGGCCGTAGAACATGCACTCCTTGCGACCTTCGTCCGCGAGGGTGAACGTGGTCGGAACGGTCAGGCTGAGGCCGGTGAGGTCGTCGTGAATGCCGACGGCGAAGTGGTTCATCGGGGTGGCGCTCTTGGCGTTGTCAAAGACCGCCTTGACCATGGCCGGGGTGAATTCCTTCGAGCCGAGTCCATAGCGTCCACCGTAGGAGGGAATCCAGGCCGGGATATCGGCGAGCTTGTATTGCATGATCTCGCCCAGGGCGGTGCGGATATCGACATAGAGCGGCTCGCCGATGGATCCGGGCTCCTTGCAGCGATCCAGGACGGTGAGGGTCTTGACCGTTTTGGGAAGTGCGAGGGCAAGGCTGGCCGTGTCGAACGGGCGATAGAGACGGACTTTGATGACACCCAGCTTCTCGCCTTTTTTGACCAATTCCTCGACGGTCTCATGGACGGTCTCGGCGCCCGACCCCATGATGATGATGACATGTTCGGCATCGGGGGAGCCCGCGTAGTCAAAGAGTTTATACTGACGGCCGGTCAGTGTGGCGAAACGATCCATGGTCTTCTGGACGATTCCGGCGGCGACGGTGTAATAGGGGGTGACGGTCTCGCGTCCCTGAAAATAGACATCGGGGTTCTGGGCGGTGCCGCGGAGGCTGGGTTTCTCGGGACTGAGGGCGCGGGCGCGGTGGGCGGCGACGTATTCGTCGTCAATCATGGCGCGGATCGTGTCATGGCTGACGGCGTCGATCTTCTGCACTTCATGGGAGGTGCGGAAGCCGTCGAAGAAGTGGATGAAGGGGATGCGGGATTCCAGTGTCGCGGCGTGGGCGATCGTGGCCATGTCCATGACTTCCTGGACGCTGTTGGAACTGAGCATCGCGAAGCCGGTCTGGCGGCAGGCCATGACGTCGCTGTGATCGCCAAAGATGGAAAGGCCCTGTGCGGCGAGCGCGCGCGCGCTGACATGAAAGACGGTCGGCGTCAACTCCCCGGCGATCTTGTACATGTTGGGGATCATCAGCAGCAGCCCCTGCGAGGCGGTGAACGTCGTGGTGAGGGCGCCGGTGGTGAGCGCGCCATGCACGGCGCCGGCGGCGCCGCCTTCGGACTGCAGCTCGACCACTTGGGGAACGCTGCCCCAGAGGTTCTTCGCGCCTGCGGCGGCCCACTCATCGGCCCATTCGCCCATGTTGGATGAGGGGGTGATGGGGTATATTGCGGCAACCTCGCTGCACGCGAACGCGATAGTGGCGGCGACCTGATTGCCGTCAACCATGATCTTTTCTGTCATTACGGATCCTTGGGGTAAAAAAGATGACGTGTCAAACAAGACCGCGGCGGGCGGCTGGCGCCGTCCGCCGCAGAGGGGAGAATCAGGTGCAAGCGGCCCGCACGGCATCGAGTTTTCCGGCCGAACCGAGCTTGATGTTCTTGGCGGCGATGAAGGCCGCGTATTCGGGGATGAAGACCTTGCCTGGATCGCGGAGATCGAACATCTCGGGGTGATCGCGGAAGAATTCGCGGTGCACGCGGCACCACACCAGGCGGCCGTCGGTGTCGATGTTGATCTTGGTCACGCCGAGCTTGGCCGCGCCGAGAAACTGGTCGGCGTCGACGCCCGATGCCCCTTTGATGTTGCCCCCGGCGGCGTTGATGCGGGCCACCTCATCTGCGGGAACCGAGGAGGAGCCGTGCATGACCAGGGGGAAGCGGGGGAGGCGCTTCTGGATCTCGGCGAGGATGTCGAAGCGAAGTTTCTGGTCGCCCTTGAACTTGAAGGCGCCATGCGATGTGCCAATGGCGCAGGCGAGGGAATCGACACCGGTCTGCTTGACGAAATACTCGGCTTCCGCCGGCTTGGTGTAGACGTGGTCGGCGGCGACAACATCCTCTTCGATGCCTTTCAGCAGCCCGAGTTCAGCCTCGACGACGAGCCCCTGGGCGTGGGCGGCGTCGACGACACGCTTGGTGATTTCGATGTTTTTTTCGAGCGGGTGATGCGAGGCGTCGATCATCACAGACGAATAGACGCCCGACCGGATGCAATCCATGCACGTCTCTTCGTCGCCATGATCCAGGTGGATTGCGAATACGGACTCCGGGAAGATCTCGTCAGCCGTCTTCATCATCGACTCGAGCATCTTCTTATGGGTATACGCACGCGCGCCCTTGGAGAGCTGGACGATAAAGGGCGCCTTGCTCTGCAGATTTCCCTTGAACAGCCCCATGGTTTGTTCGAGATTGTTGATGTTGTAGGCGCCGATGGCGTACTGGCCGTAGGCGTGCTCGAAGAGTTTCTTGGTGGTAACGATCATTGCGGCTTCTCCTGTGTGCACTCGAACCGCTCGCCCCCGTCCGCGGGGGTCAATCCGGGATTCGTAAACACGGCATAAGATAATACAGGGAAGCGGGGGTGCGAACAAGATCGTTTTTATATGTTTTTATATTGAGGGATGGCGTGCTTTCCGGCATACTATGCACGCATTCGGTACGGGCTATCCACGGCAGGCGCAGAAGCGGCGGTGGAAACAGGGGAAAGGGATGCGTATGATGCGGTCGGGGATCATGCAGCTCGGTTGGCTTCTGGTGTTTGCATCGGTTGGCTGGCTGGCGGAAGCGGGTGACCGGGATTCTGCGGCAGGCGCGCCGAATGTCTTCACGGAGGCGCTGGAGCTTGGGCAGGACATCCGATCGCGGCGCGACGCGATCGAACGGAAAGTTTCGGATCCGGCGATCACGTCGCCGGAGATCGCGGTTGCGCGCGCGCAGGTGGAGGCGCTGACCCTGCGGTGGAGCGGCAAGGGGAGTGATGCGGAAAAGGCGGAGACCTTGCAGGAGCTGGAGGCGGCCAGACTGGCGTTGCGGGGGTTGGTCCTGGTGCATCCCGAGGTAGTGGATGCCGTGAAGGCACTCGCGGCGGATCAGGAGAAGCTGCGCGATCTGGCCGCACAGATTGCGGAGATTCGCGAAGCGGAGAAGCGGAAGCGTGAGCAGACGGACGCGGGAACGGCCCCGCACGGGACAGCGGAGTAGCGGCCTGTCGGCCGGATGCGGGGGAGGCGGTTGAGCCGGAGGAGGATTCGGATGGCGATTCGCAACAAACGGGCGGAGGGCGACACGGTGCGGAAACCGCGCATTCTGGTGGTCACCCCCGAGATCACCTATCTGCCGGCGGGCATGGGGAACATGGCCAACCAGATGAACGCCAAGGCGGGGGGATTGGCTGACGTTTCGGCATCGCTCGTTGCAGAGCTCTTCGCGTCCGGGGCCGACGTGCATGTGGCGCTGCCGCACTACCGGCGGATGTTCCACGTCGATTCAGCGCGGCTTATCAGCTCCGAATTACGGGTGTACAAGAGTCGCCTGCCCGACAGCCGGATTCATCTCGCCGAGGACCGGTGTTTCTACTACCGTGATGCGGTTTACAGCAGTTATCAGGACGAGAACCCGCGGCTTGCGCTCGCCTTTCAACGCGAGGTGATCAACAACATCATCCCCACGGTCGCGCCGGATCTGATCCATTGCAACGACTGGATGACCGGGCTGATACCGGCCGCAGCGCGCCGGTTGGGCATTCCCTGCCTGTTCACCATTCACAACATCCACACGCACCACGTGCGGCTGTCGCAGGCCGAGGACATGGGAATCGACACTGCCGAATTCTGGCCCTATCTCTACTACACGCGCACGCCGCGGAACTATGAGGAATCGCGCGACAGCAACCCCGTGGATATGCTTTCAAGCGGCGTGTTCGCGTCGCACTTCATCAACACCGTCAGTCCGACGTTCCTCGAAGAACTCTGCCGCGGCTGGTTCGATTTTGTTCCGCCCCCGATCCGGCAGGAGTTGATCAACAAGCGGAACGCCGGCTGTGCGGTCGGCATTCTCAACGCGCCCGACGCGTCGTACAATCCGGCGACTGACGCGGCGCTGTTCCGCACGTACACGCCGGAGACGCATGCCCAGGGGAAACAGGCCAACAAAGAGGCTTTTCAGAAAGAGACGGGGCTGGAGGTCAATCCCACCGCGCCGATTTTCTTCTGGCCGTCGCGGCTCGACCCGATACAGAAGGGGCCGCAACTGCTGACGTCGATCCTGTACCGGATACTGGCGAAGTACGCCAACCGGGGAATGCAGGTCGCGATCGTGGCCAACGGCGCCTACCAGTGCCACTTCCGGGACATTGTCCGGATGCACGACCTGTATGGGCGGGTGGCGTTGTGCGATTTCAACGAGGATCTGTCGCGGCTGGCGATGGCGGCCTCGGACTTTGTGTTGATGCCCTCGTTATTCGAGCCGTGCGGCCTGCCGCAGATGACGGGGTCGATTTACGGATGTCTCCCGGTCGTGCACGACACGGGCGGCCTGCACGACACGGTGTCCCCGCTCGATGTGGCCGCCGGGCAGGGGAACGGCTTTGTGTTCAAGATTTACGACAGCGGCGGACTCGAATGGGCGATGGACGCGGCACTGGCGTTTCACGCGCTGCCTGAAAAGGTGCGTCAGGCGCAGACGACCCGGATCATGCAGGAGGGGCTCACGCGTTTCAACCATGCGGTCTGCGCCAAGCACTACATCGACATTTACGAGCGAATGCTGCACCGCCCGCTGGTGCAGTTCTGACAGATCCCGACACGGCTGGACGGAGAAAGCATGACGTTGCACCACACACGCGCCCACCTGCTGGATGATCCGTGGCTGGCGCCCTATCGCGATGTCATCCGGCGGCGGGCCGATGCGGCGTCCGAGCGGGCGCGGCGCCTGGCCGCCCAGCCGGGGTCGGTGGCCGAATTCGCCTGCGCACATGAATATTACGGGCTGCACCGCGCGCCCGGCGGCGGCTGGGTCTTCCGCGAATGGGCGCCCCGGGCCACTGGGCTGTGGCTGGTCGGCGATTTTTCGGGATGGGAGGTGCGGGATGCGTTCAGGCTGGAGCGGCTTTCCGGACGGGACGTCTGGGAGGTGCGGCTGCCGTCCGACGTGATACGTCACGGCCAATTCTATCGGCTTGAGGTTGCGTGGCCGGGTGGTCGCGGCGAGCGTCTCCCCGCCTATGCGCGCCGGGTGATGCAGGATCCGGTGAGCGGCATTTTCACCGCGCAGGTCTGGGATCCCCCGGAGCCCTACGCGTGGCGGCATCCGTTCCGCGTTCCCGCGCGCGCGCCCCTGATCTACGAAACGCACATCGGCATGGCGCAAGAGGCGTGTCAGGTCGGGACGTACGACGCGTTCCGTCGGCATGTGTTGCCTCGGATCGTCGACGCGGGGTACAACACGATCCAGGTCATGGCGGTGATGGAGCATCCCTATTATGCCTCGTTCGGCTACCAGGTATCGAGTTTCTTCGCGGCCAGTTCGCGCTTCGGAACACCGGAAGACCTGAAGGCGCTGATTGACGACGCCCACGGCGCGGGCGTGACGGTGGTCATGGATCTTGTTCATTCGCACGCGGTGAAGAATGAGAGGGAGGGGTTGTCGCGCTTCGACGGGACGCAGAACCAGTATTTCCATGACGGCTTGCGCGGATGGCACGATGCGTGGGATTCGCGGTGTTTTGATTACGGCAAGACAGACGTCCTCCATTTTCTCCTGTCCAACTGCCGTTACTGGCTGGACGAGTTTCATTTCGACGGCTTCCGCTTCGACGGCATCACGAGCATGCTCTACATGCACCACGGGCTTGGTGTGGATTTCACCGACTACAGCCAGTATTTCGACCCGTGCGTCGACGAGGACGCGTGGATTTACTGCAACCTAGCCAACCGGCTGATCCATGAGCTGCGGCCCGATGCGCTCACGATCGCCGAGGATGTGAGCGGAATGCCGGGGCTGGCGGCGCCGGTTGCGGAGGGCGGCGCCGGGTTCGATTACCGTATGGCCATGGGCGTGCCGGAGTGTTGGTTCAAGTTGGCGCGGGACGTGCGGGACGAGGATTGGAGTGTTGGCTACCTGTGGCACGAGCTGACCAACCGCCGGCCCGACGAGCGGACGGTGAATTATGTCGAGAGCCATGACCAGGCGTTGGTCGGCGGCAAGACGCTGCTGTTCCAACTGATGGATGCGGCGATGTACGACGGCATGGCCCGCGCGGGATCGGGCGTGGCCGCCGACCGGGGGGTGGCGCTGCACAAGCTCGCCCGGCTCGCGACGCTGGCAACCGCCGGCGCGGGATACCTCAACTTCATGGGCAACGAATTCGGGCATCCCGAATGGATCGATTTCCCCCGCGAGGGCAACGGCAATTCGTACCTGTACGCGCGGCGTCAGTGGAATCTGCGCGACGATCCGGCGCTGCTCTTCTCCTGTCTGGGCGATTTCGACCGCGAGATGCTCCGGGTGGCGACGGCGACCGGCATGCTGGTGGACACCGTCCCCCGCCTGCTGCATCTCTCCGAGGCCGACAAAGTGCTTGTTTTGGAGCGCGGGCCGCTGCTCGTGATGTTCAATTTCCACAGCACATGCTCGATGTGTGACTATCCGGTGCGGGTGCCGCCGGGACAGTATCGCGGCATCCTGAACAGCGACGAGCTGCGCTTCGGAGGCCAGGGGCGAATCACGGCCGATCAGGTGTATCCGCTGCTCACGGAAACGCGCGAGTCCGAATGCGTGTTTCTCGTGAGGGTCTACCTCCCCTGCCGTACCGCGTTGTTGCTCGCCAAGCCGTGAGGGAAACGAGACGTTTTCATCAGTAGATTAAGATCAAGATTAGGATTACGATTAAGATGGCAAAAACTTCTTAAGTAAGTGTCATTCGCGTGTGTGGGTTTGTTGTCGTGGTCAGTAATCAGTTGAATATGCATGAACAAGGGCGTCACCATTTGGTGCGAAGCCCACTGATCACGGGTCACTTAGAGCGAATGGTAGGGATCAACTGCCGGATTTAGGTTCAATGCAATGTAGCCACGAAAAACACAAAAACACACAAAAACGAGGCTCTCGTCTTCTTCGTGATCTTCGTGTCCTTCGTGGTTCATCTCGGCCGGGTTGAGCGTTTCGGACGTGCAAAAGAGCGGCGTCGCGCGGGATACCGCTTGCCGCGCGCACTCCAGACGCTGCCGCCGGGGCGATGGCGGAGGACGAGGCACAAGCCATTTTGGTGCGCGCGGCAAGCGGTATCCCGCGCGACGCCGCTTTCATCAGCTTCGCCACACATTCAGCCCCTCGCAACGGCG
>CAZOJL010000132.1:0-9778 GCA_964580075.1 uncultured Akkermansia sp. | reverse complement strand
TGGCAAGCGGTATTCCGCGCGACACCGCTTTGAGGAGTAAGAAAACGGAGCCAAACTGAAAAAGTGTCAGAAAATAAGATGCGTTCGCCCTGTCCCTGAACCCTGCTGAACCCTGCTTCCTCCCATTACCAGCGCCCGGAGGGCCCGCCACCGGAAAAGCCGCCGCCGCCGCCGCTGAAGCCACCACCGCCGCCGCCGCCGCCCCAGGACGAGCCAGAGGTTCCGCGGCTGCGATAGGTTCTTCCGCGACGGCGATTGAACAGCGTTCCGATCACGTTTTTCTCACCCCTCACGCGGCGGGCGCCCCTTGCGGAAAGGAGGCCCTTTGGGTCGGCCCGGACCGGGGCGTTGCGGAGGATGTCCCGCGCCGGAATTCCCGCCTCTGCTTCCGCCGCGCTGGAAACGCGGCGGCGGGCCGCCGCCCCGACGATCCCTGCCGCCGTAATCCCGTCCCTGCTGCTGGCGGAGCTGGTCGAGCTGCGTCTGGGCCAGCCCGATGGTCTCCGGTCCGGATTCCGCATGCTGTTCCAGGATTTTTGACGCCAGTTTGGATGCCACATCGACCGGATCCGCGCCGTTGGCGATGAGTTCCAGAACCAGCACGCGGCCGTTGGACGAGATCGCCTGGCTTTCGAGTGCCTCCGTTAGGAGGGCGCGGCGGTTGACCCGCAACTGCTTCAGACTGGGTACCGGCTGCCCCTCGAGCTTGGTGCCGATTCCGCGCTCGAGCCGCTTGATGGTCTCAAACTCCCGGGGCGTGACCAGCGTGATCGCCGTTCCTTTTTTCCCTGCCCGACCGGTTCGGCCGATGCGGTGAACGTAGCCCTTGGCGTCGAACGGCAGGTGGTAGTTGAAGACATGCGACACGTCGGGAACATCGAGGCCGCGCGCGGCGATGTCGGTCGCCACGAGGATGTCGCTCGTTCCCTGCCGGAAGCCGTTCATGACGGTGTTGCGTTGCCGCTGCTCCATGTCGCCGTGCAGCGCGCGCGCGCCGAAGCCGTGGCTGCTCAACGCTTCCTGCAGCAGGTCGGTTTCCTCGCGTGTGCGGCAAAAGACGATGGACTTGCGGGGCCGCAGCGATTCCAGCAACCGCACCAACGCGACCTCGCGCTCGCTCTCGGCGATCACATGGTAAATCTGCCGGATGTCCGCTTTGGTCGCCGCCTGATCCTCGACGGTTCGCACCGAGACCGGATCACGCATGAACTTCGCGGCCAGGCGCCGGATCGGGTCGGGCATCGTCGCCGAGAAGAGCAGCGTCTGGTGCTCCTCCTTCACATGCGACAGGATCTCCTTCACATCGTCGAGGAATCCCATGTCGAGCATCTCGTCGGCCTCGTCCAGCACCACCATCCACGGACGCATTCCGGCCAGCTTGCCGGAACGGAGCAGATCGAGCAAACGGCCGGGCGTGGCTACCAGGGCATGCACGCCCCGCTCCAGCATGCGAAGCTGAACGCCGTAGGATTGTCCGCCGTACACCGTCCCGGTCTCAACGCCTGCAAAACGGCCCAGCCGGTGGATTTCGCCGCTGACTTGGGTCGCCAGCTCGCGGGTGGGCGTAATGACCAACAGCTCAATCCCCCGGTCCAGGGTCATTCGCTGCATCGCGGGCAGCGCGAACGCCGCGGTCTTGCCCGTGCCGGTCTGCGCCTGCGCGATGACATCGCGGCCAGCCAGCACAAAGGGGATCGCCTCACGCTGTACCGGACTCGGCACTTTGAAGCCGGCTGCGTCCACGCCCTTCCGAACCTTTTCGGAAAATTTAAAGGCTTCGAACGTTCCCGCCTCATCCCCACACGCCAACTCGGCCGTATCGGCCGTTTCCTGACACACGTCTTCCTGCTCCATAGTGACTCCCTCGGTTTTCCGGCCCGGATGAGGGTTCTTCAAGAGACCGGCACACAATCCGCAGATTAAGCCCGAGGCGGCGGAACAGGACGGCACGGGGAAGAATCGCCAAGCACCGTGCAATTGGGGGACAAGTTAGCAGATTTCATGAAAATGTCAATCAGAAAGGAATCCACTGGACGATCTGACGCAGCGTGGTGTGCGCTGTTCTTGCTGGCCGTGGGAGTGTTCCCGCGGGGGCGCTGAGAAGCGCGTTCAACCGCGCTATTTCGTGTTTTGGTTTTTTTATATGCCTGTAGGCTACAGGCAAAACCGCTCCCATGGCCAGCGTTTTTTGATGCCAAGATGCCAAGAAGCGCATGAATTCGGGATTGACTATTTCCGCTCCCCACCCGCATACTAAATGCGCACGACCATGGATCTTGGAACGTATCGTGGTAACGTCGAGATGGCGTGCTGTTCGTTCCTGTATAGCCTATGGGATGCTAGTGATTCGAAATGTATTTCCGCCCGTGCGGGATGGGGAGAATCAGGGACGGTGCTAAAGATAATAGTTAGCGAGTCTTCTCCCCGCCTGACTTCCGAGTAGGCTGCTGAATCTGCTGCAAGTCGTTGGATTTCAAGAGGGGGATTGTGGGATTACGATTAGGAGTGATCGGGTGTCCCAATTCGGAAGTCAGGAAACAAAGGACGCACACGTTCCGCAGCAGGCTAGTAAACTATTATCTTTAGGACCGTCTCCGATCTCCCCCAACCCGTTCAAGGCCGGCGATGGGTCGTTCCGGCAGACGCTGCGCCTGAGACAGGGAGAAATCCGCCAGGGCGCGGGCGGCATCAAGCCACTTTCGCGCGCTCTCCGCATCCTCCATGGCGGCGGAGTTAAAGATGAACCGTGTGCCTTGCGGCGCCTTCCGCAATTGCGTGGCGATATCCTCCGGGGTGCACCAGCCCGGAACCATCACCGGCCCGCCGGATCCGCCCAGTTCGTCCAGGGCATTGTCGTTCTCCCATCCGACGCCGGTGGGCACGCGGTTGAAAGCGTAGAAGTTCGGGATGCGGCGGAACAGCGCGAACTGGTGCTGGGCGTTGGCGCAGCAGTGCAACCCCACGCCGCCAAAGGAGTTCGAAAGCTCGATCAACTCCGGCAGACAAAACTCCACGAACATCTCCGGGCTCATGACACCGCATTCATCGTTTGAGACCCACGGCCCGCAGTCGGGTGGCGTCCAGGTGCTGGGACAGTGGCCGAATGTCGTATTCGGAAATTCGCGGCGGTAAAGAGCGATGAAATCCCGCAGCAATTGGGCGCATTTGCCCGCCAGACGTTTAACCGACTCGGGTGCTTCGACCATGGAGCAAAGGAGATCGGTCTTGTCCCAGAGAATGCAGGCCGTGTCGAAGCCGGTCTGCATGTCAGGGGGGCCGATGGTCACCTCCGGACCGACTTCGCGCCGCACGGCGGCCGCCAATTCCAGCACGCGCATCAGCGGAAGGCAGGCCTCAATCTTCTGCGCGGGAATGCGGTCGGCATCGGCGGCGCTGGCCACGCAGGCCTCCGCGTACGGGTTGTTGTCCGGATAGAAGTGCGGGGTGGCCCCGAAACACGCGGCATAGATGTGCGTGCCGGTAAGGAGCCTCACAAAAGGCACGGCGTCATCGTCAATGACGTCGGAAAGCGCCACCCAGCGGCGGTAATCCTCCACAAAGGCGGGCACAAAGTGGCTGATCGGCTTGTCGGAGGTGGTGTAATCGCCGAGTTCGTAGATGGGCCTCGCCGGCGCCTGCGCCACGAAGGCATGGCGCGTAAACGGGGCGCGCGAAAAAAGCTCCTGATGCAGCGCCTGATTGCGTCTGAGTCGTCTGGTCATGGATTCTCCTTTTTAGGGGTATGCCGTTAGATGGCATGCCCTGTTTTGTACACTGGGCTGCCTGGTGGATCAAGTCTATCGTGCGCGCAAGCCCAAGGCCTCGCCGCTCTGGCAGTGCTTGTTCCGGCATAAGAGCCGCGGGGTCGCAATAACTACATAATGGACGGGGAGCGACAGTTGATTCTTTCACTTATGTAGAGGGGTGCGGTGTGGGGCCGCACGGAGAACAAACAACATACCGCCTCCTGTTATCCAGTTCCCGCACGATCAAGAGTGTTAAACAAAAAAGTAAGGAGCGTGACGTAATTCCGAAGGCGGGCAGCATCAATATGCCACCAATGAAACTTGTCGATCTGAACCTGCTGCTGTACGCGATCAATTCGGATAGTCCGGCTCATCCGGTCGCCAAGCAATGGGTGGAGGAAACACTGTCTGGCGATGAACTCGTAGCCATACCGTAGATCGTCTTGCTGGGCTTTCTGCGCATCTCGACCAATCCCAGAATTATGGAGCAGGCCCTGACGCCGACACAGGCCATGGACATTGTCAGCGACTGGCTGTTACGACCCTGCGTTCGTGTCGTGCAACCAAGCGATCAGCACTGGACCGTGCTCAAGGATCTGCTTACCGATTCGGGAACGGCCGGCAGTCTGACCACCGACGCACATCTTGCCGCCCTGGCCATAGAGAACGGCTGTGAGCTATGTTCGTCTGACGGCGATTTCGCCCGCTTCAGGCGGCTTCGCTGGCGGAACCCGCTGATCGAGCGAGCGTAAGCGCGCCTCAACTCGCCCGCATCCCCACATTCGCCGTGTCGTCGGTATACACATTCAGTCACCCGCTCTCGTCAACCGATTCTCCAGCTTTCGGTGGACGATAACGGGCGACCAGCCTTCGCGCTACGGCTTGGCACACTGCAATGTCACTCTCTCGCTGGAAACGTTCACGGACCGGACCTTGACCGATTCGCTCGCCACGGCCCGTGTCAGACCAGCAGGCATTCTCAGTTTAGGCCATCACCGTCGCGCCCGTCGCGGGCGCGCGGTAGCGCACCACGCCGTGGTTCGCATGTTTCATCCGTGGCACTCAGCCCTTGCTGTCCCTCCGTCCCGCAAGGGCTGTCCGAAGTCAACCTTAATGACCAGCGTTTCGGCGCTGGCGATGGCGCTCTTGGGCAAGCCTTTGATCCTGAGTACCCTAGCGTTGTCCTGCCAGAAGACGGGTATCACATCGGTGGAGCAAGTCAGCTCCGCGCCGGTGTTCAGGAGCACGGCTTTCGCTGGCATTTGCGTTAACGGATGCAGCACAACTGATTCCGCCTTAATGGGGTGATTGAGGTGGACATACACTACGTTCCCGCGCCGGGTCAGGAAGACGTCCAAATTCGTTGTCATCTTCGAACAGGGTATCGTATCGGAGAACGCTTCCCGCACCTTGATGTACCATCTTCCGACGTTGGCAACGATATCCGAGGCAACCGCTGGGATTTGGCCGCTTGCATCAGGCCCCACGTTCAGGAGGAAGTGCGCGCCCTTTGACATCATCGCGTCGATTGACTGCATCAGGTATTGGCTCGTGTAGTAATCCTCTTCCTTTCGGTATCCCCAGCTCTGTGTGCCGACCGAATTACAGGCCTCGGTGGGGCGGCCGAAACACGACACCCGGTCCGTGTCGCCCTTCTGGTACTCGCGTTCAGGCGTCCCGAAGTCGCCTGCGTCGAATCCACGATCGCAGATGACCATGTCCGGCTGGAGCGATCGCAGCATTTCGTTAATGCTCGGGTCTCTGAATTCCGGCACATTCATGTCCCAGAAGAAGTGACTGATCTCGCCGTAGTTCGTGCAGAGCTCACGGACCTGTTCCCGGAGATATGCCATGTACCGCTCCCAGTCCGGAGCGTCGCCCGGCTGCAGTCCGGCCAGTTCGTGATGCCTTCCCTGGTTCGGGTAGTTCGGGTGATGCCAATCCACCACAGAATAGTACAGGCCCAAATGGAAGCCGCGCCCGTGGCACGCGTCGGCCAGCTTCCTGACAATATCCTGACCGTAGGGCGTCCGCATGACGTTGTAGTCGGTTTGCTTCGTATCCCACAGGCAGAATCCGTCGTGATGTTTGGTGGTCAGGCAGACGTACTCCATGCCCGCCGCTTCCGCCATGTCGAGTATGGCGTCCGGATCAAACGACGTCGGGTTGAACCGCGCCGCCAGCTTCTCGTAGTCGGCTCGCGGAATGCGCCGGCGCATCTGATCCTGTTCGTGCCAGCCCTCGATCGAATAGAGGCCGAAATGGAGGAGCAGTCCGAGTCTCCTGCTTGAAAACCATCTGTCGACGGCGGTCATGCTGCTCATATGTTTCCTCTTGCCAAAGGCGCAGGTCAGGCGCGCGGACAGGCGTCGCTTGACCTGCTGGTTCGGCATCTGTTGATCTCTTGTTCCGGTATGATAGCACCATGTTCACGAAGGAGTTCATGCACGTTAGCGACAGGAACTTCTTCAGGATCAAGACCCTTCGATACGCTGAGCGCGGCCATTGCGCCAGCGGCCTGGCCGGTGGCCATGCAGGTGGCCTGCACGCGCAGGGCGGAATTTGCGAGGCGATCGCTCGAGAGGCAGCGGCCGGCGACCAGGAAATTGCGGCTTCCTTCGGGCAGGAGAGCCCCGCGCGGCACGGTAGGTACCACGCCTTCGCCGAGTGCCTCGAAGCGCAGGCCGCCGCCGTCCGAGGTGTGCAGGTCGATGGGATAGAAGGAATAGCACACGGCATCGTCCCAGAGTCGGCCGGAGCAGTAATCCGCGACGGTCACTGTGCTCTTGCCGCGGATGATGGCGGTCTCGCGCACCCCGCACTCGGGCGCCAGATGAGCGATGTCCAGTTCTCCCAGTCCGGGTTGCCGACGCAGGAAGCGGTAGAGGCGCAGCAGGCGCTTGCGCGCTTCCAGTTCCAGCCGCGTCTTACCGGCGCTGTCACGGGCATTGATGTGGTGCACGTGGCTGGCGTTGGCGCCGCGCTTGCCCAGCCACGCGCCCACGTTGGCCGATGTGGGGTTCCAGTCAGCATCGGTGTAGGCTAAACGCCCGGCCTTGACCTCAGCGTCGAAGGCGCGGTTGATGGATTCTAGATCAAGCTGCGCCGTATCGTAGCCGCCAGCCAGGCAGGAGAGCGTGGCTGGTTGCGCCTCTTCCGGAATCACCACCGGCAGTCCCGCCAGCGACGCGGCATTGGCGTCGCCGGTGGCGTCGATGACGACGCAGGCACGGCAGGCGGTGAGCCCAGTCTTGGTGCAGAGCGTCACGTCCCAGCCGTCGCCGCCGGGCGCTTCGGCCAGAGCGGCCGGCATAGCATGAAAGAGGAGGTCCACCCCGGCGGCGACCGCCGTCTCGTCGGCCAGCGCGGCGTAGAGGAAGGCATTCACCCGCACCTGCAACAGCCAGTGACCGCGTTTGTAATCGGTGAAATCCGGTAGCGTGTCCCCGGCTTCGGCGACACTGCGGCTGACGAGTTCCCAGCCGATCCCGGCGATGACCTGGCGGCCCCACGCGTGGAACAGACCAGGAAAGTTGACCCCTCCATTGGTCGTGGTCCCGCCGAGCATGCCGGTCTTTTCGATCAGCAGCGTCTTCGCCCCGGCCCGCCCGGCCTGGATCGCCGCGATGGCCCCGGCAGTACCGCCGCCGATGACAATCACATCGTAATGTCCGTCCACGTTCACAGTGTTTACCCTTGCCGAACGTCTGGCTAAGGCGCGCGGTTCATCGCGTCGCCTTCAGCGCCTTGTCGACCGTCCCCGATCTCATGGGCGGCGTGGCTTTGATGCCCGTGCCCAGTGTGGAGTCATGCTTCTGGAGGGGCGAGTCTCTCGACTCACCCTCAGAAGACCACTTTAGCCCTACTTCGCCAGCACAAACCGCGGATACAGGTCGGTCAGGAAGGGATAGGAGATGCCCTGGGCCAGCCGAAGGTTGTACCGCATTCCCTTCTCATCATCGCCGTCGCAAACCATGACGTTAAAGCCGAAGGTATCGCCCGGTGCCAGGCCAAGGGCGGCCAGCGGTAGGCGCGCACCGTACCGGGTGAGGCGGGTCTTGTCGTCGCGCGTCACGGCACAATCCAGCGCTTTGAACAACGCGTCGCTGCCGCCCATGAACTGATAAACGACGACGCCATTCGTGGTCAAGGCCACGGCCAGGTTCCAATGGACGCCTTGGGGTGTGACCACGCCGAACTGCAGCGCGTCACCGTTCCAGAGTGATCCGCCGCCCTGCGTGTTCAGGTGCTGATCATCCGTGACCTCGGCCCCTACCAGGAGCGCCTCGCCATCCCACGCCAGATAGACCTTGCCGCTCAGATCCGCCGGTCCGTTCCAGAGCACCCGCTCCTGAAACTTCATGAGGCACCGGCTGTTGAGCGGGAAGAGGGTTTCCGTCGCGCCGAGAACCGCCAGCGGTTTACCCAGTCCATCCGGCAGCTTGTCCACTTTGACCGGTGCAGCCAGGCGCGCCAGCGGCCGGACCACCGCAGCATCCAACCGCGACGCGAGGGTGGCCGCCGCAATCGTGTCCCCGGCCGGCGCCGTGCGCGCCATGCGGCAGCCGGCGAAAAGATCGGATTGCGAGCCGGCGTTTCCAGAAAACCGGTCGGCTTTCGGGAGGAAGTCGGAGGCCCGCCCGGCTGTGCCCAAGTGCCCCACTTTCGAGTACTTGCGGTACCGCAAATAGTTCCCGCGATAGACCACGCCGCCCTTCACGGCGGACGGCCAATCCGCCGGCAATTCGGCGATCCCGCAGCCGTGTGTTCCCTTGAATTTGCGCCCCTCGGCAGTGGCCACCGTCACCTGTCGCTCATAGGTAGTGCCTATGTTGACCTCCTGCAGACCGTAGAAGGAGAACCCGACGTCTCTGTCCTCGGGGGCGTCGAGCCCGCGCACCGCCTTTTCGAACTCCAACTCCGTGGTGGGACGCAACCCGGCCCAGGCCGCGACCATGGCGTGATCTTCCCATGAGAGCCAAAGCGTGCGCTCATCGGGCGCTGTGGCCGTGTAGGTATAGTCCGGTGCCGTCCCGGCCCGCTTGATTTCCTTGCCCTGTCCATCGGCATACCACCGCTTCTTTGCCTGCTCAACCGTCAGGGTGCTCAGGAAGTCCGCATAGAACCCCTGCGTAATGGAGGGAAACTTCGTGCAATAGAACGCGGCATAGCCATTGGGGAAGGCGGCGGAGATCTGGCCGTTGTCCTCGGGCAGGAAGCCCAGGGCCCAGAGCTTACCCTTCTGGCGGCCGGTTGGAATGGCGCCGGCGCTGGTCACATGATACGGCGGCGTGTCGGCCCCTGCCTCCTGATACTCATAGAAGCAGTTCAGGCGTCGCACGCTCGACCCAAGGTAGAACGGACCTTCCGCCACGTACGCCATCTCGATGCCAAAGGCGCGGACTTCAGGTTTCGGGTTTCGGGTGTCAGGTGTCAGGGCAGAAAGATCCACCACCGCCAAGACCTTCTGCGCCGACACATCACCCCGGCCGTCTTTCGCAAGGCGCACGAACATGCCGACAAACCCCTCGTCGCCGCCCGGCACCACGAACTCCAGCGGCGTACCCTCGCCCGAACGGTAGCCGGCCGGGTTCACAACCTTGTCGGCCACCAACCGGGCATGCTGCCACGGCGACTTGCCTGCCCCGAGCCCCGTCGAGGGGGCATCCGGCCGAACCTTGAAGAACACCCAGGCCGCGTCATGGAAGCTGTCGAAGCGGTAGGCGTTCGTCCAGGCGATGTCGAACGTCACGATCGCGGTCTTGGCATCGCGCGGGGCGATGGCGACGTTGCTGATCTTCAGGTCGTCCGCGAAGGCCGAGGCGGCGAGCAGGAGCAGGGCACTGGCTGCGGACCATGCATGGCGTGTGGTTGTCTTTTTCATCTTCTTCTCCATTGTTTCGACTGCTATCGACTGCTGCCGACAGCCATCGACGGCAGCCGTGACATTTTCAACTTTCAATTTTCAATTTTCGATGGGCGCCGTCCGCACGCACCGCGTGCCGTCATGGATGTCCCCGGGAGTATTCATG
>CAZOJL010000131.1:0-9882 GCA_964580075.1 uncultured Akkermansia sp. | reverse complement strand
CTACGGCCTGACGGAAGACGAAATCAAAATCGTGGAAGGTGAATGCTGACGATGAGAAAGGCATTGACACAACACATCAGAATGTGTGACTGTATGTGTGGAGGTGCACAATGGCTACGAATCTTCAACTCGATGACCGGCTGATCGCGGAAGCTGCTGCGCTCGGGAACCACCGTACCAAGAAGGCGGCGGTCACACAGGCGCTGACCGACTACATCCGCCATCTGCGACAGGAACGCATCCTTGACCTCTTCGGGAAAGTCGATTTCGACCCGGGGTACGACTACAAGCGACAGCGGGCAAGGGCATGAGAGTCTTGGTTGACACGAGTATCTGGTCTCTGGCCCTGCGGCGAAGCGAACACGCCCAGAATCCCGAGGTCGCGGAACTGCGGCGGTTAATCGCGACCCATGTCGTCGAGATCATCGGCCCCATTCGTCAGGAGGTCCTGTCTGGAGTTCGGGATCAGGCACTTTTTGATCGTCTGCAAACGCACCTCGCCGCCTTCGTTGACCTGCCGTTGGCTGCCGAGGACTACGTGACAGCGGCGAAATTCTACAACCTCTGCCGATCCAAGGGGATTCAGGGATCCAACACCGACTTCCTCATCTGTGCTGTGGCCGTGCGGCACGATCTGACTGTATTCACCACGGACGGCGACTTTCCCCACTTCGCGAAGTGCCTGCCAATCGTGTTGCAGGAAGTTAGAAAGACAGCCGAACCAGCACCTGCACGTTATCGTCGCTCAGCTCCGAAACGTGAGGTGTGACGTTTCTTTCTCACCCGCAGGTAACGACGGGCGAGGCCAAACAGCCGGATGCAGGGGTCAGTCGTGGACGCCGACGCCGCGCGTGTCGCCCGGCCGGGGCGCCGGGACATCCGGTAGCGGCGGAAGTCCCATCAGCGCAAGGGCGCGGATCGGGACCTGCGTATTGTCCAGCACGCCTTTAAAGTGTTCGGAACCGGGACCCGCGGCATACAGGGGGACATGCGCGTCCGAATGGCCGGATGTCTTCCAGGTGATGCCGGTGGTCGGGTCTTGGGCCGTGAGGGAGGGGGTGTGCCGGGGATTGTAGGCGTGCGTCAGGGTGAGCCCGCCGGTTTCATGATCGGCCGTGACGATCAGCAGCGTGTCGGGCGTCTCCTTGACGAAGGCCTGTGCAACGGCCACGGCCTTGTCAAATTCGAGCAGTTCGGCGATCACCAGAGGGGCGTTGTTGGCATGGCCGGCCCAATCGATCGCGCCGCCCTCGATCATCAGAAAGAACCCCTTCGGGTTATCCAAGAGTCGGATCGATTGCTGCGTCATGAGTGCCAGCGTCATGTCCTGCAGCGGATCGAACGGTTCGGTATCAGGCGGGGTTCCCGCCACGTAAATCCGATTGGGGATGACGAGCAAGGCGCCCGTTCCCGATTTGACCGACTGAAACTCCACCGGCGTCCGCAGGATGCGATAGCCTGCGGTTTCCGCCTGTTGCCAGAGGGTCGCCCCGGGCCGGGGGTGCACGTTATTGCCGTCGGCGTCCGCAAGCGAATGGCCCCCGAGGATATCAAAGCGCGATGCGAACGCCTGGACGCCGATTTCAAAGTTTTGCGCGCGCGATGGCGTTTTGGCATAAAACGCGGCGGGAGTGGCATTGTTCAGGGCGACCGAAGAAAGGATGCCAACCCGTTTGCCCGCGTCGCGCGCGCGTTCGGCCAGACTGGGGATGGGCGTGCCATCGGGAAGCATGCCGAGCATGCCCACGTTTGTCTTCTTCCCGCAGGCCAGTGCCGTGCCGGCTGCGGCGGAGTCGGTGATGGCGTCATCGGCCGCCCGTGTCGTGAGTTCTCCCGTCACGGGGAGTTCCTGCATGGCCAGGGGTTTTCCGGTGAAATCCGCCGTGAGCCGCACGTGGGGGAATCCCATGCCGTCGCCAATCATCAGGATCACATTCCTGACCTTCGGCGGGGCGGCCGTCTGAGCGTGCACGCAGAGGGCCCCAAGGAACACGACCGCGCCGATGCTGATGAGCAGGACGCGCGCGCCGATGCGGGTCAGACGATGGACGTGTGATGGGTGGACGTGCATGAGAACCTTTCGAAGAGGCGTTCGAGGCGGGCGATGGTTTCGGTGAGTTCAACCTGTTTGGCGCGTTGCTGCTCAATCACGGCGGCGGGAGCCTTGCTGACGAACGTCTCGTTTCCGAGCTTGGCCAACACACTGGCGAGAAAGCCGCGGGTCTTCTGCAGTTCGCCGGACAGCCGTTTGATTTCTGCCGGAATGTCCACCAGGCCTTCGAGCGGCAGGTAGATGGCGCCGAGCTTGGAGAGGGAGCCGGGGATGGGCAGCGGGGCGGAGGCGGTCGTGATATCAACGGCTTCGGCACGCAACAGCGCCAGGAGCGTGTCGCGGTCGCGTGTGAGCCGGCCGGCAATCGCGGCATCGGCGGCCTGCACGATGAAGCGCACCTGTTTGGCGGGCGGGATGGCATGGTCGGCACGCAGCGCGCGACCCGCCGTGATCATTTCGCGGCGTGCCTCGACATAGGCGGTCACCGTGTCGGAAAGGCCGAAGGCCGACACCGCCGCTGCCGCGAGCGGTTTTGGAAACGCCGCGCGCATGATGAACTCGCCTTCCGTCGCATAGCCCATCTGGTGCCACAGCTCTTCGGTGAGGAAGGGCATGTACGGATGGAGCATCCGCAGCGATTTGGAAAAGACGTGCGTTAATACCCGCAGCACGGTTTCGCGGCGTGCCGCCTGGTCGCCATAAAGGTCGTTCTTGACGGTCTCAAGATACCAGTCGCACAAGCCGATCCAGAGGAAGTCGTAGAGCAGCCGCGCGCCGTCCTGAAACCGGAAAACCTCCAGGTGCCCCTCGAGGGCGGTCAGCGTGGTATCGCACACCGCCAGCAGGTGGCGGTCATCGTCGGTCAACTGCGCCGCATCGATTTCGGGAGCGTCCGCGCGCGCCAGCGCGCGCCAATCGAACGCCGCCTTATCCATGTGCATCTTCATAAACCGCGCGGCATTCCAGATCTTGGTGCCGAAGTTGCGGCCGATCTCGAACGTGTCCATGTTCACGAAGACGTCCTGACCGGTCGCCGTGAGCATCATCAGCGAGAAGCGAAGCGCATCGGCGCTGGTGGCCTCGATCACCTCCAACGGGTCGATCGAATTGCCCAGGGATTTGGACATCTTGCGGCCTTGATCGTCGCGCACCGTGCCGTGGATATAGATCTGGTGGAAGGGCACGTCTCCCATGAATTTGAGCCCGGCCATGACCATGCGGGCGACCCAGAAGAAGAGGATTTCGCTGGCGGTCGCGAGGTCGTGCGTCGGGTAATAGAACTTCAGGTCGGCGTTCTCCCGGGGCCAGCCGAAGGTGCTGAAGGGCCAGAGCCAGGAAGAGAACCACGTGTCGAGCACGTCTTCATCCTGCGTGATCGCGGTCTCGGGTGCGTGGCATTTCGGGCATTTCTGCGGCGCGGATCTGGCGGCCCATTCGTGGCCGCATGTGCCGCAGGTGTAGACGGGAATCCGGTGGCCCCACCAGATTTGACGCGAAATGCACCAGTCGCGGATGTTTTCCAGCCATTCGCAATAGGTCTTGTCCCAGCGGCTGGGGATAAAATGGATGCGACCGTCCTTGAGCGCGGCCAGCGCCGGTTCGGCGAGCGGCTTCATCCGCACGAACCACTGCCGGGAGAGACGCGGCTCGACCACCGTGTCGCAGCGGTAGCAATGGCCGACGGCGTGCGTGTGAGGCTCGGTCTTGACCAGCAGCCCGGCGGCTTCGAGATCGGCCACGACCTGCTTGCGGCAGGCGAAGCGGTCCAGCCCCTGGTAGGGACCGGCGGCCTCATTCAGGGTCGCATCGCCGTTCATCACGTTGATCGACGGGAGGTTGTGTCGCTTGCCCACCAGGAAGTCGTTGGGATCGTGTGCCGGTGTGATTTTGACCACGCCGGTGCCGAAGGCGGCATCGACGTAATCGTCGGCAATGACCGGAAGCGGGCGGTTGAGCAACGGCAGCACGACGGTTTTGCCGATCAGATGCGCGTAACGCGGATCGTGCGGATTCACGGCCAGTGCCGTGTCGCCCAGCATCGTCTCGGGGCGGGTCGTGGCGACCGTGACAAACTCCTGCGAGTCGGCCACCGGGTAACGGATGTACCAGAAGCTCCCCTGGGTGTCGACGTGTTCGCTCTCCTCGTCGGACAGGGCCGTATGGCAGCGGGGGCACCAGTTGACGATGTAATTGCCGCGGGTGATGAGGCCTTCGTCATAGAGCCGGCAGAAAACCTCGACCACCGCCTCGGAGAGACCGGCGTCCAGAGTGAAGCGTTCCCGCGACCAGTCGCATGAGGCGCCCAGTTTGCGGAGCTGCCGGACGATCGTGCCGCCGTACTCTTCGCGCCATGCCCAGACCCGTTCGATGAATTGATCCCGACCGAGGTCGTGCCGCGACAGCCCCTCTTTGCGCAGCGCTTTCTCAACCACGTTTTGCGTGGCGATGCCGGCATGGTCGGTGCCGGGAATCCACACCACGTTACGCCCCTGCATCCGCCGCCAGCGGATGAGGATGTCCTGAATCGCCGTGTTCAGGGCATGCCCCATGTGCAGGATTCCGGTCACATTCGGAGGGGGAATGACGATCACATAGGGCTCGCCCGCTTCTGAGGCTTCGGCGTGGAAACAGCCGCATTCCTCCCAGATGGGATACCACTTGGATTCAACAGACTTGGCGTCGTAATGCTTGTCCATCCGCTATTTTCCGTTTCCGTTGGGTGACGGCATCCCGCCGTCCGTCCGGGCGGCGTCCTCAAACAGTTTGTATTCCACGCTGTCGACGAGCGCTTCCCAGGAGGCTTCAATGATGTTTTCGGAGACGCCCACCGTCCCCCATTGCCGGTGACCGTCACCCGACTCGATCAGCACCCGCGTCTTGGCGGCGGTCGCCTGGTGGGGATCGAGGATCCGCACGCGGTAATCGCTGAGCGCGATATCGGTGATGCTCGGATAGAAGCGGATCAACGCCTGGGACAGCGCCCGGTTCAAGGCATCGACGGGACCGTGCCCCTCGCCCGCCGTCAGTTCGGTCTCGCCATTCACGCGCACTTTGATCGTCGCCTCCGAAACACACGGCTTGTCCTTGCCGCGTTTCTCAACGATGACGCGGAACCCCTCCAGCTCGAAGAACGGCTGGTGGGTCTTCATCACCTTTTGCACCAGGATTTTGAACGAGCCGTCTGCCGACTCGAATGAATAGCCGGCAAGCTCCTTGCGTTTGATCTCGGCGAGGACGCGGCGCACCGCATCCTGGTTGTCGGCCAGTTCGGGAATGCCCACCTCGACCGCCTTCATCAACACGTTCGAACCGCCCGACAGCTCCGAGACCAGAATGTGGCGTTCGTTGCCGACCGCCTCGGGCGGGATGTGTTCGAACGTAACCGGGTTTTTCTGCACGGCGTTCACGTGCGCGCCTCCTTTGTGACTGAAGGCGTTGCGGCCGGTATAGGGCCGGTGCGGGTCGCTGCGCATGTTCACCAGGTCGTCGGTCACGGCGGCGAGGGTGAAGAGCTTCCGGAGTTTCTCCGGGCCCACGCAGTGGTGTCCCATCTTGAGTTCCAGCGACGGGATGATCGTGACCAGGTTGGCGTTTCCCGTGCGCTCGCCATACCCGTTGATCGTCCCTTGCACATGGTCGGCGCCGGCACGCACCGCTTCGAGCGAATTGGCGGCCGCCAAGCCCGCGTCGTTGTGGCCGTGAATGCCGATCTGAAGGGCTTGGAAACGGGCGCGGACGGTCGCGGTGATCGTGTAAATCTCATGCGGCAGGCATCCCCCGTTGGTGTCGCACAGCACCACGCCCATGGCCCCCTCGCGGACGGCCGCATCGAGACAGCTCAGGGCGTAGGCGGGGTTGTCCTTGTACCCGTCAAAAAAATGCTCGCCGTCGAACAGGACCTTCCGCCCGTGCGCCGTGAAGAAGCCGACGGTGTCGGCAATCATCTGCACATTGTTCGCCTCGGTCGTGCGCAGGACGTCGCGGACATGCAGTGTCCACGTTTTGCCGAATACCGTGCAGATCTCGGTCTCGGCCGCCAGCAGCCCCTGAAGCTGCGGATCGGCGGCCGCATCGATGTCGGCCCGTCGCGTGCTGCCAAACCCGGTCACCACGGCGTGGCTCAGACGCTCCTTGCGGATGTTTTCAAAGAACTTGCGATCGCGCGGATTCGAGCCGGGATAGCCGCCTTCGATATAATCGACGCCGAACTCATCCAGCAGCCGCGCGAAGCGGAGCTTTCCGCTGTCAGAGAATGAGACGCCCTCACCCTGGGCGCCATCGCGCAAGGTCGTGTCGTAGATAAAAATCTTTGCCATGATCGCACCGTGCTTAGGAGGTTTTGAAATAGGCGTCATAAAGCGCCCGCACCGCGCGGGTGCGGTCCGCCGAACGGACCCCGAACATCATGCTGATCTCGGATGCGCCCTGATTGAGCATCTCGATGTTGACCTGTGCCGCGGCCAGGGCATTGGTTGCTTTTGCCGCCATGCCCACCGTGTAGTGCATCCCTTCGCCGACCACCATGATGATCGCGTGACCCCGTTCGACCAGCACATGATCGGGGGAGAGTTCGGCGTGAATCCGCTGAACCACCCGCTGCTCAACCGCCGCCGTGAATCTTGCCTCGCGGATCACGACCGAAATGTTGTCAATGCCGGTGGGCATGTGTTCCCACGACAACCCTTCGTCCTCGATGATCTGCATCAGGCGACGCCCGAAGCCGACCTCCCGGTTCATCAAGTATTTGTCGACATAGATCTGGACAAACCCGTCGTCGCTGGCGATCCCAACCACGGCGCAGGCGTCGTACTCCCGCTTGGGCACCACCATCGTTCCGGGCAGGCCGGGCTCGTTGGTGTTGCGGATGTTGATGGGGATGCCGGCCCGGATCGCAGGCAAAACCGCCTCATCGTGGAAGACCCCGAATCCGGCATAGGACAGCTCGCGCATTTCGCGGAAGGTCATCGTGGAGATGCCGTGCTTGACCTCGGGCACCAGACGCGGATCGACCGGATAGACCGAGTCCACGTCGGTGAAGTTTTCGTACACAGCGGCGGGAATCGCCGCGGCCAGGATAGCCCCGGTGATGTCCGAGCCGCCGCGCGGGAAGGTCGCCACATCGCCGCCACGGGTGTAGCCGAAAAAGCCGGGGAAGATGGCAATGCCGCGAACCTGCTTGAGATGCGCCTGGAGCAGCGGGTACGATTCGGGCTGCAACTGGGCGTTACCAAACTCGTCGGTCAGCAGCATCCCCGCCTCTTTCGGGTCGATATACGCGGCATCCGCGCCGCGGGCGCGCAGGGCGGCGGCGATGAGCCGGGCGCTGTTGTCCTCTCCCGCCGCCTTGAGGCTGTCGGTGAATTTCCCCGCATGGCCGGTCGGTCCCGCCACGCGCCGCCGTACGTCGGCGGCGATTTCGGTGACCAGCGCCTCGGGGAGAGCCAGGGCACGCTGGATCTCGGCATAGCGCGCGACCACCGCCATCACTTCCGTTTCACACGACTCGCCCGCCAGCGCCTGGGTGGCGCAGGCGATCAGCAGATCGGTCACCTTGGTGTCGGCCGTGTTCCGCTTGCCCGGCGCCGAGACCACGACAACCGTGCGGTCGGGATCGGCCAGCACAATGTCGCACACCTTGCGCACCTGTTCCGCATCCGCCAATGAAGATCCGCCGAATTTGCATACCTTGATCATACGGACTCCGAAATCCCCTGTTTTAGTCCAACATCCTGAGTTTGACCGGATCCTCGGCGACGATCCCCGCGGCCCGGATTTCCGCCAGCGCCGCGTCGACATCGGCCTCACGCGCCAGATGGGTCAGCGTGACGACCGGGACATAGCCGCCCTCCTGCTCATCCGCGCCGCCCTTCTGGCTCACGGCATGGATGCTCACCCCATGCTTGCCGAGGATCGTGGTGAACTGGCCCAGCGATCCCGCACGATCCACCACCATCAGCCGCAGGTAATAGCGGGAGTGAATGGCGCTCAGCGCGCGCACCCGCAGCGGTTCGGAGGAGAGCTTGGCGATGCCGCGGCTGTGGCGCGGACTGCCGGCCAGCAGATTGCGGGCGATGTCGCCAATGTCGCCGATCACCGTGCTGGCGGTCGGTTCGCAACCCGCGCCGCGCCCGTAGTAGAGGGTGTCGCCGGCAAGATCACCGCGCACCATGACGGCGTTGAAGGCATGACTCACCGACGCCAGCATGTGGTCGCGTGTCACCAGCGTCGGGTGAACCCGCACCTCGACCTCGGCGCCGTCCCGCCGGATCACGGCCAGGAGCTTGATGCGGTAACCCAGTTCGCGGGCAAATTGCACGTCGATACCCGCCAGTCCGCGGATGCCCTCGACGGCTGCCATGCTCATCGGCACCTGGAACCCGTAGGCCAGGGAAGCCAGGATCACCGCCTTGTGCGCCGTGTCAAAGCCGTCGATGTCCAGACTGGGATTGGACTCGGCATACCCCGCCGCCTGCGCGGCTTTGAGCACCTCGTCGAAGGGGAGCCCTTCATGCTCCATCCGGGTGAGAATGTAATTGCAGGTGCCGTTGAGAATGCCGAACAGGCTCTGGATCTCATTGCCGACGAGCCCCTCGCGCAACACGCGGATGATCGGAATGCCGCCGCCCACGCTGGCACCGAAATAGAGGTCGACGCCCGATTCCTCGGCCAGGGAGAAGATCTCCTCGCCATATTCGGCCAGCAGCTTCTTGTTCGCTGTGACGACAGCCTTGCCCGCCTGGAGCGCCTCGGTGACCAGCGTGCGGGCGATTCCCGTGCCGCCGATCAGCTCGACGACGATATCCACCGCGGGGTCGTTGATCACCGCCCGCGCGTCGGTCGTCAGGATGGCACGGTCCACCGCCACACCGCGGTCACGCTCCAGATCGATATCCGCGATCCGACGCACGACGATGTCGGCGCCGATCCGTTGCGCGAGCAACGCACGGTTCCGCTGCAACCCGTCGACCACGCCCGCGCCGACCGTCCCAAATCCCAACAGTCCCACACCCATTTGCTTCATAACCCGACTCACTTTCACTGCAACGCAAAAACGTGTTCTGTGAAAGTCATAGAATACAAAAATAGCGCCGAAGTATCAATCTCGTTGTGCGTGCCGCCGGCAATGGGTCAGTTAGGGGGAGTGTGTGGGTGTGAGTGTGTGGGTGTGTGGGTGTGTGGGTGTGTGAGTGTGTGGGTGTGTGGGTGTGTGGGTGCGTGGGTGTGTGGGTGCGTGTGGAGTGACGAGAACGGATATCGCCGGGAGAATGCTCCCAATCGTCGCCCGTCATCGTGTTTCCGATTTTCCAGTAGACGCGACGTCCCCGTCGCGTCGAGAGGCGAATGGGGGTGAGCGGGACGCGGTGACCGCGTGACCCGATGATACCGGGAGGGTGCTGAACAAGCGTCACCCGGTCATCGGGTCATCGCGTTTGCTTTGTAATCTATCTTAATCTACTGGTGGAGCACGACTTATGATTAGGATTATGATCGGAAGCATCGCTTAAGTAAGCGCCATTGAACGCAGCAGAGTAGAATGGGGATAGAGAGAGAGAGATACTAACACAGAGGCACGGGGACACAGAGAAAGAGAGGGTTCAGGGTTCAGGAAGCGCGCAGCAATCGGTAGGCGACGGCGTCCCCGCCGCGCCGCAGGTGAATGGGTGAGAAACATCCAACACCCAACGGAGACACTGGCGCGTAGGGCCTGCGCTCGTCGCAAGCCGTCAGGCTTGGAGCCGGGGTGCCCTCACCCCGGCCGTTGGCAATCCCATACACCTGCCGGCCTGAGGGCAGGCCGGCTCCAGGCTGACGCCGACATCGAACATCCG
>CAZOJL010000130.1:0-10047 GCA_964580075.1 uncultured Akkermansia sp. | reverse complement strand
CGCGCCGCCATCCCCCCGCAGGAGATGCCCAGCCAGGATCCCGACGTCCGCCGCGGCAACATGAACGAGGTGGCCCTCGGCTATTCGCCCGAACAGACCCAACTCGAAGCCGAACGGTGTCTTCGCTGCAAAAACGCGCCGTGCGTCAGCGGCTGCCCGGTGCGGATCGATATTCCTGCCTTTGTCAAGGCCGCGGCCGAAGCCCGTTTTGACGATTCCGCCGCCATCATCCGCAACGCGTCCCTCCTTCCGGCTGTCTGCGGCCGTGTCTGCCCGCAGGAGTCCCAATGCCAAGCGCCGTGTACCCTCGGCAAGATCCTCAAGGATGTCAACAAGTCGGTCGCCATCGGCCGCATCGAGCGGTTTGTCGCCGATCTCCAACGCGAAAGCGGCAAGCTGGAGATCCTCGCCGTCAAACCCCCGACCGGCCGGAAAGTCGCCGTCATCGGGTCGGGCCCCGCCTCCATCACCGTCGCGGCCGACGTCCGCCGCGAAGGCCACGACGTCACGATCTTCGAGGCGTTCCACAAGCCCGGCGGCGTCCTCGTCTACGGCATCCCCGAATTCCGCCTGCCCAAGGCGATCGTGCAGCAGGAGATCGACGCCCTCCTGGCAATGGGCGTGAAGCTGGAGACAAATTATGTCATCGGCCGCACCCGCAAGCTGCGCGACCTGCTGGAACAGGATGGCTTCGATGCCGTCTTCGTCGGCACCGGCGCCGGCTTGCCCAAATTCATGGGAATCGAAGGCGAGAACCTCGTGGGCGTTTTCTCGGCCAACGAATACCTCACCCGCTCCAACCTGATGCGGGCTTACGACCGTGCGCAGGCCCACACGCCGATCTACCCCTCGCGGCAGGTCGCCGTCCTCGGCGGCGGCAACGTCGCCATGGACGCCGCCCGCACCGCGCTCCGCCTCGGTGCCGATGAAGTCCACCTGATCTATCGCCGCACCGAACAGGAGATGCCCGCCCGCGTCGAAGAGGTCGGCCATGCCAGGGAAGAAGGGGTGATCTTCCATATGCTGCAGAACGCCAAGCGGATCTTCGGCGACGACGATGGCTGCGTGCGCGCCATCGAATGCCTCCGTTACGAGCTGGGCGAGCCCGACGCCTCGGGCCGTCGCCGCCCCGTGGAACTCAAGGAAAGCGAGTTCGTGATGGAGATGGACACCGTGATCGTGGCCATCGGCAACGAGTCCAACCCGCTGATCCGCCAGACCACCACCGGCCTGAAGGTCGATAAATACGGCCGCATCGTGGTCGACGAAACCGGCCAGACCAGCCTCGACGCCGTCTACGCCGGCGGCGACATCGTCCTCGGCGCGGCCACCGTCATCCTCGCCATGGGCGAAGGACGCCGCGCCGCCGCCGCCATCAATGCCCGGCTGGCCAACCCCTAGCCGCCGGGAAGGTTTCAGGGTTCAGGTTTCAGGTTTCAGGTTTCAGGTTTCAGGAAGACGCGACGCGTCAGGTAGGGCAGCGGCGTCCCCGCCGCGCCGCAGGCAAATGGGAATGAACCTAAAAAGAGCAGTTATCAGTGATCGGTGATCAGTAATCGGTTGGATGCCAATGCCATATGCATAACCACGGGCATCACCATTTGGTGCGAAGCCCACTGATCACTGATGACTGATCACTGGTCACTTAGAGCGAATGGTAAAACTGAACTGCCGGATTTAGGCTGAACCCTTCTCTTCCCTCATCCCTGGAAACGCGCCATGCTCCGTGTTCACGACATACACCTGCCGCTGGATCACCACCCCGATGACATTGCGGTTGCGGTTGCCCGGATTCTGAGGGTGCGGCCCGGGGAATTGCAGCAGTGGGAGGTGTGCCGTCAGGCGATTGATGCGCGCCGAAAGAACGCCCCATCCCTGACCTATTCGGTGGACGTCACGGTGGCCAACGAAAACGGGATACTCCAATCGGCGGGCGTCCGCAAGATTATTTCCACCCCCGACGAGACCTACCATCCGGCCGTGCCAGGCGCCTCGCCCTTGCGGCACAGACCGGTCGTGGTGGGAGCCGGCCCGGCCGGCCTCTTTGCGGCGCTCACGCTGGCGCAGGCCGGATACCGGCCCATCGTTCTGGAACGGGGTAAACCGGTCGCCCAACGCTGCCGTGACGTCGAGACGTTCTGGAACGGCGGCGCGCTCAATCCGCAATCCAATGCGCAGTTCGGCGAAGGGGGCGCGGGGACGTTCTCGGACGGCAAGCTGACCACCCTCATTAACGACCCGCGCGGCCGCAAGGTGCTGCAGGAGTTCGTGGCGGCCGGCGCCGACCCGTCCATTCTGGTGCGCGCCAAGCCGCATGTCGGAACCGATCGGCTGCGGGCCATTGTCGTCGCCATTCGCAAACAACTGGAGTCCCGGGGAGCCTCCGTTCGTTTTGAGCACCAGGTGACCGGCATCGAGCTGAGTCGCCGCGAAATCTGCGGGGTGCGTCTGCAAAATGGCGAAATCCTGCCCACCCAGCTCTGCGTGCTGGCCATCGGCCACAGCGCGCGCGACACCGTTGCCATGCTCCTGCGCAGCGGGCTGGAAGTCATGCCCAAGCCTTTCTCCGTGGGCGTGCGCATTGAACACCCGCAAGCCCTCATCGATGCGGCGCAATATGGCCGTTTTGCAGGCCATGCGCGTCTGGGCCCCGCGGACTACAAACTGGCCTATCACGCGCCCGATGGACGCAGTGCGTATACGTTTTGCATGTGCCCGGGAGGCGCGGTGATTGCCGCGAGTTCGGAAGCGGGCGGGGTGGTCACCAACGGCATGAGTTTCTCGACCCGTGCCCGGGAAAATGCCAATGCGGCGGTGCTGGTGGGTGTGACGCCCGCGGATTATCCCGGAGACTCGCCTCTGGGCGGTTTTGAATTTCAACGGCAGTGGGAATCACTGGCTTTTGCGCTGGGGGGGGGCAATTATGGCGCTCCGGTCCAACGGGCGGGAGACCTGATACGCGGGATCCCCAGCACCCGGCTTGGCGGCGTGACCCCCAGCTATACCCCGGGCGTGCGCCCCGCAGATCTCAGCCGCTGCCTGCCGCCGTATGTTGTTGCCACCCTCCGTGCGGCGCTCCCCCAGTTTGGCAAACGCATAGCCGGGTTTGACCTGCCGGATGCCGTCCTGACCGGCGTGGAAACCCGAAGCTCCTCCCCGGTCAGAATCCCCCGGGGCGACAGTCTTGAAGGCAGTATTGGCGGCGTCTACCCCACTGGCGAGGGCGCCGGGTTTGCCGGCGGAATCACCTCCGCGGCAACCGACGGCATCCGCGTAGCCGAAGCGATCATCGCGCGCTATGCGCCACCCGCTTGATCCTGAAAACGGGCGCCTCACTCATCGAAACGCGCGGGGCTCAATCCCAAGCTGACGAATCCGGTAATTGAGGATCCGGGAGGTGGTCTGGAGAAATCGAGCGGCGGCGGCGGCGTTGCCCCGGTGCTTCTTCAGGGCGTCGACAAGAATCTCGCGCTCGTAGATCTCCATCAACGTCTGAAAATTGGCGCCTTCGTCGGGAAGCACTGCGGTGTGCGTCGCCTCGCTGGTCTGCAGACTCGGCGGCAGGGAGTAGCCGTGGATGACTTCATCCGTCGAGGTCAACACCGCGCGCTCAATGCAATTCTCCAGTTCGCGGACGTTCCCCGGCCAGTGATACGCCATCATCATATTGATGGCGGTAGTCGAGATTCGCTTGATGCTCTTGCCATAAACCTCGCAGTGTTTCTTGAGGAAATACTCGGCCAGCAGCAGAATGTCGCTCTTCCGTTCACGCAGCGGCGGCAGGTAGATCGGGAAGACGTTCAGCCGGTAGTAAAGATCCTCGCGGAATCGGTCTTCTTTGATCGCGGCTTCCAGATTGCGATTGGTGGCGGCGACGATCCGGACGTTTACCGCGATCGGGGTGTCGCCGCCCACGCGGTCGATCACGCGCTCCTGCAGCACGCGGAGCAGGCGAACCTGCACGGCCGGACTGATATCGCCGATCTCATCCAGAAACAGCGTCCCTCCGTTGGCCAGTTCGAAACGCCCCTTGCGCTGTTGTTGCGCGCCGGTAAAGGCCCCTTTCTCGTGTCCGAACAACTCGCTCTCAATGAGCGTCTCGGGGAGCGCGGCGCAATTGACACTGATGAACGGATTGGGACGGCGGGCGCTGCCGAAGTGCAGCGCCCGTGCCACGAGCTCCTTGCCGGTGCCCGATTCGCCGCGAATCAGGACCGTGGCGGCGCTGTTGGCGACCTGTACGATCTGGTCGTAGACCTGTCGCATCAGGCGGGAGTTTCCCACCAGATTGCTGGGCTGGTAGCGGTTGCCGAGTTGTCGGCGCAGACGCTCGTTCTCGGCGAGCAGACTATCACGCTCGGCAATGCTCTCGCTCATCGCGGCCACGGCGGCGGCCAACAGATTGCCCACCAGCACCAGAAAATCCAGGTCCCCGCGCAAATCCTCCTCGGTGCTCGTCGGCCGATCGGTGCTGATCGTGCCGACGACCACGCCGTTGTGGATGATCGGCGTGCAGATGAAGGCGTTCTTTTTGCCGGTGCGGGCACGGGTCCGATTGAGAAAACGGGGATCTGTGCTGACATCCGGAACGATCTCGGGCTGCCCGCTCTGCGCCACCATGCCGGTGATCCCCTCCCCCATCCTGTACTGCCCCCGCTGCATCTCCTCCGGGGTCAGCCCTCGCGACGCCTCGATCACAAAGATATCGCTGTCGGGCTTGCGCAACGACAGCGCGCCGTGCGACAGGCCGATCTCGTTCTCGAGAATGTCCAGCACCTCCTGCAACAGGGAGGAGACGGCCTGCCGGTGAAGCATGGCCTGGGAAATGCGATAGAGAACGGCAAGTTCCTTGGTGGCGCGGTCTGTCATGACGTCCGTTTGGGCAGGTGGATGCACGCGCCATGCACGGCGTGCGCCGCCTCCAGCCAGGCCTCAGCGAAAGTCGGATGACACTGGATGGTGCGGCCGAGTTCCTCAACGGTGAGCTGGTTGCGGATGGCGGTGGCCGCCTCGGCGATCAACTCGGTGGCGTGCGCGCCGACGGCCTGCGCGCCCAGAAGCTGATCGGTGACGGGATCGGCGATCCACTTGACAAATCCCTCGGTTTCGCCCGCGGCCATCGCCTTGCCCAGCGCGGCGAAGGGGAAAACACCCGTCAGGATCGCACGTCCCGCCCCTTTGGCTTGAGCTTCCGAGAGTCCGACCAGCCCGACCTCGGGCAGCGTGAAGATGCACGAAGGACAGATCGTTTCGACCCCGGTGCGCAGACCGGCGGCGTTTTCCGCAGCGACAATCCCCTGCGCCGTGGCGGCGTGGGCAAGCTGAATGCTCCCCGCCGTGATGTCACCGACGGCAAAAACCGAGGCGACAGCGGTGCGGCAATGCGCATCGACCGGGATCTGCCCGCGCGCATCGACCTGCACACCGGCCCGTGACAGCTCCAGATCGGCCAGATCCGGCTTCCGCCCGACGGCCACCAGGAGGAGATCCCCCGAAACCGTCTGCTCCTTGAACGTGCCGCTGACGCCACGGTCGGTGGCGGTGATGCCCGTCAGTGGAGCGCCGGTGAGGAGCGTAATGCCCATCGTCTCCATGCGGCGGCGCAACACACGGCGCACATCCGTATCAAGCACCATGAGGATATCGTCCAGCATTTCGATGATCGTCACCGGCACGCCCAGCGCGGCGGCCATGCACGCAAACTCACACCCGATCACGCCGCCGCCCAGCACCAGGAGCGACGCGGGCAATGTGGAGCGATCCAGGAAGGCACGGCTCTCCACCACCCGCGGATGCGGCGGCAGGAAACCCGGCATCGCCGACACACTCCCCGTCGCCACAATGATCGCGGGGGCCGAAAGCCACGAAACGGCGCCATCCGGCGCGACCACCGAAACGCGCCGCGAATCCTCAAAACGCGCCGTGCCACGGAAAATCGAAACCCCGGCGGCCTTGAGCAATCCTTCAACTCCGGCGTTCAGGCGGCTGACGATCTCGTTCTTGCGCGCAACCATTTTGGCATAGTCAAAGGAGAGTCCCTGAACGATCACGCCCAGCGACGCGCCCCCCTTGGCGTGGAGATAGCGCTCGGACGAAGCGATCAGCGCCTTGGTGGGGATGCATCCCCAATTCAGGCACGTGCCGCCGAAACGCTCCTTCTCGATAATGGCGACGCGCTTGCCGAGTTGCGCGGCGCGTATGGCCGCCGGATATCCGCCGGGACCGGCCCCAATGACGATCACATCAAACGTATTGATCGCATTCAAACAGGATGTTTCAATTGGGTTCATTTGGGGTCGGTTGTCCGTTCTCTTGGTTTCCGCTTGATTCGGCCTGAATAATAGCCACATACACGCTCCGTTGCAAGCCCAGACTAGACGACGGGCGCATAACGTGGAAGCGGAGGCGCGGTATTCCGTCGCCTCCCGCCGGTGGTTGGCGGTTGCCGGTCACTGCTTCTTTCGGGGTCGGGGTCGGTATCGGTATCGGGGTCGATTTCTTCCGTTCTGTATTCACCCGGTTCCTCGCAAACAGCATACCCTCGCTGGCCGAGTTTTGTAAGCATCGCCACGATCCGGTCGAGCAGGGCCTTGGCTTTCTCATTCTCTTCAGGCGTGATGGCCCCGCAAACCTGTAAGACATCCTGCACCGCGCCGCATTCCAAAGCCGATCCCCGCGCAATCTCGAAGTACCGCCGCCGATCGCCGTCGGTCCCTTTTCCGTTGCCCTCGGCAATGTTCAGGGGAATGGCTTGGGAGGCTCGAAGGAGTTGGTCCTTGGCGTTCCGATGCCCGGCCAATGCCTCACAGAAGCGGTACGCCCAGCCGACGTACTCGATGGCGGCGCGATAGACATCCAGTTTCTCGTGGCCAAACGCCATCCCGATCTCCTTTTCGACCCCGATACCGATACCGACCCCGACCCCGATGTTAGCCGTTTTCCTTTGTCTTTCTCTTTCCGCCAACCTTAGTATTAACCCTCAAACATATCAAACCGTGGAAGCCGTCCGCAGCACGATATACCTCAAGCGCGCCGCTGCAAATCAAGCACTTACACAATCATTTTGAGGCTTTGCAAGTTTGATATGCCTCATTCATATCCCTCAAACCGGCCCACCCGCTTAGGCGGTCAGGATGCGTGATGCGCCATGTCATGTGGAAAAGGTATCGGAAGGGACCGGTGGTGTCAAGATGGTGCATCTTGTAGACAGCAATTCTCAATAGGAGCGTGATGGGGTCTTCGGGGTCGGGGTCGGTATCGGGGTCGGGGTCGAAAAACCTTTGTTTTGTCGATACCGACCCCGACCCCGACGCCGATTTTAGCCGCTTTCCTTTGTCTTTCTCGTTCCGTTCAACAATGGTTTTGTCGTCTTTGAATCTATCGTCTCGGGGACAGAGAATCTATTGCCCGTTTTCCTATATTTTTCGGGCTTTTTCAGTGGTAGGGGTGCAGGGACTCGAACCCTGGACCCACTGATTAAGAGTCAGTTGCTCTACCAACTGAGCTACACCCCCACGATGAGTCAAACAAAATTTGGAGCGAGCGAAGGGAGTCGAACCCTCGACAACCACCTTGGCAAGGTGGCACTCTACCAACTGAGTTACGCTCGCTTTGAAAACGCAGCACACGATACCATACGCGTCGGGCGTGCGCAACTGGAAAAATAAATAAGGTTCTTGACGAGTGCCGGACGAATGTTTACGTTCACCGCATGCGTAAGGCGAAACTGAATAACGAGCCGTCTCCCCTCCCCTCGCACGCATCCCCTGCCGACTTTGACCGCTACATCCGCCAGATCGCCGTCCCGTGCTTCGGAAATGCCGGACAGGAGGTGCTGGCGGAACTCACGGTCGCGATCATCGGCTGCGGCGCACTGGGCTCGATGCAGGCCGAACTCCTCGTCCGTATGGGCGTCGGCGCTGTGCGTTTGGCCGACGGCGACACCGTCTCGACGATGAACCTCCATCGGCAGATTCAGTTCACCGAGGCTGACGCGGTTTTCGCGTATAACAAGGCCGAAGCCGCCGCCGCGCGCCTCCGCACACTGAACAGCGCCTGCCGGATCACCGCCGTGCCCGCGTTTGTCACCCCCGCCACACTCGCGGCCTTCATCTGCGGCGCCGGCCTGATTCTGGACGCCACGGACAGCGTGCCCACCCGCTATCTGATCAACGACGCGGCCGTCGCCGCCGGAATTCCGTGGATCTATTGCGGTGTCTCGGGAACCGCCGGCCAGATCCTCGCCGTGGTGCCCGGAAGCGGCCCGTGCCTCCGATGTCTCTTTCCCGAAGCGCCACCCCCGGAATGCATCCCCTCTGCGGTCCGAGGCGGCATCCTCCCCCCGGCTGTCACAGCCCTCGTCTCGCTCCAAATCGCGGTCGCGATCCGGCTCATCACCGGATCCCTGCCGACGGGACGCCTGATCCGATTCGACGTCTGGGAGCCCGACCTGCGCATCGTCCACATCGAACGGGATCCCGCCTGCCCCTGCTGCGCCCCACCCCCGCCTGCGTAGCCGTGAGCGCTGCAATTCTAATTTTGGAGCCGTGAGCGGTACGAATGGACAGGTGCCGCCAAACGTGCGATACTCAGCACACGCTTTCCCTACATGACCCCGAGCTGATTATGTCTACGACGATATCCGAACGAATCCCGCTTGCCATCTTTGCGGTGGCCTATCTGCTGTTTATTGTCAAACCGACCCTCCGGGCGTGGGTCTCCTGCGCCGCCGCGATCACCCTGGCGATCCTCGGCACGATGGGGTTCATTCCGTGGAGCACGCCGTTCTACGGCGTGATCCAATGGAATGTCCTGGCGCTGATGACGGGGCTGATGGTCATCGCGCATGTTTTCGAGCAGTCCCGCATCCCCGCCGTGCTCGCCGAGAAGCTGGTCGCCCGCACCCCCGATGCCCGCTGGGCGTTTGTCTGGATCACGGCGCTCGTCTCCGGTTTGTCGATGTTTCTCGATAATGTGAGCTGCGTGCTGCTGATCGCCCCGGTGGTGTTGAGCCTGGCGCGCAAACTCGGAGCCAACCCGGTGCGGCCGATCATTTGCATCGCCATCGCCTCCAACCTCCAGGGCGCCGCCACGTTGATCGGCGACCCCCCCTCGATGCTGATGGCCGGTTATCTGAAGCTGGGGTTCAACGATTTCTTTTTTTATCAGGGGAAGCCCTCGATCTTCTGGGCGATCCAAGCCGGAGCCATCGCTTCGGGATTCGTGGTGTTTTTTGTGTTGCGCGCGTTCCATCGTCCGAACGAACTGGTCGCGTGCGAGACACCCCGTTCGTGGACACCGGCATGGCTGATCGTGTGTCTCGTGGCTGTGCTCGCCTCGGCCTCGTCGTTTGATCCCGGCTTCGTCTGGCTTGCGGGAAGCGCCTCGATGGTCTTCGCAGTCGGGGCGGCACTGTGGGCCGTGAAGCGCGTCCGGTGGTGTGGCGCGCGGACGCTTGCCGCGTCGGTTGATTTCACCACGCTGTTCTTTCTGATGGGGATGTTCGTGATGGTGGAGAGCCTGGAACGGGCGCAGTGGATGGAGCGGATCGCGGCCGGGCTGAATGGATTGGTCGGCGGCAGCCTCTTCGCTGCGTTTGTGGTGCTGATCGCCTTCGCCGTCGGGGTCTCGGCAGTCGTCGACAACGTCCCGTTTCTGCTCGCCATGCTGCCGGTCGTCGGCTCCATGGCGCGTCAGTTCTCCCCGGCGCACGCCCCAACCGAGAAACTGCCGCTGCTGATGTTCGCCCTGCTCGCGGGGGCCTGTCTCGGTGGCAACATCACCCCGATCGGCGCCTCGGCCAACGTCGTCGCCATGGGGATCCTCCGCAAGGCGGGTCACCCCGTCTCGTTCCCCGGCTTCATGCGCGTCGGCATTCCCTTCACCCTCGCGGCCGTCCTCGCCGGTGCCACCCTGATCTGGCTGGTGTGGGCGTAGGCGATCGGTTGGCCCACCTGCCAGGGCAAACGCATCTAAATTCTTATGTTTTTCAAATTCTGGCTCAGGGCTTTCTCTCCAGCTTGGCGCGTGGCGCAGGATTTCTGGAGT
>CAZOJL010000129.1:0-10178 GCA_964580075.1 uncultured Akkermansia sp. | reverse complement strand
CGACGCCGCTTTCATCAGCTTCGCCACACATTCAGCCCCTCGCAACGGCGTCAAGCTCCAGCATCAAGTAGCCTGCCCTGAAGCCGCGGTTTCAAACGCCACACCCAGGCTGAAATCACGCACGTGAGCGCGGCGGCGATCGCAAGGGCGACGCCGTAGGGCAACCCCAGCCCCACGGGCGCGCCCGCGAGGTTTTCGGGACTGACCCACAGAATGTAGGTCGCGACAACGAATAACATGAACGCGCCCGGAATCAGCGCGATCCACGGGGGTTTGCCTGCGGCAGACAGCCAGGCTGCCGCAATCATGAGCGCAAAGACCGCCAGCACCTGGTTGGACCAGGCGAAGTAGTTCCACAACGTCTTGAACCCGCCTGGATCGGCGCTCGACCAAGCCAGCAACCCCGCCACGGCGAGAAAAATCGGAACCGTGGTCGCCAGCCGCTTGCCCACCGGTTTCTGATCCACACCGGCATATTCGGCCACCGCCAGCCGCAGGCTCCTGAGCGCGGTGTCGCCCGAGGTGATTGCCAGCACAATGACGCCGCTCAGCGCCACCCAGCCGCCGATCGGTCCGAGCAGCCACGTGACCAAGGTGCGCAGCAGGCTGGCGCCGGCGCCGCTTTTCAGCAGCTCCGGCGTGTGCGCATACAGTGCCATACCGCCCGCAGCCCAGATCATGCCGATCACCCCTTCGGTGATCATCATCCCGTAGAACAGCAACCGGCCCTGTCGCTCCGATGTCGCGGTGCGCGCCACGATCGGTGCCTGCGTCGAATGGAACCCCGAAATGATGCCGCAGGCGATGGTTACGAACAGCATCGGAATGATCGGCTCGTGATCGGGATGCCGTCTGAAATTCGCGCCCAGCGCCGTCAGATCGAATTCGCTCAAAGACCCCATGTGGGGCGCCAGCATGGTGATCACCGCCAGCGATGACAACACCAGCAACGCGCCAAAATAGGGATAGATGCGGCCGATCACGGCGTCAATCGGAAAGAATGCCGATGCGAAATAGTAGACAAAGATCGCGCCGATAACACCCCACAACACGCCACGCCCGCACCCGCCGGCGAGGATCTGGGCGGGGATGTTGATGAACACCGCACCCACCAGCAGCAGCGTCACGAAGAGAAACCAGGCATAGAGGTGGCAGATCCGCCTTCCGAGGTACAGCCGCGCCAGCACCGGCATGTTCGCGCCGTTGTGGCGCATGGCGATCATGCCGCTGAAGTAATCGTGGACAGCCCCGCCGATGACATTGCCGATCGGCAGGATAATAAAGACGACCGCCCCGAACTTGATGCCCAGGATCACCCCGATCACCGGCCCCACGCCGGCGATGTTGAGCAATTGGATCATCAGGTTCTTCCACTGCGGCAGAGGCATCCGGTCAACGCCGTCGGGAGCAGCCACGGCCGGTGTGGGGCGGTCATCGGGGCCGAACATCCGTTCGACAACCCGACCGTAGAGGGCATAGCCTGCCAACAGGATCAACACGCCGATGGCAAACGTAATCATAGCCCGACCTCACGCGCGCAGCCCATGGCTGCGGAGACGCCGTCCGCGCGGCAATCCCCGTTCATGGCATGCCGCCCCTACGGTGTCATGTTGTGTCTCACACCGCCTCGCGCGTTTAGCAAACGAACGTATGAGACCCGTAACCGAGACAGAGCGTAAACAGATTTACGTACTGAGGCAAGCCGAAACAGCAATTCTCCCAGTACTGACCCATTTCAAGGCTTTCATCCTGCCGCCGGTTTGACGTATACTGGGCGGCGACACGTATCGCTGGCATGACTGACGCGCACGGATGAATCGGATGGAATCCTATGAAACACACACGCCCTGCCCTAACCCTCTGTCTGTTTCTGTCGCTCTTCGCCGCCGGTTGCGGCGCGTTCTCACCACGTCGTGCGGTGTACGACGGAGAAGCGGCGCTGAAGGATCACAACTACGAAGCGGCCGTGCGGCACTTCAATCGCGCCGCGCGCCGGCTGCCGAATGACGCGGTCCTGCACTACAATCTCGCAACCGCCCATTTTCACCTCGGCAGTTTCATCCCCGCTGAAGCCGCGCTGGCGCAGGTTCTGGCCATCGATCCCGAAAACAGGGACGCGCGCGAGCTGCAGGGCCAGATCGCATTCCTCCGCGGCGACTGGACAAAAGCCCGCACCATTTTCCAGGCGCTTCTCGCCGCCACCCCCGAGGCCCGCGCACGCTTCCTCACCGCCCTCTCCAACGTCGAGCGGGGCGACACCCGCTACGACCTCGCACGCGTTCGCCTGCTCCAGGCGATCAAGGCCGATTGGAAGTACGCCCCGGCTCACTTCAACCTCGCGATGCTCTACAGTGATCATTTCAACCTCGCCGACGAGGCCATCGACGAACTCGAGCTGTTCCGGCGCATGACCACCAGCAGCGATCCCTGGCTGGCCAAAGCGGTCAAACACCTCGAGGCCTTGCGACAGGCGCAGCAGACCAGCGCCCCCCCCCCGCCCGCCGGTTCGCGTGACCCCGACACGGCGGACGCACGGGTCAAGGATGGCGACCGGGCGGGTGCCGCCCGCTCCTGGCCGCGCGCCGAGAAGGCTTATCGCGACGCCCTCGACGCCGATCCGCTGTGCGCCCCCGCGGCGTTCGGCCTGGGACAAGCCCTGCTGGGTCGCGGTGAACACCAGCAGGCGCTCGATGCCTTCCGCCAGGCGACCCTCCTGAACCCCGGCTACGCCGACGCCTATTATCAGGGCGCCCTCACCGCCCTCACTCTGAAGGATGTGCCCGAGGCCGAACACTTGCTGCACAAAGCCGCCGCAAAATGGCCCGACCGCTCCGGATTCTTCGCCCTCCTGGCGACGTTGCGCAGCACCGAAGGTGACACGGACGGCGCTCGCGCCTACGGCGAATACTACCTGCAGATCGCCCCGTCCGGCGAACAACGCAATCGCTATGAAGTCTGGCTTGAATCGCTTTCTGCCGACCGCTGAAGCTGAAAGGAGACTCGCTATGCCGCACGCGCCACTGACGTTTGGAACCCTGGTCGATGTTCTGGCGGTAATGACGCTCTTGTTCTTCCTCAGCCGCGGGCTGATTCGCGGCGTCTCGGAGGAACTGGCGCGCATCATGGGGTTTGTCGGCGGTGCCTGGGCCGGGTATGCGCTCTATCCCAAAATTCAGGCGACGCTGCTCGCCACGAGCGGGACGACCCCCTCCGCCGCACTCGCGATGACCACTCTTTTTCTGTCCCTCCTGTCCGGTTTCATCGTGGGGTTTGTGACGCGCTACATCTGCAACGCCATGATGCAGGTGGTGATCCTTCAGCCCGCCGACGCCATTTTCGGCCTCGCGGCAGGCGCCGTCTACGCCGCCGCCATTCTGGCCGTGGTGTTTGCGCTGGCGATGCTCGTGCCACTCGATCCGATCCAACGAATGTTTACCCAACAGTCCCGCGTCGGGCAGCAAGTCTGCCCCTGGTTGCGCGCCCATATGGGATTGCCGTGATGGGTTCACGCGTCACAGACCGCGTCATTGAGGAAATCCGCGCCCGCGCCGATATCGTCGAATTGGTCGCCGCCCGAGGCGTCGTGCTCAAACGCGCCGGCACGAGTTTCAAGGGGTGCTGTCCCTTTCATCAGGAGAAGACCCCTTCGTTCCACGTCAACCCCGTCAAGCAATTCTACCATTGCTTCGGGTGCGGCGAACACGGCGACGTCTTCACCTTCCTGATGAAGCAGGACGGGCTCTCGTTCATGGATGCGGTCCGATCCCTCGCCGACAAGACCGGCGTCGTGATCGACACCGCCACCGACTACGAGGCCGAACAACGCAATCTGCTCTACGCCATCCACCTCGAGCTGGCCGCGTTTTACCAGCGCTGCCTCATGCAAACCCGCGGCGCGGCGGCGGCGCGGGCCTATCTGGAATCGCGCAAGCTGGCGGCCGATACGGTCGCGCGGTTTGGCATCGGCTACGCGCCCCTCAACCCAGGCGCCATCCTCGCCTGGGCCGCAAAGCAGAACTATTCCGCCGAGCAGATGGTCGCCGCAGGCGTGCTCACGCCACCCAAAGACCCCTCCAAACCGGAGGACTACTACGACCGCTTTCGCGGCCGGCTGATGTTTCCGATTACCGACACCCAGGGCCGCGTCGTCGCGTTCAGCGGACGCATCCTCGACCCCAAGGCCCATCCGGCGAAATACATTAACTCCCCCGAGACACCGATCTTCCGCAAGAGCAAGGTCCTCTATGCCCTGGACAAGGCCCGTGGCGCGATCGTCAAACACCCCCGTCGCGAGGTGGTGATCTGCGAAGGACAGATCGACGTCATCCGCTGCCACGCCGCCGGCCTCACCACGGCCGTCGCCTCGCAGGGAACCGCCTTTACCCGTGAACATGTCGCCCTGCTCAAACTCCATGCCGATTCGGCCGTCCTCCTTTTTGACGGCGACGCCGCCGGCCGCAAGGCCGCGATCCGCACCGGCGCCCTCTTCCTGGAGGAGGGCATCCCCGTCCGCGTCGCCGCCCTCCCGCCCGGCGAAGATCCCGACTCGCTCATCCGTGACCAGGGGGTCGACGCCGTGCGCGCGTTGATTGAAAACGCCGAATCGATCACCGCGTTCCAGATCCTCGCCCTGCTGGCCGACGAGGAGCGCCCCGACGACGTGGATGCCGTCAGCCGCGTCTCACGCGCCGTCCTGGAGACCCTCGCAACCTGCTCGAACGCCGTCCTCCGCTCACACCTCATCCAGGAGGCCGCCATCCGGCTGCATCTCCCCGAGGCGGCGCTCACCGAGGATCTCGAAACGCTCCGAACCCGGCAGGCCGAGGCCGCCGCCCGCGCCGTGGCTTATGGCAGGCCCGCCTCCACCCCGGCGCATCGAGACGCCCCCCCCCTGCGCGACGCCTTCGCCGACGGGGATGCCGTGGACATCCCGGGAGACACCGCCCCCGGCACGCCGGCGGAAGCCGCAGCCACGCCCACCGAACTCGCACTCGCCGAGCTGCTGTTCCACCACGGGGATGACCTCGACGTCTCTGACCTGCTCCGCACCTACCTCCCCGGGGCTCTGGTGCGGCACCCGCACGCCCGCGCCGTCTTCTGCGCCTGGCTGGCGTCCGCCAGAACGGACGGCGACGCCCTCGCCGATCTCTACGCCAACGCCGCCCCCGACCTGAAGGCCTTCCTCGATCCGGTGATCATCGGCCATTCGCGGGTCACCCACTCCGACGACCTTTCTCCACTCGACGCCGCCCGGGACGTCGTGGCCCGCTTCTGGATCGATTCCCTTCGTGCCGAACGCGCCGCCATCGGAGACGACCCGCCCGACGACGCGCATCGCCTGCGCCGGCTCGTCCTGACCCATCACATCAAAACCCTCCAGCAGGCCACGCTCGAGGCCGACCGCCTCACCGCCCTGTATCTCAGGAAACATGTCTCTTCCTGGGAGCTGCGCGAACCGATCATCCGCGAATCACAGGCGCGACTCACCGTGGCGGGTTGAGCATCCTAAAAGGAGCAGTGAACCGTGATCAGGTGTCAGGTGTCAGGTGTCAGGTGAATGCCAATGCCAGTTGCATAATTAGAGCCTGTCCGAAAAGGTTGGGAGGCGGCGGGAGGCTGGAAACAGCGGCTCCGCCGCCCTTTGTCGCGAGCTTTGTCGTAAAAGGAAGGTGAAAGAAGAAGAATTCGACAAAGCTCGCGACAAAGCTCGCGACAAAGCTTAAGAAATCCAGTGTTCAGGAGGCTCAACCCCCTTTTCGGACAGGCTCTAATTAGGGGCATCACCATTTGGTGCGAAGCCCACTGATCACGGGTCACTTAGAGCGAATGGTAAAGCTGAACTTCCGGATTTAGGTTGAAGCGATCCGAGCGTTACCCACACACCCACACACCCACCCTTCCCTACGTTTCCAGATCACGGTTGCCAAAGCACGTCCGGTATGCGATAATACTTTTTGGCAATGCGTAATATCGTAAACCGGGGAGTGCGCCGATGCGTGAGACCGTCAGATTCAGTGTGTCCTTGAACGCCGATCTCTTGAAACAGTTCGACGCCATGTGGCAGGGGGACGGGCTCCCCACACGATCCGAGGCGGTTCAAACGATGATTCGCCAGGCCCGCGTCACCCAGGACTGGACGTCCGGAAAGCGCGTGGCCGGATCGGTCATTATCGTCTATGACCATCACGAGAAATCGCTGGCCTATGAACTCGTGAAGATCCAGCACGATTTCGAGCATCTGGTGATCGCCGCCCAGCATGCACACCTCGATCACGACAATTGCCTTGAATCCATCATTGTCAGGGGCAAGGCCTCGGATATCGAAAAGCTGGTCAAGCATCTCAAGGCGCTCAAGGGGTTGAAGCACGTGTCCCTGATGATGACGACGACCGGGAAGGCGGCAGGGTAAGATCATGCACATGGCCGATGCCTTGATCTCACCCACCGTCGGCGGCACGCTGTGGGCTGTCTCGGGGGGATTGATCGCCTATTGCGCCCGAACCGTCAACCGGTCCCCGCGGGACAATCTCGTCCCGATGATGGGCGTGCTGGGCGCATTTGTCTTTGCCGCGCAGATGATCAATTTCTCAATCCCGTTCACCGGCTCGAGCGGTCATCTTGGCGGCGGCCTGCTGCTCACCGTCCTCCTCGGTCCGCATGCGGCCTTTCTGGTCATTGCGTCCGTGCTGACCGTGCAGGCGTTCTTCTTCGCGGACGGAGGCCTGCTGGCGCTGGGATGTAACCTCTTCAACCTGGGGTTCTTCCCCGCGTTTGTTGCCTATCCGCTGATCTACCGGAACCTTGCCAAGGGTCACGATGGAACGCGGCGGGCCTGGGTGGCTGCGATCATCGCCGCCGCAGTGGGTCTGCAACTGGGCGCGCTCGCGGTCGTGCTGGAGACACAGACGTCCGGAATTTCCGACCTGCCGTTCGGGACGTTCTTGCTGCTGATGTTGCCGGTTCATCTCGCGATTGGCGTCATGGAGGGTCTGGCAACCGCCGCGATCGTCGTCTTTGTGACCCACGCACGGCCCGAAGTCCTGCCGACAGCGTCCGACACGGGCGCGCGGGTCTCTTCCCGCTCCGGTCTCCTCACGCTCGCGCTCGCCGCTGTCGTGACGGGCGGCGTGGCAAGCTGGTTTGCATCGACGCGCCCCGACGGGCTGGAGTGGTCCATGTTCAAAGTCAGCGGGAAGGAAGAGCGCGCTACACCGGGGGGCGGCATCCATCACGCGCTGGCCGCCGTGCAGGAGCAGACGGCGTTTCTTCCCGACTATTCGTTCAAGGCGCCGGAACGCAAATCCGCGCCTGCGGAACTGGCCGCGCCTGAAACCGAACCGTGGCCCGCCGTCCGCGCCGGGACATCCGTCTCGGGACTGCTCGGCGGCCTGCTGACCCTCGCGCTGGTGTGTCTGACGGGGGTTGCGCTCCGCATGCGTGGTCTGCCGTGCCTCCGAAAGAGCGAAGCCACGAAATGACAGGCGAAGACACTTTCGAACTCGGAAAGATGGATGAACTCGGGCGGATGAATACGCCCGCTCATCGCGTGGACGCCCGGGCCAAGGCGCTGGTGACCTTCGTTTTCATCGGCGTCGTCATGTCGTTTCCCCGCCACGAGATCGCCGCCCTCACCCCCTTCCTGCTCTATCCGGTTGTGCTCCTGGCGAGCGGACGCATTCCCGCGCGCTATGTCGTGCGCCGCATCCTCATCGCGGCCCCCTTTGCGCTCATCATCGGCATCATCAACCCCCTCATCGACCGTCATCCGATGGTCGCCATCGGCCCGGTTGTCATAACCGGCGGATGGGTTTCATTTGTCTCGATCATGTTTCGGTTTGTGTTAACCGTCGGCGCGGCGTTGGCGCTCATCGCCTGCACGGGCATCCAGCGTCTGGGCGCCGCGCTCGAACGGCTCGGGGTGCCGCGCGTGTTCGTCGTCCAACTGCTGTTTCTCTACCGCTACCTCTTTGTACTTTCAGACCAGGCCGTCAAGATGACGCGCAGCGTGGAGATGCGGTCTGCGAGACGCGCACTGCCGTTACGCGTGTATGCCTCGATGATCGGCCACCTGCTGCTGCGCGCGCTGGACCGGGCCGAGCGTGTCTATCGCGCCATGCTTGCCCGCGGGTTTGACGGCGAAGTGCGGATTTTGCGCCCCACCCCCTTCCGAGGGTCGGATGCGGTTTTTGTCGGCGGGTGTCTCCTGCTGTTCCTGACCGGACGTCTGTGGAATCTCGCGGACGGCCTGGGGCGTCTGCTCACCGGAGGTGCGTTGTGAGTCATCATGGGATTGACGTGCGCGATTTGTCCTATGCCTATCCCGACGGCACGGAAGCGTTGAACGGGGTGTCGTTCCGCATCGAACACGGCGACGCGGTCGCGCTGATCGGTGGAAATGGCGCGGGCAAATCCACGCTCCTCCTGCATCTCAACGGAACCCTGCAGGCCCGCCACGGGGAAGTCCGCATTGGCGACATCCGCGTAACGCGTGAGACGGCTGCCGGCGCGCGGCGGGCGGTCGGGATGGTCTTTCAGGACCCCGACGATCAATTGTTCATGCCGACGGTGGCCGAGGATGTGGCGTTCGGTCCGTTGAACGCCGGTCTGCCCGCAGAGGACGTGGAGCGCCGGGTGGCCGACGCCTTGGAGCGCATGGGGATGACGCCGGTGCGGGAACGTCCGCCCTACCGGCTTTCGGCGGGGGAGAAACGCGCCGTCGCCATCGCGACCGTCCTGGCGATGGCGCCGGACATTTTGGTCATGGACGAACCGTCATCCAACCTCGATCCGCGCGCGCGCCGCCGTCTGATCGAACATTTGCAATCGTTTGAGCACACGCGGATCATCGCCACGCACGACCTTGAACTCGTCGTGGAGGTGTGCAGTCACGTGTTGGTGCTGGATGCAGGCCGTATTGTCGCCCGGGGGTCCGCCATCGATGTGCTCTCCGACGAGTCGCTCATGCTCGCTCACGGCCTGGAAAGTCCGCACATCCTGCGCCACCGTCATCCCCACTGAGGGACCCATCCGGGGGGGGCGTGACACGGGGCGACGGCTCTCTCGCACGTCCGGGGATTGCCCTGCGTGGAGGGGCACAATCCAGACCCCCGCCCGGGCGCAGGTTCCCTTATGCCCGGGTCCACGCATCGCACACCGTCTTGATGGCGCGAATGTGAGCTGGCGTCGTACCGCAGCATCCGCCGATGATCGTGGCGCCGGCTTCCAACAAGCCGACGACCTGGCGGGCCATGGCTTCCGGCGTTTCCGGAAACGTGTCCACGCCGTTGACATTCGTGGGCAGGCCGGCATTGGCTTGCACGAGGATCGGCGTATCCGGAGCGACCGTGCGCATCGCCTTGACGATGGGGATCATCCCCGCAATCCCGTTTCCGCAGTTCGTGCCGATGATGTCGGCGCCGGCCGCGATCATGGCCGCGGCCGCCTGCTCGGGAGAGACGCCCATCATCGTGCGGTAATCGCCGTTCACGGTTGGCGCAAACGTGAACGTCGTGATGGCTTCGCAGGAGGTGTTTTCCTTCACAGCCCTGACCGCCAGGGCGGCTTCCTGGAGGTCGCTCATGGTCTCGATACACATGGCGTCCGCCCCTCCCGCGGCCAGCGCCACCACCTGCTCCTTAAAGCTGTCATACAGCTCCTGCTCCGTCACGTCCTCCATCACCAGCATCTTTCCGGTCGGGCCGACGGACGCGATGACCCATTTCTCGCCGCCGGCTTCGACAGCCGCCTCGGCCGAGAGCCGGGCGCCGGCTTCATTAATCTCGGCCACGCGGTCTTGCAGCCCAAAATGAGCCAGTTTGAAGGAGGTGCCGCCAAACGTGTCGCTCTCAATCATGTCGGCGCCGGCGGCGAGATAGGCGCGCGCAATCTCCTTCACATCGTCCGGGCGCTCCACCGCCCAGCATTCGGGGCATTCGCCGGGCTTCAATCCTTTTTTCTGAAGGAACGTCCCCCAGGCCCCGTCCGATATCAGCACCCGCCCGCGCCTCACGGCCTCAACAATTCTCTGCTTCGCCATTGTCTGTCCTCCTGTGGTCCGCTCACGGAAAGGGCAAGCATACCAAATTTCTGAATCCCCGTGTGAAAATCGTGCCCGCATTGCGGAAAGCAGGGCAAACGCATCTAAATTCTTATGTTTTTCAGATTCTGGCTCAGGGCTT
>CAZOJL010000128.1:0-10224 GCA_964580075.1 uncultured Akkermansia sp. | reverse complement strand
GATAGAAAAAAGACGCGCGCCGGAATGGGGGACGGCGCGGAGGAAGGCCCGTGGACGGGCAGGGAAGGCCAGGGAAGGCCAGAGAAGAGGCCGCGCGCTTACGTGCGAGGGGAGAGAGGGGGGGGGGGCAGGGGGCTGAAGCGGCTCGCCTGGAGGGCGGCAGACGCCGCTTTGCAAATCTCGCACCTGCCGACCCCGTGCAGGCCCTCCGCGCGGCGCGGCCCCTGGCCGGGTCAGTGGCGCCGCTCGAGTCAAACAGAAAGCAGGGGTTATCGCAAGCATTAACGATTACTTGGGTGAAGTATGTGAATCCTGCTTCAGTTTCTTTTCGTATTTTGGCAGCTTTTCGGTAATGTACGTTGCGGGGGCTCGGGGACAGGAAATCAAGGGCTCGGGGACAGGAAATCTATGCCTAACGAGGGGCAATGAACAGGTCTTCGGTCCCGGTCCAATTGCTATTGGCGGATTACGCTACCGTATAGCGCTGGGCGCAGGACGTATAAGCGGCTTGCGCCTGAGCCGGCGGGACACCTGAAAGCCGGACAACGGGTTATGTCAACTCGCGGGGCAGGATGAAAGGGCTTTGGGCCGATTCAGGGCCGATTCATCGGGGACTTTTTGACGCCCGGCATTGACGGGCTGGGCCGAAAGCCGTAAGATGGTACCGTTTTTTAGTCGGCAAATAACGCGAACAGCATGGATTTCGGTTTGTTTCGGATGTTCTCTGGGCTGTTAGCGTCACGTGCGAATTCAAGCTGCATGGGTTACGACGACATGAACGCGAACAGTGGACACAAGCTGGCGCACAGCCGGTGCGCGATGCAGTCCCGCCAGCGGGAACTGGAACGCCTGCGGCGGATGACTATCGAAGACAGAGTCCGTTCGGCTCTAACGATGGGCAGCAGGTTTGCGTGGATTCGACCTGTCGCCGCAGGACAGCGCCCATGAACGACGCCGACGCGATCCTTCACGCCGCCGAGGATGTCGTCACCATCCTGCGACAACATCGCGTGGATGCCGTCGTGATCGGCGCGGTCGCGCTGGCGGCCTTCCACTACGTTCGATACACCGAGGACGTTGACTTGGGAGTCAATGCCGATCTTCCGACGCTACGCGCCGTCGCGGACTCGTTACGTCGCGGCGGCTACGCGGTGGAACTTCGCGAACCTGACGCAACAGACCCGCTGGGGGGCGTGATGGACGTGAGCGGTCCCTTCGGCCTCGTTCAGGTGGTCAGTTTCGCAGGCCGTTTCCCTGCCGTCGTTGACGATGCGGTGCGCCTGTCCAGCGCGGTGGTGAGGGTTGGTAGTCCACTTCGACTCGTTCCGTTTCCCCAGCTCATCGCGTTGAAGCTCTACGCCGGCGGGTTCAAATCCAAGGCCGACATTCTCGAGTTACTGGCGCGCAACCCGGATTTCGACTTGGCCGAGGTTCGCAGGACTTGCGCCCGTTATCGCCTTGCGGGCCTCGACGAGCTGATCGAGGAATCCGGCATCTTCATCCAGTAATCCGACATCTCGGGGACAGGGAATCTATTCCTATTGAGTTGCTCCGGCGTCGCCGCCAGGATGCGTCCGATCAGTTCCTCTTTGCTCATTGGGTATCCTTTCTGGCCCACGCGCTCAACCACCCTGTTGTGTTTGTCACGGTGCGCCACACAACGGATGAAATCAACAAGAACTAGGGGAGCGGGCCGTCGCATTTCGGACACTTTTGTGTGCGACGGCGCAGCTTAACGTGTTGCAGGGTTGGTGGTTACGCCCTGTCAGTACCTTTTTCGCCCCCGGTTTACGTTACTTCGCCAGCAGCGCGGCCAGGCGTTTCCGCTCGGTGGCGCTCAACCCGGCGACAATCGCACCCAGTTTGTCGCCGTCGCCGGCGGGCAGCGCGGCGGGGGAGTGGGCACCATTGCCCATGGCTTTCTCCATCGCGTCCCGGATATGTGCCGTGGGCGGCCGGTAGTAGTGTTTCCACACGGTTTCAACAAGCCGGTGCCCGGTGATTGTCTGAAGATCTTCGATCCGCATCCCGCCGCACAGCGCCCGGGTCACAAACGTGGTTCGCAGGCAGTGCCAGTCGATGACGCTCGCGGCGCGGGCCCCGTGGGGGCGTTCACGGCGCGTCGTATCGGCGATCATGCGCCGCCGCCAGACGGTGTTGTTCGGATCCGGCAGGAACTGCCGCCCCGCCCATCGTTCAGCCGCCCGCAGCGTCTCCGTGATCCTCGCCGTCTGTCGACCGGTCTCCTTGCCGATTTGCTTTGCTGATTTTCTTGAAGGGTAGGCTCAGTCCGTTTGGATTCGCTTCGATCATGCGCGCCGCCAGCGGCCAGACGTATTTCTGGCCCGGATTGCGGTTCACCGCCGCCTCGGCGAGGACTTCACGCAACGGTGGCAGGATGGGAATGGCAACACGCTCCCCGGTTTTGGATGTGCGCAGGACGAGTTCGCTTGCTTGCAGGTCAACCGCCGCCCACTTCAGCCGGCACACGTCGCCGCGCCGCAGTCCGGAATACGCCGCGCAAACGATCAGCGGGTGCAGGATTGGCGTGCGCCATTTCGAGGTCTCGATCAGGCGTGCAAGCTCCTCTTCGGTCAAGGGGCGTCGCGGAACCTCTTCACCGGTTCCGACGCCGCGCGTCCACGGTAGGGGTTCGAAGGGGTTGGCCGCGCCGATCGGCAGCGCCCGGGCGAAGGTGGTCTTCAAGAGCCGCAGTTTACGCCGGGCGGTGCTCGAAGTGAGGGCGGCCCGCAGTTTCTCTGCCCAGCCCTCAACGGTCTCCCGCGTCACTTGATAGCAATAACTCGCTCCGGGCTGAACCTCCTCGACATGATCTGCAAACTGAGCGAAGGCCGCCCCGGCGTGTTTTGCATGCGCCACAGATCCGGGACTGTTCGCCCGCCATCGGTCATACAGATCCCTCAAACAAACATGCTCTACGGTCTGCCCCGTCTTGGCCTCGATCATTCGTTCGACGAGGTGCGCCGCCCTGCCTTTCCGACGCGCTTCATCCTGAAACCCGTTCAGGCAATCCTGGGCCGCCCTGCGGCTTTTTTCAAAGGTTTCATCACCCGTCTCTACGAGGCTGCCGCTTGCGGGCGGATTTCCGCGCCACTTACCGCAGTTGGCCACAATGGATTTGCCGGTCTCATCCTTGTAGCGTCCGTAGAAATATCGAAGCAATTTTCCATCCCGTCCGCGCCGCAGTTCCATGGCATCCACCCAGTCACTCCGTCCCTCGCGCCAGCGCCCCGGCGGAAGCCGGATGGCCCCACGGCATATTCGTACCGCCGCATCTCCCTCGTCAGCACTTTCCAACGGCCAGTTGCCCTTTCATCGCTGCGAGGAACAGGACAAGTCATCGGCAGCTTTCCCTCCTGATCTCAGAACCCTTCGCTTGCACAAACCGGCGGATTTGCAAGCGCCTCTCTCCATTGTGATCGCTTCTCCCCCGTGCCCGCGTCTTCGTTGGGCGTTGGATGTTGGGCGTTGGTTGTTGGCCGTTGGGCGTTGGATGTTGTTTCTCACCCAGTCACCTTCGGCGCGGCGGGACGCCGCAGGAGAGGCCGTTGAGGGGGATTCGGGACGGGCCTTGGCCGTTGAGCGTCTCTATCGTTGTCGCAATCTTTGTCGACAACGATTGGGACAACGATTATGACAACGATGGAGGACCGGCCGACGAGTACGGTCGACGAGGCTGAGGGAAGGCCCGTCCCGTGCGGGTTTTCGCAGTGATTGACGATTCTTCCCGCATCTGCCATGCTTTTCCCATGACATCGCTGCGCCAGAGCGGTTCCGGCATGATTTCGGCCCGTGCGGGCCGAGGCCGACCGGGGTGTTCCGAAGAACGGTTTCTTATCAATTTTCCGCTCGCGAAACGGAGGTGCGAATGTATCGGTGCTTGAATACGGGGAACGTGGGGATTTCTCTCGACTGGGAAGCTTGTTTACCGCTGGCGAAAGCCGCCGGGTTCACGGGCATCGACGCGCCTCTGACGCCGGAGACGGATTCCGGAAGGGTCCGGGATCGGCTGGCCGCCCACGGGCTGAAGGCCGGCGGGCAGGCGTTGCCGTTCGATTTCCGCGGGACGGATGCCGTGTTCCGCGATGGGTTGCGGACGCTGCGGGCCGTGGCGAAAAAGGCGGCGACAGTCGGTCAGACCCGATTCTATATCTGGATCTGGCCCTATTCCGACATCCTGACTTTCCACGACAATTTCCGCTTTCACGCGGACCGCCTTGGGCAGGCGGCGGCGATCTTGCGCGATGCCGGATGCCGGTTGGGACTCGAGTTTCTCGGACCGCGGCACTATCGGGAAGGCCACCCGCACAGCTTTATCCACACCCTCGGCGGCATGCTGGATTTGGCGGCCGCCATCGGGCCCAATGCCGGCCTGCTGTTGGACTCCTGGCACTGGCATACCTCGCTGGGCACCGTCGATGAACTCCGCGCGCTCGCCAACGACCAGGTCGTCTACGTCCACGTCAACGACGCGCCTCCCGGCATTCCCGTGGAAGATCAGTACGACTACGTTCGCGCGGTTCCCGGCGAGACGGGGATCGTCGATCTGCCCGGTTTTCTCGACGCGTTGCGCGCCATCGGCTACGACGGGCCGGTCGTTCCAGAGCCGTTCGTGTCCGCGCTGTCGGCCCTGGCGCCCGAGGCGGCGCTGCACCGGGTGGCGGCGGGTCTCGATCGCGTCTGGGATGTGCGTCCGCGTCCGCCCCTTCCCGCGACGATGAAGGTGGTGGCGACGGGCCGCCGGAAAGCCTGGCTGGTCGACGCGCCCGTCCCGCGGCCGCAGGGCAACGAAGTGATCGTCAAGCTGCGCGCCTGCCCGATCTGCGGCAGCAACATGGGCGGCTTTCTCGGAGACGGGGAATGGGTCAATACCGGCCACGAGGGCGCCGGCGAAGTCGTCGCGGTGGCGGAAAGCCACCGGCTGCGCGTCGGCGACCGCGTGGCGCTGGCGCCGCTCAACGCCTGCGGCCGATGCCCCGACTGCCTGCGGGGCGACGTCATCTTCTGCCGGCATCGGCCGGAAATTCATGGGACGTTCGCGTCGTTCACCCGCGTGGCGGACGCGGTATGTGTCAAGATTCCCGACGCCCTCGATTACGACCACGCCGCGCTGATGGGTTGCGCGCTGGGGCCCGCCTACGAATCCATCAAGCGGCTTGGAGTTCGCGGTTTCGACACGCTGGTGGTCAGCGGCCTGGGGCCGGTGGGTCTCGGCGCGACGGCGCTGGCGTCGGCCATCGGCGCGCGGGTGGTGGCGCTCGATCCCGAGCCCTACCGGAGGGAACTGGCGGAAAGGATCGGCGCCTCGGTCACGCTGGACCCGGGCGTTCCCGGCTTTCGGGACGCACTTCTCCGCGCGGCGGGCGAAGACGGCATCCGCAAGGCCGTCGAGTGTTCTGGCAAGGAATCCGCCGAGATCCTGCTGATCGACCTGGCGGCGGTCCGGGGCGCGGTCGCCTTCGTCGGCGAGAACGGCGGCACGATTCCCCTCTCGCCCAGCAGGCACATGATCCGCAAGGGGCTGACGCTTCTGGGCTGCTGGCACATGAATATGCGCGACGCCCCCGACCTGATCGACTTCCTCCAACGACATCCGGCGAAAGCCGAATTGCTCATTTCACACCGTTTTCCCTTCGATCGGGTGCAGGAGGCATTCGAGCTGTTCGCCTCGCGCAAGACCGCCAAGGTGATTCTGCATCCGTAGTCTGTCGGAGGCGGGCGGGGCCGTCGATCAACGGAGATCGGCGGGCTTTGCAGGAATCTCGATTGAGGGTAGTGTGGACGGGCGCAGGTATTGGATTGAACATTATGACGTCGATGCGTTTCGATATTAGCGAGTTTGGCGCGGTCGGCGACGGCAGCACCGACAACACGGCGGCGCTGCAGCGGGCGATCGATGCCGCGGCGGCGGTGCAGGGGACCCTGTGGATTCCCCCCGGTGTCTATTGCACCGGCGCCCTGCGCTGGCGGTCGCACGTGGGCATGCGCGGGGAGCCGACGTGGAGCTTTGGCGACTTCGGCGGCTCGATCCTGCGGCTCAACGATGCCGCCGCTTCCTGTCTGCTTGACCTCACCGGAGCCATCGGCGCCACGCTTGATGGCGTCTGCCTGGACGGCGGCGGACTCGGCATCGGGGTTCATGGCGTGCTGGTCGCCAAACCCGACTACGGGAAGACGGAGGACACTCCCCGCATCGAACGCTGCCGCATCAGCCGCTTTTCGGGAGACGGCGTGCGCCTCCAGCGTATCTGGTGCTTCAGCATCCGCCACTCCATGATCTCGCACAACGCCGGCCATGGCGTGTGGGTCCGCGGATGGGACGGCTTCCTGCTCGATAACTGGCTGTCGCTCAACAACGGCGCCGGCTATGCCGCGTTCGAGGAGAACCTGTCGATTACCCTCACGGGCAACCGCATCGAATGGAATCGCGGCGGCGGCATCGTGAGCCGGGGCGGTGGTCATTACAACGTGACCGGGAACTCCGTCGACCGGTCGGGCGGCCCCGGAATTTGGTTCGCGCCGCGCCTCAACACCTTCTGCTCCGTGGTGGCGATCACGGGAAACGTCGTCTATCGCAGCGGCAGGCCGGAATGGTGTCCGGCGGACGACGCCTACGCGAACTGTCACATCCGCCTGGAAGGCTGCCGGGGCCTGACCTGCTGCGGCAACACCATGAACGCCTCGACGGACGACCGCGGACAGGGGGTGCTCTCGCCCCGCTTCGGCATGGTTCTGGAGGGACTGCGCGACTGCGTGGTGAAGGACAATACCCTCTATAATGCCTGCGCCGAGCGGCTGATCGTCGACCGCGGCGGGCACAACGAAGGGACCGTAATCCGCGACAACACGGGAACGGTGTTCAATGCGGATTCTATGCCCATGCCTGAACTGAACTCCGCCTGGGCCGATCCCGCCTGGTGAGAAGAACCATAAGGGCCGACAAGGGAAGGTTCTTGGGGACAGGGAATCTATGCCTGAGATCGGCGCGTCCAGCCGCAGGCTCATCTCCATGGACTCAATAGCCCCTCGTCGGTCCGCCGCGTTCCGTGCGTGCGGCATCCAGCCGCCCGGTCGCGGCACCAGCCTTGCTCCGACAGGCCCGCCGGCCGTAAGGATCAAAGAATAGATCCGCGAGTGACTATTTTCAAAGGAAATGGAACGGAAGGTCCGTCCCGAATGGCGCTAAATTTAGGGGCTATTGCCATCTTAATCGTAATCCTAATCTTGATCTTAATCTTCTGGTGGAGAACGGATTACGATTACGATTAAGATTAGGATTATGATCGGAAGCATCGCTTAACTTAGCGCCATTCAGGTCCGTCCCTTGGGATTTCTTCGAAGGCGATTCTTTCATCGTCGCGTTGGACAGGAAGACCGGCGAGGAGAAGTGGCGCGTGAAGCGCGACGAGGCCACATCATGGGCCACGCCGCTTGTGATCGACCGGGGCGGGAAACGGCAGATCGTCGTCTCCGCCACCAACCGCATCCGTTCCTATGACCCGGCCAGCGGTGCGATCCTCTGGGAGGTCGGCGGCATGACCGCCAACGCGATACCCAGTCCCGTGACCGACGGCAACCTGGTATTCTGCATGAGCGGATTCCGCGGGAATGCGGTGCTGGCGATCAAACTCGATGCCGCCGCCGGCGACCTCGCAAACAAGCCCGATGCCATCGCCTGGAGCAGCAAGGAAAACGCCTCGTACACGCCCTCCCCCGTGCTCAGCGGCGGGCAGCTCTACTACACCAAGTCGAACAACGGCTTTCTGACCTGTGTCGACGCCGCCACAGGCAAGGTTCAGTATGGCAACAAGCTCGAAGGAACACCGTCGGTCTTTGCTTCGCCCATTGCGGCCGGGGGGCGCCTTTATGTCCCCGGCAAGAACGGGCTTACGACCGTGCTGAAGCTCGGTCCGAAGTTCGAGGTGCTGGCCACGAACAAGGTCGACGAGGTCATCATCGCCTCGCCGGCCGCCGTCGGCAACGCGATTTACCTTCGCGGCGACAAGAGCCTTTACTGCATCGAAGGGCAACCGGCGACGGATGGAGTCGCACCTGCCACGAAATAAGCGGTCGACCGAATCCCAAGGGAATCCCAAGGGACGGACCTTCCATTTTCCTGATTATGCATATGGCATGGCACTTCCGGGTTTGTGGGGGATTTATTATTGGCCAGCGTTCATGGGAATGGTTCAGGGAGAGAGATGAGCGCGCAGCGGGTAGGGCAGCGGCGTCCTCGCCGCGCCGCAGGTAAATGGGTGTGAAACATCCAACGCCCAACATCCAACGCCCAACGCATCAGCGGCGCGGCGGGGACGCCGTCGCCCTACTTCGAACCTCCTCAAAGCGGTGTCGCGCGGAATACCGCTTGCCACCGCACTCCAAAATGAGAATTGCTGCGCTGGTTCGCAGTGGTCTTGACACTTATTCCGGTTTCTGCCATGCTCTTCGCCATGCCATCGTGACGTCAAACCGGTACCGGCATGATTTTGACCCGTGTGGGCCGGTGCAGGGCGAAAACGATTTCTTATCAATCACTCCGCACCTGTTTTGCATCCACACAGTGGGATGTCGAGAGCCCGTTGATAAAAATGCGAAAGAAAGAATACCCACTGATGAATACACGGATTAGTCGTTTCCTGGTCGTACTGGCGTCAATTATTTTGCTTCCGGCACTGGGTGTCGTGGCTGCCGCACCGACCGCCCCGCCCAACGTCGAGAAGACCGGCGATTCCCCAAGCAGCGCGTGCGTTGTCTGCCACCGTAAGCAATCGCCCGCTCTCGTCATGGAATGGGAACGGTCCCGCCATGCCGATAATGAAGTCGGTTGCGTGGACTGCCACGGCGCGCAGAAGGAGGACGTGGACGCGTGGCTGCATGAAGGGGTGACCCTTGCGACGCTGGTTACGCCGAAGGATTGTGCGCAGTGCCATGATACAGAGGCCCAACAGTTTGAGCGGAGTCATCACGCGCGGGCGGGTGAGATCTTGGCCAGCCTAGACAACGTACTGGCGGAGAAGGCGGCGGGCATGCCCGGCAACAATGCCGACGCCGTGAATGGGTGTTGGCAATGCCATGGCACCATCGTGAAGTTCCAACGGGATCCACAGGGCGGTATTCTCCGCGCAGCCAACGGCAAGCCGTTGTTTGACCCGCGCACCTGGCCGAACAGCGGCATTGGGCGACTCAATCCGGACGGGTCCAAAGGTTCTTGTCATGCCTGTCATTCGCGACATTCATTTGATGCCAAACTGTCCCGCTCACCGGAAAACTGCGGCAAGTGCCACATGGGGCCGGACCATCCGCAGATTGAGATTTTCAATGAAAGCAAGCATGGCATTGCGTTCTATGGAAATCGGGACAAGATGGCGCTGGACAAGGAAGGAGACTGGGTGCTCGGGAAGGATTACAGCGCTGCGCCGACTTGCGCCTCCTGCCATATCGGCAGCTATAGCTCGACGAATGGGGGTGTTTCCGGCAACAGCCATGACGTGGGCGAACGAATCAGTTGGACGCTTCGGCCCGAGGTCAGTGTTCGTCAAAACCTGGTGATCTATTCCGATGGTTACAAGGAAGATTACCCAGAAACGCGATCCCTTCCAAAAATTGGGGATGAGGTGTTGACTCGCGAGTATGTTGTATCCCACGAGCAGCTTATAGCAACCGGCGTGACCCGCCGGGTCGCCAGCCTTGTCACGTGGCAGGACCGGCGTTCACTGATGAAGGGCGCCTGCCTGAATTGCCATAATGACACGCATGTGGATAATTTTTACAAGCAGTTCGATGATCTCGTCATGCTCTACAACGATAAGTTTGGCCGGCCCGCCAAGGCGATTCGCAAAGCGGCTCAGGACCGGTACAACCAGTAACTCGGCCGCCTTCGTGATTTCTGGGCACGAGGGTTTCGGTGCGTACCGGGGACAGGAAATCTATGCCAGGGATCGGCGCGTCCAGCCCCAGCCCCAGCCCCAGGCTCATCTCCATAGCCCCTCGTCGGTCCGTCGCGTTCCGTGCGTGCAGAATCCAGCCGCCCGGTCGCGGCGCCAGCCTTGCTCCGACATGCCCGCCGGCCGTAAGGATCAAAGAATAGCCCCGCGAGTGACTATTTCCAGGAAGGAAATGGAAGGGGATGTCTGTCCCTTGGAATTCACTTGAACGGTGTTGGGTTTATCAGCAAATGTAAGCCTCCATATAGGGCTTCAGTTG
>CAZOJL010000127.1:0-10282 GCA_964580075.1 uncultured Akkermansia sp. | reverse complement strand
CCGTTTACTCTCATTGGCTTCGTGACGCGTAGTGAGGGAGGTTGTACGAGGTGCAGCGAGCAACATATCTATCGAGCATGAGACAGGTTCTGACGGGCGTGGGGGTCGTGTCGGCCCTCTGTTGTGCCCTCTCGGCCTCGGGGCAGATTCAGGCGACGGTTCGCGAATTGCGCGAAAGCGCCTTCAAGAACTTCACCATGGGCGAATTCGATCAGGCGATCCCTGAATTCCAGATGCTCATCGACACCATGGGGTCTGTCAAGAGCACGCAGGGGCTGGCCGAGATGGAAGCGGTCTACTACAACCTCGGCATCTGCTATTTTCTCACCGGGCAGTTTGCGTCGTCCGAACAGGCGTTTGGCGTCTATTGCAAGAAATACCCACGCGGCGCGCGTCTCTCCGAAGCGTTTGTGTATATCGCCGACAGTCTCCGCTTCGCGTCCAAAAACGTCGAGGCGATCAAGGCCTACAAAGCGGCTCTGGACAAATTCAGCTACGGCTTCGATCTGCGCACCGATATCTACGCCTCCATTGCCCGATGCTATCTGGCCCAGGACGACTGGGCGTCGGCGCGTGAACCGCTGCTCGCCGCCTTCCACACCGCCCCCGACTTTCTGCGGCGCAACCGGGCCGCGACATTGCTGGCCACATCGTACCTGAAGACGCTCACGCTGGATCAACTCTACCCGATGATCCCCTTCCTGCTGCGGCGCGACTCCCACGCCTCGCGCTCGATCGCCTTCAATCTGTCGGCACTCGAGGCAGGCGACGAACTGTTTGCCGACGAGCGCTACCGTGAGGCGTTCTGGCTCTATCGGTTGGTTTTCCCCTACGAAGAGGTCCAGATCCGCACCGAGTCACACCTCGAATACCTTAAGCGGCTTTCTGACTATGAGAAACGCTACATGACCGACCCCCGGCGGCTGATGCGGATCATGGAATGGATTGGCGACACGGAGTTCGAACTGAAGGCCCTCGCGGAGATCGACAACTACGACCAGGATCTTTTTTACCGTCTCGCCCGGGGCTACATGGAGGCGATGCGCTACCGTGAGGCGTGCGAAGGGTTTCTCCATCTCCACGCCATTGCCGGCAAGGAGCGGGCCGAAGAGTCGCTCTATCTGGCCTTTGTCTGCGCCTCGCGCATCGAGCCCGACGACCGCTGTTTCACGATCGCGCGGCAGTATATGGACAAATATCCGGCGGGGCTCTATTACGACGAACTGACGCTCCTCGTCGGCCAGATGCATTCGCGGGAAAAACGCTGGCCCGACGTCATCCTCCACTTCACCGAGGTGTTGCAGGTTCGGCCGGGGCACCAGATGGCCGCGGAATGTCTTTTCCTCCTCGGCTATGCGCACTTCATGGAGGAGCAGTTTGAACAGGCAACCGTCCGGTTCCGCGAGCTGCGCGAACGGTTTCCAGGCTGGGAGCAGATCGATGCGGCGATCTACTGGACGGCGATGTCGCTGATGTTCGACGGCGATTTCGAGTCGGCCGAGAAGGATTTCACCCTGCTGCTTGAGAGCGGCGGCGCGTCCGCCTACGTCGAGGACGGCAGCTACCGCCGGGCCGTCTGCAACTATGCGCTGGGGCTGTACGAGCTGGCCGACTCCCGCTTGGTGGCGTTCCTCTCCCGCTATCCCGAGGGGTCGTTGCGCTTTGAAGCGCACATGCTCCGCGGGGATATTGCGGGGACGGTCGGCCGCACCGATGACGCCGTGGCCTTCTATCAGGCGGCCCTTGCCTCCCCCGACGATCTAATGAACATCGAGTTTTACAACCACTGCGCCTTTCAGGCCGGGCAGATTCTGTACGACGGCGAGAAGTTCGATGATGTGCGCGCGCATTTTGGCTCTTACATTCAGCGCAACCGCGAGGACTCGAACGTCCCCCTGGCCGTCTATTGGACGGGCAAAGCGATGTTCAACCTCGGAGAGCAGGTCGGCGCGGTCCGCTATTACCGCGATGCGGTCACGACGTTCGGCACCGACCGCAAAGCCATGGGGGTCGACCTGATCCTTGACGAGTGGATCGGAACCACGCGCCGCCTCTCGTCAAACGATGTCGCCAACGCGTGGTCGGAAATGGATGCCGCGTGGAAGCGGGCAGTGGCTTCGGGAGACACCGTCGGCCGGCTCCGCTACCAGCGGGTCCTGATGTATCGACCGGGCATCACGCCGAGTGTCGAATACCGCATCCTGTCGGATCTGCTGCAACCCGAGAACCTCGAGTACGCCAGTCCGGCGGTGATGGAGACGATGCTGGAAGGAGCCTTGAAGCGCAACCAGACCAATCTCGCAATTCGCGTGGCCCAGGCGATCATCACCGACTACACCGAGACGGATTTCGCCCTCGATGCCCGGATGCTCCTGGCCAAATTCGCCATCGAACAGGCGCGCGAGGCGCCTGCCGAAACCGCCCAGAAACTGCTTGACGAAGCCGTGGCGCACCTCACGATCGTCCGCGAGGTGTATGCCACGACCGGCGACGCCTCCGAAGCGCTTTTGCTGCTGGGCGCGATCTACCGGGATCAACGCAAGCTCGACGAGGCGCAGAAATGCTATGAATCGGTCCTGGGGGTCAAAGGCTGGCGCGGCGCCTGGCCCGAGGCGTTGCATGGCTTGGGGCTGTGCGCCGAGGCCGGTAAAGACTGGCTCAAAGCCACTGCCTACTACGAGCGAATCTACGTCATGTACAGCAACTACCGGGCGTGGGCGGCCAAGGCCTACTTCCGGCGCGCGGAATGCCTGCACCGCGCCTATCAGGATAAACAGGCGCGCGAGACGATCGATGAGATGCTGAAGCAGGATGACCTGAAAGCGTTCCCGGAATACGAACAGGCCGAGATATTACTCAGCAAGCTGGAGGGGCGGGGCGTATGAAGGCGATCAATCAGCGAACCGCGAGCCGTGACCGACGCCTCTCGAACGGGGGGCGCATCTCCCACGTGTTGGAGGACGTGCGCCGTTCGCCGTTCGATGTGCGCGCGCTCGCCCTCGCCGCGCTGGCATGCGTCACCGCCTGCGGCCTCGCGCAGGCGCAAACACCGGCCGCGGCCCCGCGCCCGCAGAGCCTCCCGCCGATCAAGGCGCGGATGGTCATCCGCGAGGGCACCAAAGACACGATGAGCAACCGCGACGTGGTCCTCCTCGGGAGGACTTCGCAGATGCTTCTGGCACAGGTGTCCCAGTCCGGCGCGGAGCCGATCCTCATCAACAAGGCGCAGGTCATCCGTTGCGAGTTTACTTTTGATTACGACCGCGCGGCGGCCGCGACCGCCCTGCGAGACAACGACTGGGCAGCCGCCGTGCGGACGCTGTCTCCGGACGTCCGTTTGACGCTTCCGTACCTCGACTTGCCCGACAACAACGGGTTCGAACTCGCGATGGATCTGGGCATGTATATGGTCTCCTCTGCGGATCGCGAAATGCGGGACGCGGCCGACGCCGCCACCCGCGCGCGGGCACTGAATCAATACGAGGCCGCCTATGAGGTGTTCCGCTATGCCGGACGCGCCGACTGGACCCCCCTCGCGCCGGTGGCGATCCTCAAAGGATGCCGCGTCCTGCTCGCGCTGGAGAAGGACGAACAGGCGGCCAGCAACCTCAAGCGGGTCGAAGATCCGGTGCCCGGCGACCCCACCTACGGCCACTACTGGCTGCTACAGGCCGAGCTCCTCCGCCGCGCCGGCAAGACGCGCGAAGCACTTGAGGCGGTTGTCAAATCCGTCGTCTTTGCCGACAAGGACGCCGAAACCTTTCCCTCGGCACTGCTTCTGTCGGCCGATTGCTATGCCGCGCTCGGCGAACACCACCGCGCCCGCGATGTTTACTACGAGGTCGCCGTTCTCTTCACCGGCACCGACTGGTCGGCTGACGCGCTCGTCGGGCTCAAAACCATCATGGACGGCAAGAAAACACGCGAGGCCGAAAAGCAGACGATTGAGAATGTTTTCTTTAATGTGACCGAAGACATGAACAAGCTGGCCGATGAGCTGCTCGAAGCGCGGGCAGAACCGGAACCCGCGGTGAACGAGCCCGACACAGAAATCGATTTCTGACGACGCCCGGGAGGGGCGTGTCTGGTGTGACAACAGGACGAAGGAGTGAGGATGATGAACGGTAAAAGTCAGTTGAAGCTTGTGATGATGATGCTCGTGGCGGCTGCGGCGGTGCTCGCGGTTCAGGCCCAAACCGGCGGCACCGGCGGGCCGGTTGCTCCCGAGGAAGGCAAGTCCCTCCTGGACATGTGGAAAGTCGGCGGACCGGTCATGTGGCCGATCGGTCTCTGCTCGGTGATCGGGATCGGCCTGGCGGTTTACTGCGCCATCCAGTACCGGATTGAAAAGATGGCCCGCACGGACATTCACCCCGCGCTGCGCAAGGCTCTCGGCGCCCTCGATTTCAAGACGGCGAGCGCCGTGTGCGCAGGCGCGCCCTGCATGCTCACCACGATCCTCTCGGCCGGTCTGACCCGGCTTGACGTCGGGCAGGAAACCGACTCGGTTTCCTTTGAGAAGGCGATGGAGGAGGCCTCTGTGGAAGAGGTCACCGAGTGGATGAAGCCGCTCAACAACCTCTCCCTGGTCGCGCAGATCTCCCCGATGTTGGGGCTGCTCGGCACGGTGACCGGCATGATCGGCGCGTTTGACAAGATCGGCATGGGCGCCATGGGTTCACCCGAGAAACTGGCGGCGAACATCGGCGAGGCGATGATCACCACCGCCGCCGGTCTGATTGTCGCGATTCCCTGCATGTTCACCTACTTCTTCTTCAAATCGAAATACACCAGCAACGTCGCGCGGGTTTCGCGCATCCTGGGCAACCTCGCGCACCATCTCGGTGTGGCGCTGAAAACGGGTGGCCTTGTTGAAGAGCACTCCGCCGACGCGCCGAACCCGGGCGGCAAAACCGTGTGACACCCGCCGCAGGCGGAAAACCTGCGGCGAGAACGAGGTGCGTGATGCGCATAAAGATGGACGATAAGGATGAGACCAAGGTGCAGATGGCGCCGATGATCGACATGGTGTTTCTGCTGATCATTTTCTTCATGACCGCCTCCCACCTGAGCGCGAGCAGGAGCAAGGACCTGGATATCCCGGTCGCCGATCGCGGCGTGGTGCCCAAGGACCGGCCCAACCGCTGGACCGTGAATATTGCCGAAGACGGGACGATCTTCAGCGGCCTCGAGCCGGTGACGGTCGCCGAACTGAAAAGTCTGGTCACGGAGCGTCTGAAGCAGGAACCCGAGCTGAAGGTGTACCTCCGCGCCGACAAGAAATCCCTGCACAAGGATGTCAAAGCGGTCATGAGCGCCATGGCCGAGGCTGGCGTCGGCGATTTTATCTTCGGGGTCTTCTCGCCGGGTGGAAAAGGAGGCGACGAATGAAAGTGCGGCTTCCCGAACAGGGCGAACCCGAACTGGACATGGCGCCCCTGATCGACATGACCTTTCTGCTGCTCATCTACTTCATCTGCACCTGCACGCTGATCATGCCCGAGGCCGATCTGGGCATCCGGCTTCCGGGAATGATCGCGCAGGCAACAAGCGTTGACATGCCCGACGAGCAGATGATCGAGGTGCGCAAGACCGGGGAAGTGTATCTGAATGACCGTTCGTTTGATTCGGCCACTTCAACCGACCTGCCCGAGCTGGTCGTCACGCTCACCCGTTACCGCTTGAGCGCGGAAGCGTCCAGCGGCAAGGCATTGATCACCATCATGGCCGACGGTGATACGTCGCACCAACGGGTGATCGACGTGATGAACGCCTGTGCGGCGGCAAAACTCAAGGACGTGTCGTTCGCAGGAGCGGCCGAATAAGGCGGAAGCCATTCTGGCTGTGAGGCTATTATGAGTTTTACAAAATCGCTCAAACACTGGATCAATCCAGACGGCAATGCGTCTTCAAGGAAGCAGACGATGCGTCTGGTCCTGATCGGCAGTCTGGGCCTCCATGTGATGGCCGCCATTATATTTGGCGGCATCAAGCTCGTCAGCTCGCTGATGAAAGAGGAGACGGTTTTCGAGGCGCAGCCGCCCATTCGGACGTACGAACCGCGCAAGGTCGAGCTGAAAGTCAAGGTGCAGCAGAAACAGCGCAGTTCCAGTCGGCCCCAGGTGGTGCCGCGGATGGTTGCGGCACGTCCCTCCAATATTTCCCTTCCCGACATCAAGGTTGACCCCAAGCTGGTGACGACGACGTTCCAGCCGAAGTTCAAAGCCGTGACCGGCACGGGCATGGGTGTCGGCCTCGGCACGGGTTACGGCACGTCGGGTTTCGGCCAGGGGGTGTCTCAAGTGAATTTCTTCGGCATCCAGGCGGTGGGTGAACGGATTGCGGTGTGCGTCGACGTGTCGGTGAGCATGGTCGAAGAGGAACGCGGCGGTCCACCGGGTTTCCTGCGGGTCAAGCAGCGGGTCGGCGACGTCATTGACGCGATCAAGGATGGGACGCTGTTCAACGTGATCGTCTTTGCCGACGGATGCTCAATTCTCGAATCGGGAAAGATGGTCTACGCCAATCCCGAGGCCCGAACCCAGGCCAAGCAATTTCTGGCGCCGTTCAACACCGAAGGGCAGTGGGGGCACGATGGCGGCAATTTTACCGGCTTCAGCAAGGGGCTGCGGGCGGGCGGCGGGACGACGCGGCTTGATCTGGCGATTTCAGCGGCGATGTCACAGGGCGCCGATACGCTCCTGATCATCAGCGACGGGCTTCCGCAGGTTCGAAAAGTCCTGACGGATCAGCAACGGGAAGCCCACAACCGGATGCTGGCCGACTGGCACGCCCAGAATGCCGGGGCGATGCAGGCGTACGAACAGGCTGTGGCGGCCGCGCCGCCGGCCCAGGTTCGCACCCGCCGCGTCTGGGTGCCGCCGCAAGCCGGGCAACCGGCCCGTCCTCCGGCAAAGGGGCCGCCCCGCGAAGGGCAGCAGCCAGACCGCGGCAGTCCGGCCGTGCCCGCCCGCGACGGTTATTGGACCGAGGTGAATGAAACCATCGGTGGCGGCGGTGGAGGCCCCCCCCGGCCGACACCGCCCGGACCCCCGCCACTCGGCAATTGGACCCTCGCCGATTTCGTGCAGCATATCACCCTGATCTACAAGGACGTTTACGTCGAAAAGGGCCTCAAGCTGCCGCGCATTCATTGCATCGGCTACCAGATTGACAAAGACGGCGGCGATTTTCTCCGCCAACTGGCCACCCAGTACAAGGGGCAGTTCCGTCTGGTCCGCAAGCTGCGCTAACGGAAAACGGGGATTTCAACCTTGCACGCGCGGGTAAAAACAAAGGCCGTCGCGTCGCGTGGCGGGCTCCCGATCCGATTGGTGGCGCTGGTCTTTCTGACGACCGCCGCCGCGTGTGTCTCCGTTGTCGCGGTGAACCCTGGCCACACGCCGATCCCGGGGGTCCAGTTCGTTCCCTTCGGCCTCTACGCCTTGTCCCTGCCGCTGGTTTGGTTTTGGCTGCGCCTGACGGGGTATCGGGGCGACGGGGTGATCCCGGCGGCCGCACTGCTGCTGACCGGTCTCGGCATCGTCATGCAGTTCCGAATGGGAACGTATGCCGGGACACGGCCCGGGGCCGGGGTGTGGCTCGCCTATCCGCTGGGGTTGGCCGGATTCCTCGCTGTGATCGGATTCGTGGGCAAACGACGATTGGCGTTTCTAAACGGCACCGGCTGGATCTGCTACCTTCTGGCCGTCGGTGTGCTCGCGGCGATGACGGTGCTGGGACGGCGCTACCGCGGCGGCGTCTACATGCCCGGAAACCTGAATCCGTCGGAAGTGGTCAAGCCGTTGTTGGTGGTTTTCCTCGCCGGCTTTCTCGCCCGACGAGCCCAGGCCTTCTCCGAAACGCAGGCGGGGCTTCCCCTGCCGCCGCTGCAGAACACGCTGCTCCTGGGCGTGCTGTGGGTCGTCCCCCTGGCGCTGATCCTCCGGCTGAACGACCTGGGACTGCTGGTTCTGCTGAACGGGGTTCTGATCGTCATGCTGTTTGCCGGAACCCGCCGCTTCGGCTATCTCGCGCTGGGCGCGGTCGGCGTTGCGGTTGCCGGTTTTGCCGCGGCAACGGTTTCGCAGCATGCCCGGATCCGGTTTGAGATCTGGCAGAATCCGTTTGCCGATCCGACCGGCAAAGGATGGCAGACCCTTCAGGCGTTGTCGGCGATGTATGCGGGTGGCCTGTGGGGATCGGGGATCGGTTCGGGCGCGCCGCAAACCGTGCCCATCGCCGCCTCGGACTTCATTTACGCCGCCTGGGCCGAGGAACTCGGGCTGATCGGCTGCGTCCTGTTGCTCGCCGTTTACGCCATCCTGTTCACCCGGGGGTGGCGGGCCTCCGCCGCCGCTGCCACGCCCTTCGCGACCCTGCTCGGCGCCGGCATCACCGCTGCGCTCGCGTTCCAGACGATTCTCAACGTCGCAGGCGTCACCAAAGCGCTTCCGCTCACCGGGATCACCCTGCCGTTCATCAGCCATGGCGGCAGCAGCCTGATCACGTCATGGGTCCTGGCCGGTCTACTCGCTGCCGTCTCGGACAGGCGGAATTGACAACGATAGCAATCGGTGCTTGTCTCCCCCATGACAGGATATGTTACTATTCACGCCACGTGAGGATGGACCATGCTTGATTATACCGCAATGTTGTCTCTGGTTATCGGTGGGTTGGCCTTGTTCCTCCTGGGGATGAAATACATGTCGGAGGGGATGCAGGGAATTGCCGGCGCTCGGTTGCGTCGGATGATCGCCTGTGTCACCGACAGACGGTTGGTGGCCTGCGCGGCCGGGGCAGGCGTCACATGCATCATCCAATCGAGTTCGGTCACGTCGGTCATGGTCATCTCGATGGTGAATGCGGGGCTGATGACGCTGGAACAAGCCATCGGCGTGATTCTGGGCGCCGACATCGGAACCACCATCACAGCGTGGATTATCGCCCTGAACGTGGTGAAATACGGGTTGCCGTTGCTGGGTTTGGCGGCGTTCTTCTTTCTTTTCGCGAAGCGCGACCGCATGCGCTACACGGCCCTGATGATCATGGGGCTGGGGATGGTGTTCTACGGCTTGGAACTGATGAAAGAGGGGTTACTTCCGGTTTCGAAGAGCCAGGCGGTGCTCGACTGGTTTGCGGCGTTCAGGCCGGACACGCTCGCGGGCGTCTTGAAATGCGTGCTGGTCGGATCGGTCGTGACCGCCATTGTCCAGTCCAGCTCGGCGACCGTCGGTATCACGATCACCCTCGCCCTCGCCGGAGTCATTGATCTGGATACGGCCGCCGCGCTGGTTCTCGGGCAGAACATCGGCACGACCATGACGGCGGCCTTGGCGGCGCTGGGCGCGTCGCGCAACGGCGTACGCACGGCGTATGCCCATATCCTGATCAAAGTCGTGGGCGTGCTGCTTGTGATTCCTTTTTTCCTCCCCTACATGCGCCTGGTGAAGATGTGTTCGGGGCATATGACAAGTATCGCCTCCCGCATCGCGCTGTCTCACACCCTGTTTAATGCCATCCTGGTCCTGCTGTTTCTGCCGCTGGTGGGGGTGTTGGCGCGCCTCCTGGCGCGGTTGGTACCCGACACGAGCCGCCCCGAGACGCGCCACCTGTGCTATTTCGACAACCGGCTGATCGACACGCCGATTCTGGCGCTGCAGCAGTCGTCTGTCGAGATTCAGCAAATGCACGACATCTGCAAGCGTATGCTCGACGTGCTGCGCGTGGAATGGACCACATCTGATCGCGACGAGGAACGCGAGCAGACCGTGTTCAAGGATGAGGACCATCTCGACACCATGCAAACCGAAATCGTGACGTTTATCAGCCATGTGCTGACCGTCGAAATGCCGCAGCAACAGATGGCCGACGCCCGGATGCAGCTCCGCATCACCGACGAATACGAATCGGTCGGGGATTATGCGGCCAGCCTGCAAAAGATGCGCATTCGCGCGCGACGGCAAGAGGTAAAGATTTCCGAGACCGGGCTCCAGCACATTCTCAACCTGCACGATCATGTCGCGGCATTTCTGAAGACGGTGGGTGACGCGCTGCGCACGGGCGACCGGGACGTGTTGCTAAACCTGCGCACGACGGGCGACCACATCACCGGGCTGTTCAAAGAATACCGGCAGCAAAGCATGGACCGCCTGGCCGCAGGCATCGCGTCGCCGGTCGCCTGCGTCTACGTCATGGACGCCCTCCACGCCTACCGCAAGATCAAGGATCACGGGGTGAACATCGCGGAGGCGATCGCCGGGTTGAAGTAGGAGGCGCGCGC
>CAZOJL010000126.1:2063-10622 GCA_964580075.1 uncultured Akkermansia sp. | reverse complement strand
ATTCGCACGCACCCAATGGTGAACAGATCCCGTTTGCATAACCGATTGCCTCCCACTCCTTACAGCCTCACAGTCTCACAATCTTCTGCCCTTTTTAGGTTCAACGTGCAGGCGACTGTTCTTGGGGGCAGGGAACGGTCAGAAAGAGCATGAGGAGTACTGATGAACAAGACGGACAGGCCGAAAGAGACCTTTGAGGTGTTGGATGTGTTGATTGACAACTTCCCGGACATGATCCACTCGGTGGACACGAGCGGGAAGATCGTTTACGCCAACCGCATGGTGACGAGTCTGCTTGGCCATTCGACGGACGATCTGTATACGATGAACATCCGCCAACTGTACCCGCCGGAGATACTGGAGGCGGTGGAGAAGGGATTTCAAGAGGTCAAGGAAACGGGGGAGAAGAGCGTCGAAAGCCTGTTGATGGCCAAGGACGGTACGCGTATTCCGGTTGAGATGCGCACACTGGTGCTTCATGACGCACACGGATCATTTGCCAAAACCTTTACCATTTCGCGCGATATGCGCAAACTGAAGGAAATGCAGGACAGCCTCATTCATGCCGGACGCCTGGCGGCTATTGGCGAACTGGCGGCCGGGGTGGTTCACGACCTCAACAACCCGCTGACGGCCATCATCCTGGCCTCGTCCCTGATGGAGAAGATGACGACGGATGTCCGCCTCGATGCGGAGGCCATCCGCGAGCAATGTGGAGTTTACTGTGAGACGGTCAAAGAGGCGGCGGACACGATGGAGGCGCTGACGACACGGCTGCGTGATTTCTCGCGCGGCGTGAAAGAGCAGCACAGTGCGGTTGACTTGTTCGACCCCATCCACGACGCGCTCTTCATTCTGGCCCACCGGATCCGCCACAGCGACGTCCGGGTGAGTTGTCCGGTTGTCAAGGCCAGGCATCGGGTGCAAGGCGATCGCAACCAGATTGAACAGGTGTTTCTCAATATGGTCGCCAATGCGTGCGACGCCATGGCGCAATGCCCGACGCGACATCTGACGATTGACGTCACCCCGGAGAGCGAAGACGGCAAGGCCTTCTGGTGTTGCTCGATTCGGGACACGGGGGAGGGGATGACGCCGGAAACCCAGCAGCGGATCTTTCAGTCGTTCTTTACGACCAAGCCGCGCGGCAAGGGCACGGGGCTCGGGTTGAGCATTGTGCGATCGATCATCAAAGAGCACAACGGGGAGATCCGGGTGACATCGGCACGTGACAACGGGACGACCTTCTTTATCCGTCTTCCGGCGACGCCGATCGGGCTGTAAGAGCTCACCGGAGTGCGAGAAAACCGGTCACGAGAATGCCCGCGCCCATCAGCAGGGAGGCCGCGCCACTGGTCAGGCGGAGGGCCGGTGATCGCGCCATGGCGTGGCAGGTTCTCCGCACGTACCAGGGGTACAGCATGAAGACCATCCCCTTGATGATCGCCAGATAGGCGATGATCACCAGCACCAGGCGCCAGGGTGACGGGTGCGAGCGGGTGACCATCAGCAGGGGTCCGGGGAAGAGCATCAGGATGCCGCCCAGGGCGCGGCAGACGAGCAGGTCTTCCAACCAATACCAACTCAGCGGGATACAGACCAGGACCACCAGCGGCAGAAAGCGTTTGAACGGATCGAGGATGCTCAGCGGCATGACCCAGGCGGCCCATCCGGCGCCCGCCCAGGCAAGCACGGCCAGCAGACGACCGCCCCAGACGCTTCGGGGAAAGTGCTGCAAGGCGCTGGCGGCGGCGTGGCCGCCTGCCAGCATGAAGAGACCGGTGACGGCCATGAACGTGCCCAGGATGAGAGACCAGTGGAAGGGTGTTGGCATGGGGGATCTTTCGTGGAGGATGCGGTTTCGATGACAGAAAACGTGGCGCAGTCTGCGCACGGGGGCAATACGGGCAATACGGGCAATACGGGTGTGACAGGTCGTACGGTAACGCGCCGGCACGGTCGCGTCAATCACAAAGGAAGGGGGGGATTATTTTTTTTAAAATAGTGCTTGCGTATTCTGGCAGGGATCGGTTATTATGCACGCATTCACTCACGGAGTGGCCAATTATTTCTCAGTCTTTCGTGGCTTTGGGTTGGCAGAGCGAGAGTGTGGGTTCCGCTTCGGCGGACGATTCAAGGTAAGCGTTTGAGAGTTACGATCGAGGTTCAAGCTGTTTTTCGCGTCAGTTCTGACGTGTCCTTCGTGACGTGTCTCAATTCCTTCCCGCCCGTGTGGCGTTCTGGTTCGGGTGGAGGCTCTTCTTTTTCCGGTTCTTCATTTTTGGGTGTGTCGATGTTTCATCCCCGCGCAATGCGGGTATGGCGCGGCGCATAGGCACGAACAAGCCTGGGAATCCGGATTGTGCCATGCGATCCGGTTTCGCCCTTCAGACAAGACAAGCAACATGGCAGCAGAGAAGAAGAAGAGAGAAGGGTAGCATGGACATCTATGTTGGCAACCTCGCCTATTCGACAACCGACGATGAGCTGCGCGAGTTTTTCGCGTCGCACGGCGCCGTGAGTTCGGCCCGCGTTTGCGTTGACCGTATGACAAGCCGCAGCAAGGGTTTCGGATTCGTCGAGATGCCGAACAGTGATGAAGCGCAGGCGGCGATCGCCGCGCTCAACGGTCGCGATGTGGGCGGCCGTGCGCTGCGCGTGAACGAGTCGCAGCCCAAGCCCCGCAATGATCGTCCCCGCACCGGCGGGTTTGGCGGCGGCGGCGGCAGCGGCGGCGGATTCGGCGGTGGTGGCGGTGGTGGCGGTGGCGGGCGCCGTGAAGGCGGCGAGCGCCGCGAGCGGAGTTCCTCGCGCTGGTAGGCGTCAGTGATAGTAACGAATCGAACAAACGGGCGGCCCGCGAGGGTCGCCCGTTTGTTTTTCAGTTTTCGTGAGCCAGATCGTCAATATTCTTGTCGGCGCCGAACACGAGCAAGCGGTCTTCACGTTGGATCTTCTCGTTGCCGCTGGCGATGATGAGCTGGCGGGGAAGGCGGGGGTCTTCGGCCAGGCGGCGGATGGCCAGCACGGTGACCCCGTATTTCTGGCGCACGGCGGTTTCAGTGAGGGTCTTGTCGACAATGAACTCGGGCGCGGCGACCTCGGCGACGCTGATCCCGTCGGCGATCTCGAACAGGTCAATCGGGTTGCGGGCGAGCAGCGAGCGGGCCAAACGGGCGGCGCGGTCTTTGTTCGGGTAGACGACAATGTCGGCGCCGACACGCTTCAGCACCTTGCCATGCATGTCGGAGACGGCCTTGGCGACCACGGTGGAGATGCCGAGTTCCTTGCAGTTGACCGTGGCCATGATGCTGCCTTCGATGTTGCTGCCGATGGCGACAACCACCGTGTCGCAATCTTGAAAGCCGGCGTCGGTTAGCGCGCGGGGATTGGTGGCGTCGCCCTGGACGGCTTTCGTGACATATTCAGACATCTCTTGAACCGTCTCACGGTTTTCGTCAATCAAGAGGACCTCAGCCCCCTTTTCCGCCAGCGACTCCGCCAGCGACTGTCCAAAGCGCCCTGCGCCGATGATGCCGATTCTTTTCATGGGTGCATACCTCGTTTCTGATAATAGGCCACTCAGCCGACGACAACCTCTTCTTCGGGATACCGGATCCGTTGGCCGACATCTTGTGTGCCGATCACCAGGGCCGCGGTCAGGGGGCCGAGGCGTCCGATGTACATGCACAGGATGACGATCAGCCGTCCGGCTGACGTGAGATGGGGTGTCGTGTCCAGGGAGAGTCCGACCGTGCCGAATGCCGAGAAGGTCTCAAACAACAGACGGTCTGTGGCATCGGTTCCGAAGGCGGGGGCTTCCGTAAGCAGGAGCAGACCGAAGAAGAACAGGACCGCGACGATGCTCAAGGAGAAGATGACGGTCGCCTCGCGCACCACCGCGACCGGTATGGTGCGGTCAAACAGATCGGTTTCGCGTCGGCCGCGGAGCATCGCCACGATGGTGAGGAAGAGGACGACCATGGCCGTGATTTTGATGCCGCCGGCCGTCGAACCCGGGGCGCCGCCGATGAACATCAGGGGCATGGTCAGAAAACGGCCGGCAACCGAGAAGGACTCCATCGGTACGATGTTGAATCCCGCCGTACGGGGTGTCACCGCGCTGAAGAAGGCGCTGGTCAGCTTGGCGTCGAACGGCATCCCGGCAAAGGCGCCGTTCCATTCGGTGGCCACGTACAGGACGGTGGCCCCCAACAGTAGCAATCCGGTGGTGACCAGTACGAGACGGGTGTGCAGGGAGATCCGGCCGCGCGTCTTCCGATTACGGTGCCAGAATTTGAACGAACTGAGGTTGTAGAGAACGAGAAAACCAAGCCCGCCGAAAATGATGAGCGCGGAAACCGTGCCGAGGTAGAGCGGGTTGTTCTGGAAGGAGATCAACGAATCGGCATGGAGCGAGAATCCGGCATTGCAGTACGCGCTGATGGCGTGGAAAATCCCGTAATAGGCGGCCTGCTCGGTGGCATAGCCCGCCCGGATGTAGCACCAGGTGAGGAGAGCCGCGCCCGCGCCCTCGAAAAAGAGGGTGAACAGCAACGCGCGCCGCAACAGCGACGGAAGGCCGCGGACATCCTCGATGCCGAAGGCGTTGATCAGCACAAATTCATTTTGGACGCTCAACCGTCGGCCGACCAGGACGAGCAGAAACGTGCCGAGCGTCATGATGCCGATCCCGCCGAACTGGACCAGTGTCAGGATGACGAGTTGGCCGAACAGCGAGAAGTGGGAACCCGTGTCGGCCACGGTGAGTCCCGTGACGCAACAGGCGCTCGTCGCGGTGAAGAAAGCCGTCAGAGGCTCCGTCCACCGACCCGAGGCCGACGCCCACGGTGTCGTGAGCAACACCGTGCCGACCAGAATGGCCCCGCCGAAGGCACTGGCAATCAGCCACTGGGGTTTCAGGATGACCCGTTGACGCGCGTGTTTGAGAATGTCCTTCATGCTACTTTTTCATCTTGGTCCATTTCGCCTTGCTCTTGGCCGAGGCGAGAATGGTCTCGATGAAGCGGAGGCCGGCCACGCCGTCCTCAACGCCCGGGGCGTCGATCACCGGGATTTTTTTGTCCGCTCGCTCGCAACGGATCGCGTGGAACGCCTCGCGGTAGATGTTGGCGAAGGCCTCGATGAACCCCTCCGGGTGGCCCCAGGGCAAACGGGTGTTCGCTTGGGCGGCCTTGCACAGGTTGCTGTTGCCCCGGGCATAGCGGGTGACAGTGCCGGCCGGATCCTTGACCAGCAGGTAATTGGGATCCTCCTGGCGCCATTCGATGCCGCCGCAGGTGCCGTAGACGTGGATCGCGAGAGGGTTCTCTTCTCCGGCGGAGATTTGCGAGGCAAAAAGGACGCCGCGCGCGCCGTTGGTATAGCGAACCAGCAGGTTGCCGTCGTCATCGAGCTTGGCCTTGGGGATGAACGACGTGATATCGGCACACATCTCGGCGATCTCCAGGCCGGTGATGTAGCGGACGAGATTATGCGCGTGGGTGCCGAGATCGCCCATGCAGTTTGAGCCGCCCGCGATCTTGGGATCCATCCGCCACATCCCGATCGCGTTCTCCTGATTCGCGATCAGTTTGGCCAGCCATCCCTGCGGGAATTCGGCCACGATCTTGATGATCTTGCCGAGTTTGCCGGAGGCCACGATCGCCTTGGCCTCCTTGACCATCGGGTAGCCGGTATAGTTATGGGTGAGGACAAACACTTTGTTGGTTTTTGTGACGATCTGTTGCAGGATCTTGGCCTGGGCCAGCGAAACGGTCATGGGCTTGTCGCACACGACGTTGAAGCCGGCTTCGAGAAAAGCCTTGGCGATCGCAAAGTGGCCGCTGTTGGGAACCACGATCGAGACGAAATCGATCCGTTCCGCATCGGGCAGCGCCCGTTCCCGTGCAATCATCTCGTGATAGGTCTTGTAGACACGCGCGGGGTTCAGGTGGTACATCACACCGGAGGCGAGCGACTTTTTGGGGTCCGAAGAGAAACAGCCGGCGACCAGTTCGGCCTCATTATCAAGCGTCGCGGCCATGCGATGTACCGGACCGATGAACGCGCCAATGCCGCCACCGACCATGCCCATCTTCAGCTTACGAGTAGCCATTAAAACCCCGCTGTTGGATTGAAACCAGTGCCCCCGCCGTCACCGGGGTGCCATTTCACAACGGTGACAGTGTCGAGAAGATTCACCGAAATGTCAAGTCTGGCGTTTTCAGTTAGGAGCTTTCAGCTTTCAATTTTCAGCTTTCAGTTTTCGGCTTTCAGTTTTCTCTTTCCGGCTTGCCTTTCTAGGCGGTCGGCGGCATACTGGTGCGCATGAAAAAAGCGAGCCTCTAACGCCGCCCGGATGTGTGGCACACCCGTGCGCACACCCGACGACGTCAGCTTAAACCTAAAAACGGCAGATAATTCACCCTTATAGCCTTACAGTCTTTCAGCCTACAGCCTTTTTTAGAATCATTGACCCGAACCGTGCACGCCGTTATGCCCTCTGGCAGTATCAGCTTTGTCATCCCAACCTTGAACTCCGCCAAAACGCTGGAGGCGTGTCTGGTTTCGATCCTTTCCCAGCGGGTAAACCGGCGGTCTTACGAGATCGTGATCGCGGATGCGGGGTCGGCCGATGGGACGGTGGAGATCGCGCGGCGCCTGGGCGTTGACCGGATTGTCGACAACCCGCTGAAGACCGGCGAGGCGGGAAAAGCAGCCGGAATCAAGGCGTCGGCGGGCGATTTGATCGCGCTGGTGGACAGTGACAACATCTTGCCCGATGGGGACTGGCTGGAGCGGATGACCGCGCCCTTTTGCGATCCCGACATTGTGGCATCAGAGCCCTTGGAATACACCGCGAGACCCGGCGATCCGACACTGACGCGCTATTTCGCCCTGTTGGGCATGAATGATCCACTCTGTCTGTTCACCGGAAATTACGACCGCCTGTGCGGGGTCACCGGCAGGTGGACCGGGCTGGCGGTGAGCCAGGAGGATCGGGGCGGGTATCTCAAACTGACGCTGACCGAGGAGACTCTTCCCACGATCGGCGCGAACGGGTTTGTTTTCAGGCGGCAGTTGCTCAACCACGTTTCGTGGGATCCCTATTTTTTTGATATTGATGTGATGCACCAAGCGGTTCGCGCGGGTTTGTGTCAGGTCGCCAAGGTCAAAACCGGCATCGTGCATCTCTACTGCGCGACCCTGCTCGAATTCGCCCGCAAACAGCGCCGCCGCATCCGCGACTTCCTTTTTTTCGCTCAGGAGAAGCAACGCACCTATCCGTGGGATCGCCAGAAAAAGGCGGGCATCGTGCGGTTCGTTCTGGCGACCGCCCTCATTTTTCCATTGGCCTACCAGGCTTTTTCCGGCTACCGCCGCCGCCCCGATCGCGCCTGGCTCTACCACGTGCCCGTTTGCTGGATCACCCTCTGGATCTACGGCGTGGGGACCTTGAGCAAGACGTTGGGGATACGGCAGGCCCCGGTGGCGCGGGCGAAGTGGCAGCAACGGTAACACGTGCAGACGTCTGGCGGAGTCCGGGGCGGGTGCGCACGCAGAGGTGATTATTGCGGAGGCGATTATGATGGTGACGGTGCGTAGCTATATAAAGAATCATCGATTTGCCTGTTTCGGGCTCGGTTTGTTTGCCGTTGGCCTGTTTTATGTCTTCTTCCCGGCTTTGTCAGAATATGCGGCGCTGGTTTCCGCAGATTCCGGTCCTTTCTACCGTTATGCGTATCGCACGACGGTGTGCGAGGGGTTGCTGGGAGGGGGAGGGTTCACGCCGCAGCACCTGTATTGGCTCGTGTTGCCTCCGCTCTATGCCCATGATTTGACCTATGTAATCGATTCGCTGGTCCTGGTGCTGGCCGGGGTCTATTATCTGCGCGGCCGACGGCTCCACCCGCTAGCGGCCTGGTTTGGTGGCCTGGCGCTCGGGTTGAGCGGGTATACGTTCACGCTCTTCTCTGCGGGGCATCGCGGCTATTTTTACATGTTCTCATGCGCCGTGTGGGCGTTTGGCTTGCTGATTCGCTGTTTTGAAACTCGAAAGCTTTTCTATTTTGCGATGCTGGGGCTTGTTTTCGCGTGGGGCTCGGTCTATCAACCGGATGTTCTGGTGTTGGTGGGCGGTGTGGCGGCTGCCTATGCGGTATGGCTGACGATGCGGCACAGGAGTCAGGAATCAGGAGTCAGGAGCCAGGAGTCAGAAGTCAGGAGTCAGGAGTCAGAAGCCAGGAGTCAGAAGAAGAAATATGAGGCTCTTTGGAATAATGTTATTTCCGTGTGGCCACGTTTTTTCGTGTCGGTACTGATCTTCGTTCTGGCCGGGTATGGGGGAATCCGAACCGCCTTGACGACCCACATCGCTGGACGTGACGCCCAGATCGCGGGGGTTTCGGTGGAGGCCTTTCAGCAGCAGAAAGCGCCTGCGGCACCGACCGCTGAGGAGAAACACCAGCGTTGGGTTTTCGCCACCAACTGGAGCCTCCCCCCGGAGGACATGCTCGAATTCCTTGTCCCCGGCGTATTTGGAAATGAATCCATGCA
>CAZOJL010000126.1:0-1963 GCA_964580075.1 uncultured Akkermansia sp. | reverse complement strand
CATCTGGTCGAGATCGCGACAGCGCTGCTGGCGGGTTTCGGCCTTGATCGTTTTCTGCGCGCAGAGCACGGGAGAGGGCGCCGGTGGTTCCTCTGGATGGGCGGGGGGCTGGCAGGTTTGGCACTCGTGGGGGGGGTGGGCATGCTGTGTGCCAAGACGACTGTGATACGTCATGTCACCGAATTGGGGCTGGGGTCGGTGGCGCCCGTGTTGTGGCGATATGCCGTACACAATTTCTTCCGGTCGGCCGGCTTTGCCGTGGCGGTCGTCATCGGTGCCGGGCTGGCAGTGCGGAAAACGGCGGGTCAGGCCAGGTGGATTGCCGGCGCGTTCCTGCTGCTGATGGTTGTTGACCAGGCCGTTGTCGCCCGCCGGTATGTCCGGGTGTTGAATCTGGAGCCGTTCTATCGCGCGAACAGCGTCGTGCGGACGATTCAGAAAATGGGGGATGGCCCCTACGTCGGGATGCTCAATTACGCGACAGCCAACGCAACCACAGAGGATTGGTTCAGCGCGGCGCTCGCAGCCGGAGGCATCCAGAACCAAGCACCAATCCCCAGCGAGCCGAACACGCCCCATTCCCGGGTGTTCGACGCGCTTCAACGGGATCCGATCCGTTTGTGGAAGGTGATGCGCGTCAACTACGTCGTGGCGCCACGGCGGATGTGCGAGCCGTTGCTGCGTGCCGGAGTGCTGGCCCCGCTGCTCGATTTTGAATTAGGCGCAGGGGTTGTGCGGCAGGTGCCCCCCAGTGAGAAATCGCTTCTGCTGGCACGACTGCCGAACTCGGCAGTCGGACCTCGTTTGCTGACCCAATGGGAGGGCGGCATTCCGGCGGATGAGCAGATTGCCGCGCTCGCGGCCGGAAAAGACAATGTCACCGATGCGCCCTCCCCGCGGGATGCGGGACCGTCGGAGGCCGGAACGCTCCGCGTGGTCGCGGTCAGGGGTGTTCGGGGAAGCGTATCCACGCGGCTTCAGGTTTCGGCAAAAGGGGATAGCCTGCTCGTGTTCGCCGAACGGCTGGCTGATGGACAAGAGGCGCTGCTCGACGGAGAACGCGTCACGCGTCACGTGGTGGACGCCATCTGGCCGGCCGTCGTCGTTCCGCCGGGAGAGCATACGGTTGTGCTCAGACACAAACGGGCTTACGCCATTCCGCTTGTGAGTGGAGCAACGGCCCTGGCTGTCTTGGCGTGGTGGATCGTCGCCAGATGCGCGTCCCCCCGTCCGAAGCGAGATACTGGAAATCCTGCATGATTGCGCTCAAGAACAAGATCAAAGCCTGGCTTGGACCGATCTGGTGGTATTCGATCATCCTGTTCGTTGCCCAGCGCTTCGGTGACGTGATCAACATTTACATTGGCCTGTGGCTGGTGCCAAAATACGTCGCCCAAGATCAGCTCGGAGCGCTGCTGCCGCTCACACAGATTGCGGGCGTTCTGGGTTTGCCGCTGGCCATCATTCTGACGCCGTTCAGCAAGTTCATCAACACCTTCGGTGCCAAAGAAGAATACGGCAAGATCAAGGCGCTCCTGTTGGATGTGTTGGCGTTGGTGGGTATCTTCTCGGTGGTCATCGGTATTTATACGTGGCATGTGGCCCCCTTTATTTTTGAACGTCTGCGCATCAGTTCCACGCGGCTGATCTGGCTCATTTGCGGTATTACGGTTACATCCCTGATGATACCCCTGATCAACGGCGCTTTATCCGCATTAAAGAGATTTCGTCTCATGAGCGTCATCGGATTCTTCTCGACACCGATCCGCCTGGCGGTCTTGTTGCTGCTATTGCCGATATCGGGGCTGTTGGGGTACTTTGCTTCCCAACTCGCCTTGAACTTATTTATTTGCGTGATCGCCTTCTGGGGATTGCGGGGACTCATCTCCCGTGATGTCAAACGGGAATCCTACTTCTCCCATGGCCGGGAAATGATCGCCTATACGCTGCCATTTGTGGTCAT
>CAZOJL010000125.1:0-10717 GCA_964580075.1 uncultured Akkermansia sp. | reverse complement strand
CCCTTCGCCACCGCCCGCACACGCCGCCCGCCTCCCCACTGTCTGAATCGCAGTTCAAAAATTCAAAACTTTAATAAAACCAATGACTTACGATGTCTCCGCCCCGTTGGACCGCGAACTGCGCCAGAAAAGCGCAATTCGCCGTTTTGACGTTATGCACGGCTAGGCGGTGCATAACGGCCAGACGGTTTTTGTGGACATAGAACGTTCGTTCTAGTATGCTACGGGCTGTTTTGATGACGCAATTACCCGCCCCAGCGGTGCATAACGGCCAGACGCAATCCACGGGAGAAACGATATGAATTCGACGCAAACCATTGATCTGCATGATGTTGACGCTTATTTTAAAAGCCGGAATTTGGCGAGACGCGAACCTTGATCCGCCTGCGCCATTACGCCTACCGGACCGAGCAGACCTACTTGGAGTGGCTCGGCCGCTACGGTCGGTTCGCCGAACAGCGCGCCCTGCCGTGGGCGGCGGCGGACACGGCGAGAACCTTCCTCGCGGATCTGGCGATCCAACGGGGCGTGGCCGCCTCCACGCAGAACCAAGCGTTCAGCGCGATCCTTTTCCTGCTGCGCGAGGTTCTCGCACAAGATATCAAGGGCCTCGACGCCGTGCGCGCCAGGCGCGGTCCGCGCCTTCCTGTCGTGCTGAACGACGCGGAGGTGAAGCAGGTGCTTGGCGGAACCGCAGGGACGGTTGGACTCATGCTGCGTTTGATCTATGGGGGTGGACTGCGAGTCACCGAATGCACGCGGATGCGGGTGAAGGACTTGGATTTCGATCAGGGGTTGCTGTTCGTACGCGGCGGAAAGGGCGACAAGGATCGCACGACGCTCTTTCCCAAGTGTCTGTTCGAGCCGCTGAGGGACCATCTTGGACGGGTCAAGATGCTTCACGACAAGGAATTGGCCGAAGGCGGCGGCGACGTTGAACTTCCATACGCCTTGGCCGCCAAGTACCCCAAGGCGGCGTGGGAATGGAGCTGGCAGTACGTGTTCCCGGCGAAGGACAAGTCCGTGGACCCGCGGTCGGGCGCGGTGCGACGGCACCATGTGGACGAGCAGGTGCTGCAGCGCGCCATGCGCGAAGCGGTGATTCGCGCGGGCATCGCGAAACCGGCCCACGTGCATACGCTGCGCCACTCATTTGCGACGAGCCTCCTGCTGCGGGGCGTGAACATCCGCGAAGTCCAGCAGTACCTGGGGCACTCCAGCGTGGAGACGACCATGATCTACACACATGTGATCAGGGGGCTGGACAGCACGGCGCAGAGCCCGCTGGATGCGCTTGGCGTCGTGACGTAGGAAGCGCCATTAGATGCAGAGGCCGCCGTCCACGGCAAGCACCTGGCCCGTGATATAGGCGGCGGCGGGCGAGAGAAAAAAGCGGATGACCGAGGCGACCTCTTCGGGTTGACCGAAGCGGAGCAGCGGAATGGCGGCGATCTGCTTGACGCGACGGGTCTCGGGCGTATCGGCGGTCATGTCGGTGGCGACGACCCCCGGCGCGACGGCGTTGACGGTGATGCCGGATGGCGCGAGTTCACGGGCGACGGACTTGGCCAGGCCGAGCAGACCCGCTTTCGAAGCGCTGTAGGATGCGCGCATGAGGTCGCCGAGAAAAGCGGCATCGGACGTCACATACACGATACGGCCGATCCGCTGGCGCATCATGCCACGGATCACCGCCTTGGTGCAATAGAACGCGCCATCGAGATTTGTCGCGAGGACCGCGCGCCAGTCCTCCGGAGCCGTCATAACGGTGTACTGCGTTCGGATCACGCCGGCGTTGCAGACCAGTCCGGTGATTGGACCGATGTCCGTTTCCACGGCCTTAACCAACGCAGCGGCCTGCGCCGGATCGGAGACATCGGCACAAAAAGCCTGCGCGATCCCGCCCGCGGCGCGGATCGCGGCCACCACGCGATCGGCTGCGTCGGCGCGCGACCGGTAATTGACAGCCACCGTCCACCCGTCGGCCGCAAGGGCCACAGCCGTGGCGCGGCCGATGCCGCGTGATGCTCCGGTAATCAAACAGGTTGGCATGGGTTTATTGTCTCGGATTCGATGACGCCAGACGAAAGGATATCACGATTTGAGATAGGGAAACAAGGCGGTCTCATCCACCACCTCGACACCGGTCTCGGCCAGCACGCGGACCAAGTCGATGCCATGCTGCTGCGCCAGTCGGCGGGCTTTGGGGGTGGCCCGCACGCGGATTGCAGGTTGCGCGGCGGCAGTGGCGGTCGCCACGCCGGGCGCGACGCCCGCTGCGGTCTGGTACGCGGCAAGGAGGGCGACATTCTCGGCCTCGGCAGCCGGATCGGAATCGCACGGATCACCGATCACGCCGAGGATGTAGCCCGAGGGCACCACGCTTTTAACGGCGGCCAGAATGGTGAGCAGATACCCGGAGGCGGGCGATTCCAGCTCAAAGGCGGCCTTATCGGTTGTCAGTTCCGCGACGATCTCGCCGACGGCGACGAAATCACCGGGCTGCTTGCACCAGGCGGTAACGGTCACATCCAAGGTGTTGGCGTCGAGGTACGGAACCCGAATGCGTGTGATCATCAAGAGCCTTTCTCGTGTTACTCTTCGACCGCCACCTCGGCTGGCAGGGAATCCGGAAGCGGCAGCGGCGGCACGGGAATCATGAAGATCGGCGTCCGGTTGCCGGCGCGATCATGGACGCGGACATCCAGCCAGACCGCGCCGGCCGGCCGCGTGACCCGGGAGGGCCGGATGCCGAGTTGGGCCGATTGGCCACCCTCCCACACCAGACCCGCGATGCCCGATGCGTCATACGCCCGGAAACGGACCACGTGCGCATCGGCGTAAGGCGCCAGCACGGCCGCGCTGCGAATCTGGAACGTGCGTATTGTTTTCTCGGGAAAAGCGAGAATGAGTTCGTTGACGTTGGTCACGCCCTCCAGGCCGGACTCGATCCGGAGGACATCGTGAATATTGATGAGCACATTCCGCCACTCGCCCGCCTTCCACGGCAGGTTTCCATGGACGGCAGGATGAGGGGTGCCGTCAACGGGAAGCGTCAGCACATAGGTTCCCGCCGTCTTCGGCTTGGTCGCCTTTTCGGGTATGGCACACGGCACGAGGCGGAGTTCGATCACGGGCGGGGGATTGGTGTCGCCCGCCAGCGTGCGGATGCTCACGCCAAACCACCCCCGTGTGCCGGTATTCAGGCCTGGATTGGTCCCGTAGGCACGGCGCACAAAAGCAGCGCCGTTATCCGTCGTCTTGAATTCGGCTACGACCGACCCATCGTCCTCCGTTTTGTTCTTCACGTCGGCGACCTGAAGGTGTTGGAAGAACTGCCCCAGATTGCTGATGGAGGGGAGACAGACCTCCACGTTTTCAGGTTGTTTAACCTCCAGGATGGTGGGCGGCGTCTTGTCGTTCTTATAATCGATGGTGATTGGCACTTCAAACCGGGGCACGGCATTTCCGGCCAGATCGCTCACCCCTTCAAAGGCGAGCGAGAGAATAGCGCCATCCGCAGATGCCTGAATCTGGCGGCGCAGCAGCCACGGCCAATCAATCTCGAGTTGGATACGGGCTGCGGAAACCAACAGGCGGCCATTGTCCTTTGTAAGCGCGATTTCCGAACCCTTGCTCGTGACCTTCAGCCCGCGTAAGGAGGGGAAGGCTTGTCCGCCCTCGAGGACGACGTTCAGACAGGTTTGGTTATAGAGCTTCGTTTCGGCGACCGCATGCGTGATCACAGGCGCCGTGCGATCGAGCATGAACGGCATATCGGCGACGGAAGAATAATGTCCCGCCGCATCGCGGGCGCGGACAACCAGGTGATGCACACCCTCGGGTAGCGCATCGGTCAGGGGCGCTGTCACAACGGCGTTCGTAGTGTCCAGCCAACGAACAGCGGCCTGGGCGGCGTCATCGCGCATGGACCACGGTTTCGAATCTTGCGCGATCGCGTATTCAACGGCCGCCAGATCGTCGTCCACGTCGTCAAACAGTGCGCGAAAGGCCAGGATGCGATCCGGGCCAACGGCGGGGCCGAAAGCAAGATCGTCGATCAGCAGCGAGGTGAAACGTCCGGTCTGATCACATCCATGGCGCGACCCGATACACAGCTCGGCGGCCGGCACGTCCACGCCATCCGCCAGGCGGGTTTCCGCGAGCGCGGTCAGGGGTGATCCGAGCCACGTCTGCCAGACGTCATTCGTCGTCGTCGCCGTGCCGGCGAGCATTGCGGAGAGGCCCCACTCTTCGGTAAAACGCATCTGGCTCCGGCCCGTGACGAGTGAGACGCATGCCATATTTTCGGCACGGTACGCGAACTGGATCAGCGGCGTGACCAGCGGGTCATAAGCGGCCGCGAGGCGCGCATTGAGACGCGTCGCGCCGCCGCTGTTGGCGATCTTCAAGACCGTGCCGTGCCCGGCGTCTCCGCGCATCAGATTGACCTTTGCTTGTTGAACAAAGGGTGCAACGTCAAAAGGACGGTCATCAAAGGTGGTCAGCCGGCCTTCGGGGAGTTCAAGCACGAGGAGCACGGGCGGGGTTCCGGGATCCGGCGGCAGATCGAGCGTCTGCCGGAACGTCCGGCCGTCGGCCAGTTCCACGCTCAGGACCGGCCGGCGGTTCTTCAAATTGCGGGGAAGGAACACGCGGGTGACCGACCGGCCACAGGTGAAGGTCGCCACAACATCGTCGATGCGGACGGCGCGGGGCGGCAGGAGCGGGCTGTTCCAGCGCGTGGTCGGCGTAAGCGTGACGGTATCGGGCTCGTCGGGATCTCGGCGGGCGACGAGTCCGAACGCGGCATCGGGCGGAATCGCCCACTCGATGGATGACCAATCCGGGGAAAGAGCGTCCGGCAACACCAGAGAATTGAGCTGTTCGGGAGGAAGCGCCGCGATGGCCGCGGTCAGATCTTCATAAACGGCACGCGCGCCCGTGCCGCTCACGTCGGGCTGCCCCCGGAAGACGGGGCGAAACTGGCGCACGGCATACCACGTGCCCGGGACATTACCCAGCAGCCCCTGCTGCGCATCGCTCGGCTGCAGATTGCCGAACCCGTCGAGACGGACATCGAGATCCGAACTCAGCACCTCGCTCGGAAGCCACGCATAAACGGACGTCCAGACCGGCGCGTCGGACGAGGGGGACGGAGGCACCGGGTCGATCCGGCCTGCAATTCGGCGCGGCCCCCGTGTCTCGTCAGACCCGCTGATGATGACAGACCATTCCTGGCTGACGGCAAACGCGTTGGTGCTGTTCCTGCCCGAACTGAATTCGAGGTTGAAGGCGGCATTGGCCGATCGGGCCAGGTCAAAGCGCCACCCTAGAATCCGGCCCGCCGCCACAGGCGGTATGGCGTTGGAAACCAGAAAGGTTCCACCGCTGTGATGCGCGGTCACGTGCATTTCGCGCCCCTCCGTGCCGCGGCGAAAACGGATGACGGGAAGCGAGACCGGATCGTCCGCGATCCAATAGCGCGGCGTGAGGAGATCCACCGGAAGGCCTCCTACCAGGGTCTGGAGCGGCAACGACGCGGCATCGGCGTGATCGAGAGCGTGATCAACGGCCGCCGCGTTTGGCTCGATCTCGCGGCAGGCGAACACCCGCGGGCGGATCGTTTCGGCGGCGATGCGGACGCGGGCGACCATCATCGAATTGCGAAACGTCCAGACCCCGAAACAGCCGCTAACCAAGGGGTCGGGGTCGGTAAACTCCAGGGCGGGCAGGTTGTCGAAGACCAATTGCAGGCGGTCTCCGGTACGGCGCAAGCGCAACCCGTACCACGCGCCATGCACGTCGCGCCCCCCTCGGATCAGCGGCTCGTAGCCGCCCTTGCGGGCGTTCCCGGAACGGATCCGGGGCACGAGATACGCAGTCGTGTTGGTCTGCAAGACGCCGTTCCGAAACAGACGCGTGTCGTTCTGAGAGAAATCGGGATCCCATCCGGTAACCGTGACCGTGTACCCATCCGAGCTGCCCCCCCGCTTCGAAAGCACGGTCATATTCAGATCGCCACACCGGTCGTACCACGGATGACGCATCCCGGCGTAGATTTCGGCGCAGAAATCGCCGGACACATCGTATTTGGACCAGAGACTGGCGAGCGAGTCGGGGTTCTCCCCGTTCATGTGCGACCACGTGGGCTCGCACTGGAAGCGGTTGACAACCTCCCACGTGCCGCCATTGATCGTCCACGTCTGGAGCGATTCATTGAAGAGGGTATCCAGGACGTTTTCACGTCGGACAAGGGTGTGGTGCAGCGTGGCTTCGTCAAACCCCTCGATACGGACGCGGCGCCCGGCGGCGGCTTCCGGCAGGTGGGCGGTCACAAGCAGACGACTATCATCGCCGAGCCAGAACACATGGTCTTCGAGCCCCACGGTATAGATTCGGTTGGAGACGTTTCCATCGCCCCCTTGAAGCGGAATATTCGTGACCGCAACGCTGAACTGGGGGGCATCGCCCAGGGCCGGGATGAATCCAAGAATCTCACCGTCTCGGATTTCAAGCCGGCACACGGCATTGGATCCGGACTCGTCGGTGGCCAGATGCAGCACCGATGGCTCCTTGGTGACGGGCATGCCAAGCCGGATCCGCCGGATCATGTCGCCGCGGAGCCACGTCACCTTTTCCTGTGACGTATGCCATTGCCCCTCCGGGGACGCCCAATGCCGCATAAAGGGATCCTTGACATACTGCATATTCTTCTCCAACCGATCGGCGAACGTGACCGCGCGGGTGGTGTATTCCGGAAGGGATGTTGAAACGACGCGACCGCCTGTCACGATGATCGCCCCCGCGCCGCCGACCGGCGCATCGGTGCGATGGAACAACACCTGCCGGTCATCGGCAAAGGCCCGCAACTCGCCTGGACTCAGGGCATCGAGCGTCAGGCGGATGTCGCGTCCCTCTCCGGCGGGGAGGGTCATGCAGTCAACCGTGACGGTGTTGGTCCCATCCTGACGCAGCAGGGAGAAGATTCGGTTGGTGGCAGTCATCCGACAGGTGAAGTGCCAGGCTGGCGCGTCGGGAGTTCCGTTGCCGATCCTCACACCCACACGTGCGAGGACGCCGTGCCCTTCGTACAGGAAGCGAACGGAGAGACGGTGCGGGGCGTCGATGTCGCTTCCAAACCGGCAGATTCGTTCGCCGTGTCCCGCAAAGGTGAGGGTTGCGGGGCGCGGAAGCGGCCCTTCATCCGCGAACCCCCGCACGGTCACGTCACCGACGGTCTGCAGGATGGCGGCGGCAAAGGCGGGGGCACAATCAAAGGGGTACTCCTCGTGAGATGCCGCGGAGAAATCGTCAAACCGGGTGCCCTCCTCGGCATACGCGATGAGGCCGTAGCGCCCTCCGGGCGGCAAGTCGGGGCAGTCGCGGCGCACGATCTCGATGCCGTCGACCACGATACAGAGTCGATCGTCAAAGACCACGGCCTCGAGTTGCAGCCATTGCCCGGGCGTGAGGTCGGTCTGAAACGCCTGAAGCACCCGTCGCGCCACGCCGTTGGTGGCGATCGACCCGCGCCAGAGTTCGATCACGAGATGCTCGCTCTCGGGATCGGTGCGGGCGGTGAGCCCGTGACAATCACCCGCCTCGGTCACGAGAAAAACGATGCCGTTGGTCCCGGCGTTGTGCTGCACTGCGGCCCGCACGGAATAGGAATCGTGGAAGGTCTCACCCGCCAGAATCACCGCCGAGGTGCCGACGCCCTGAAGGCTGTAGAAATTCGGACTGCGGGCCGGCGTGGGTAAATGCCCGGCGCGCAGTTTGGCGGCTTGCGCCGCAAGATGGTTGGTCACGGCATGGAGCGACCAGGTCCCGGCGACCGGTTCCCAGAGCTTCGAGAGCTTCTCCCCCTCCGGAACCATGAACGCATCATCAAACCGGAAGGACCCCAGGCGCTGGGTGAAACTGTCACGCTCCTCCTCCCCGGGGATCACCGACGCCTCAACGGCCAGCGAGACACGGTTGGTGCCGAGTTCACGAAAACGGGCGACCGGCGCATCTGCCAGATAGAACGTCCACGCCTGCGGCTGACGCTTGAAAGTAAGCCAGACAAGGTTGGTGGCGAGCGCCGGCGGCGCCCGCAGCATGTCAACCGCAGCCGCCCCCTCTGCGCGGGTCGCGCCGGGCGTGATTCGCAACACGTTCGTCATCCCGTCATACGCCATCCGCACCGCCACACCTGCGTCAGACCAGCGGCACAGCACGGACCCCATTTCCCTGCGGTAGGTAAGTTCAAACTGATCTTCAAACGCCGCCACACACGGCGCCGCGACCCCAAGCCAGACAAAACCCGCAAGCGCAACCCTTACGCTCCCACAAAATGACCGGCTCATAAATTAATACCTTTTTTCAACACAGCGTGCCTGCGCGTGTGAAAGCATAAAACATGCCACTGGAAGCGCGACATGGAATCAAAACACAGGATTCAGAAACCGAAGGCGCTTGCAAAAACCTCCGAAGGAGGTTTTACATGCGCCTCTACTGCTCTTGGGTGACGCCGAACGGAGGCGACGGCATTGGAAAACGCGAATTGGTGGGCGCTACAGGAGTCGAACCTGTGACTTCTACCGTGTGAAAGTAGCGCTCTAACCAACTGAGCTAAGCGCCCCCACCGCACACGAACGTGTGAATGCGCGTTTTATATCACGCGGGGGGGGAACCTGTCAAGGCAGAGATAGAATGGGTATGAAATTGCCTCGGGTCGCTGGGTGGGCGATCTTATGGCTTTGGCTCGTTGACACATTGGCCGCTATCTTCTGTTTGCGCGGTCTGGTCGTGGGGGGGGGGCGATGCGGTCTCTTCGGCTTTGCGCTCGTGCATGCCGACCCACAGGCCCCAAAAGAAGCGGCGTGCGTTAATTCCCAGGTTGCGATTGTTGTAGCCGCCTTCCTGCACGACCAATGTGGGCACTTTCAGCGCACCGATCAGCGCGCCGTTGGCCTCGAAATCCTTGGCCTGCAAGCTCCAACTGCCGGTCGGATCGCCTGTGGCCGTGTCCAGCCCCAGGGCGACGACCAGGACGACCGGATGGAAACTCCGGATCAGGCGCAATGCCCGCTGCAGCGCTTCCTGGTGCCGCGCCCCGTCGACGATCTCCGGCAGTGGGATATTGACGTTGAACCCCTGTCCGGCGCCGCGTCCCTTCTCGTCCGCGAATCCGCTGAAGTAGGGATACGCGAAGCTGGGGTGCCCGTGAATGGAAATCGTCAGCACGTCCGCGCGCTCGTAGAAGATGTCCTGTTGACCGTTGCCGTGATGGTAATCGATATCCAGGATGGCCACCTTGCCGTACGCGCTGAGGTGCTGGGCGGCGATGGCGGTGGAGTTGAAGTAGCAGAATCCGCCGAAGGAACGGCGTTCGGCATGGTGCCCCGGCGGGCGAACCAGCGCGTAGGCGATCTGGCGGCCGCGCAGGATGGCATCGGCCGCGGTCAGCGCGCAGTCCACCGCTCGCTCGGCCGCCGCGTAGGCGCTCTGGTTCAAGGGGGTGAAGGTGTCGATGCAGTAGTACCCCGCACGTACCGCCAGCTCTTTGGGCGGGCGCGCGAGGTTGCGAATGGGAAACACGTAGGGATAGACCGATTCCCCCTCCGGGACGTTGTCGCACACTCTCTTGAAGTAGTTCACGTACTCGCTGTCGTGCACGCCGCGGATATGGCTGTCCGCGTAGGTGCGGGGGGGGACGTTCTCAAACAAGTTACTGTCGCCAATCTCCTTCAAGACCGTCTTGATCCGGACCGGGGATTCCACGTAGCCGCGATCACGCACGTGGTGGACGCTGTGCCGGTCGTTGACGACCAGGACGATGCGCAGGTCCTTGGGCACGGTGGGCCGGAGCGGCACGGGCTCCTTTGTCCCGTACTTCGGCGCGCGCAGTTGGACCACCGGATCGCGGAAGGAGTCCACGACCGTGTCGATGTATTCCTTCGAACAGACGTGACCGTATTCACGTATCAGGATTGTGTGCACAATGACGCGAGCGCGCTCGCATGGCAGGGCCACGCCGCGGCCCAGGTCGTCGAAAACCAGGTACGGCGGATAGAGGCTCTCCGGAGAAATGGGCATTTCGTAGGCGGTATGGATAATGGGCCGGGCGCCGTAGCGCTCGTAGAACCTGAGGCGTGCCACGTTCTGCTTGAGGATTTCCGGATCGGGGGCGAGCGCCGGATCGTCGGGAAGACACTCGAAGAACAGACCCACGGACTGCAGGGCCAGCGCCTCTTGCCGCACGCGCTCGTACAGTGCGCCACCGATTCCCCGGCCGCTCACCAGTTGGGTGGCCGCCAAGTAGTCGAGGTAGCAGAACTGCATCTCCGGCTCGTGAAACAAGAAGGCGAACCCCAGAACCTTCGCCTTGCCGCCCTCCGCGATGAACAGCGAGGAGCGAAACTTGTACTTGAGGGGGTTGCGCAGCCGTTCGGGGATCTCCTGAATCACCTTTTCGCGCAGCAGCGGGAACTGGGCACGCAGAATCGCCTGCACCTGTATGATGGCGGCGCGGTTGACCGGCAGTATGTCGTCATAGACTTCGCGGATGCGGAACATGAATCACCCCGATATTCTCACACACGAGTCAGCATCCTGACCGTGTTACGAGCGTAGCCGTGTGGAAGGGGGCGTGTCAAGAAGGATCAGCAATTCTCACAGGGCAAGCGCATCTAAATTCTTATGTTTTTCAGATTCTGGCTCAGGGCTTTCT
>CAZOJL010000124.1:0-11061 GCA_964580075.1 uncultured Akkermansia sp. | reverse complement strand
CCGCTTCCGCATATTGATCCAGATGCAGATGTTCGTGCATCGTCACGGCGCCCAGCTCATTCGCGGCAACCGGACCCAGTACTGTCATCACTTTGCCCATTGTGCTGTATCTCTCCGTAATCCGTAGTCGTCGCCGTAGTCGTCAACCGATTGAGGCTTCCGCGTCGTCCCCGCCTCCTCAGCTTCGTGCTTCTTGCATATACGCATCCAGGTTCGCCGCCGGTGTGCCGATCACGAGCGGAGAGCCGTTGGCGACCACAAACGCCCCCTCGGCGGCGGCCCGGCGCTGGCGGCGCACCTCGGCACGGACGGCATCCGGTGTGCCCCAAAGCAGCAGGTTGCTGTCCAGGTTGCCAAACAGGCAGGTCTCGGGGCGAAGCATCCGCCGGATCTCGGGGGGATCAAGCGCAAATCCCTTCTTGTCTTCCTCGATCATCAGCCCGGCCATGTTCAGGCTGTTGAGCCAGCGCATGTGCGGGCGGACATCCCCCAGCCAGTAGCCGATGGGGAGCAGACCGGCCTTCCGGATTTCGGCGTAGAGCCAGCGCTTGCCTTCGGCCTGCACCTGTTCCTCCAGCGCCGGCGAGAGTTGGCCCAGACTGCCGCCAAAACCCTCCGAGATAATGTAGGCATGCGCGCCGCAGGCCTTCGCCGCGAGCACCCGCGGCATGAAATTCTCGCATTGCCGCCGGATCGCGTGGGCGACCAGTTCAGGTGTCTCGAATGCGGCAATCACGGCCTCTTCGTACGGGATCCAGGGAAGCCCGTTCATGCCGTCATTGATCGCGATGAAGACCCGGTCGCCGAATGCATCGGCCAACGGCTTCATGTGGTCGAACGTGCCGGACGCCAGGATCGCGTCCACGGTCGTCCGGTCGGCATCGAAATACGCATCCACACCTTGTAGTCGCCCCAACTATGGAACACCGCCGGCGGGTTTACGCCCCGTTCGCCGGACAGGACTCTCATCATTCGCTCTTTGCTGTTCATCGATCCGTACCTCCGTATGAATTCACGCGCGCGCCGGCCTGATCACGCACACCGCGGCCGACCGGCAGCCCACACAGCCGCGCGAGCCAGGGGCGCTCCGCAGCCGATGCAAAATAGTGCCGAAGTCCCAAGTCGTTGTCATTGCATCGTCAGCCATGCTATCTTCCTTACTCTCCCGGCCGGAATTGTTTCCGCCAGAGGCGGATCCGCCTTCGGCGGAACCAATTCCGCTCCAATCCTGCTAACTCCCCGGCGCGGAATTCGTCAGAGTTCCGTCTTCTCCATCTGCCTCGTTCCCGGAATTGTCACCAATTCCGCTCCAGTTCCGCCACGCGATAACTGCTCTGTCTGCCTCCTATACCAAGGCGAGCCGGCTTTCGCCAGACCCGCCTTTGCGGCGCGCTACACTTGCGCTTCTGCTGTCGTTCCGACTCCAAGAGAAGTCAGAACTATGGCGGACAAGACGGCGGGCAAGCCCGAATACTGAATACCCCCACCTACATTCCCGCTCTCACGAACTTCACGATCACGATTCCCGAACCGCCGTTGCCGGCAACGGGTTCGCTTTTGCGTCCACCCGCCCCGCCGCCGCCGGTATTCGCCATGCCGTTCTTGGAACCGTTGTATCCTCCGCCTCCTTTCGGTTTGGTGGCGTTTCCCGCGTCATCCCACGTCCCACCCACACCGCCACCCGCAAACCAGCCACTATCGCCTGCTTTTACGCTGCCGAGCCACGAAGTCATGTCAATGCCGTCGCCGCCGGTTCCGCCGACTTTCACTGACCCGTTGCCGCCCGCCAAAGTAAAGCCACCGCCGCCACCACCGCCGTAAGCCGTCTCCGCTTCCACTCCGCACCCGCCGTCCATCCCCTGGCGTCCTATTCCGGGAGGCCTACCATTCCCCGCACCGCCACCGCCGCTACCGCCATGGTATCCGCTACCACCGCCAGCTTTCGCACCGCCGCCACCTCCAAAGGCATGCAATGAGCCAAAACAGGAATAGCCGCCATCATAGCCATCATCGTTATGACTCACTCCGCCGGTCCCGCCGGTGCCCACGATCACCGTGTAGTTGCCGGCAGTCACGGGGTACGCATCGCGGAATATCACGCCACCCGCGCCACCACCACCCGCGCCAAAAAAGGGTCCGCCGCCGCCGCCGCCGCCACCGCCGACCACCAGCACATCGACGATGCCGTCCTTGGCAACCTCCAACATGCCGTTGTTCGTGAAAATCAGCACCGTCCATCGGACCCCCTTCGCATCGTCGTACTCCGAAACCGTCCCGCCCGTGATCTTGATCGGCACATTTTTCGCGATGGGCAGCGCCGGAGTCCTGCTGTCCGAGCCTTTGACATTCGCCTCCGTCGGCGCCACCGGCTTGGTGCTTGCCAGCGCCCGCGCCACCTCGCCGGCCAGATCGAGCAGTTTCGCGTCCTCCTCGCCATGCATGAACCGGACACGAAAGGCCACGCGATTGAAAGCAGCGTCGCGTTCGAGCAGGCAACTCTTCGCCCGCTGCTGAAGGGCAGGCGGAAGCAGATCCTTCTTTTTTTCAAGTGCGTTTCTGACGAAGAGGGCCGCCTCGCACAGTTCCGCGCCCTCACGAAGCATTTCGAAGCGCTCGGTCGCCACCGGGCCGTCGGAACTCGGATAGAGGATGGCCAGGGTGCTGCGGTGGTCCGAGGCCCATCCCGAGCCGGAGCTGGCCCCCGGGATGTAGTATCCGCCCACCGGACGCTTAAGCGGGAACAGATCCGCCCCAAAATCGCCCACGCCATCATATCCGTATCCGTAGTTGGCGCCGTAGTTCTCGACCAGAAGCCGCATGCGATGCAGTGGATACTCCTCCCGCTGGAAATTTCGGCAGTCGTTGATGAAGGTGTTGCGCCGCGGTTTATCAAGCATCCACAGCGGTTGACGTGGGCCCGGGGCCACATAAACCGTGTCGGCATGACGCACGGTCATAACAATGTTGGTTTCCGTCCCCCGGAACAGCATGTCCTGCGCCCCGTTATGCCCGGTAAAACTCCACTCGCCGCCGGGCCAAAGCCTGTTCGCCTCGTCCACCAGTTTCGGCAGAGACAACGCGAACCAGGCGTTGTAGCCCAGGGTGGTCTCATCCAGCCAGCCGCGCGCCTTGATCTTCTTGAGCATTTCGTCGAACACCGGCTTCCAGAACCGGTAGTTTTCCTCTGTGCCCAGCGGTGGTTGCTTCATCCGGGTGAGTTTGCCTGTCGCCGGGTCGAGCACGGTCACCGGCCGTTCCCCGGAATTATCGAACCCCTCGGAAATCCAGGGCGTACCCACGCGCCCGGGATTGCAATCGCCCCAGCAGTTCAACCGCAGGGTTCGGGGTTTCCCGATTGTCTGCGCCACCATATTCAGGTAGCGGTCGAAGTTCGTGAAGTCGTGTTTGAACGAACCGTCGGGTTGCTTGATCCAGCGCACCAGCGACTCCGGGTTGGAGCTCATGCTGCCCGAATAACCGTTCGCGAAGAAGTCACACACCAGATTGACCTGTACTTGCCGCGAGTTCAGCTCGGCCAGCAAGGCGAGCGACTTGCCCACCAGTTCGAAATGCCTGTCGGAGTAGTTCGGCACTTCGTAGTGTTGCGCGGCGACCTCCTCCGCATGATAGATGAAGTTCTGCACGCGCCAGTCCCGCGGATCGGGCAGGGTCCAATCGTACACCCGCACCTGAAGCGGCACGGTCTGTGGCTGGAATCCTTGCGCCGCGATCGTGATCCGGCCTTCGTACAGGCCCGCCCTGACGTTGCCGGGAACCCGTACCGTGAACCACAGGGGTGCAAGTGCATGGGTGGCCGTATTTGCCACGCATGCCGGAATCTCCGCCGGGATCTGATCCAGCAGACCGTCGAACCGTCCCTGCGGCGCCCAGGATTTGTCGGGCGTGGCGGGAACGGCATAACGCACGCGGACCGCAGAAGCGGCAATCTTATTGCCGCCTCCCGCCAGGTCCGACACCTTCACCGTCAACCCCGTGATCGTCTGGTCGGAGCCCACCATCAGCCGCCCCGAGAAGACGCTGTTCCGGACTGCGCGGATCACCACCGGCCGCACGGGCGCACTGACTTCGCGCAGGTCGTTCCCGGCAGTCACCGTGTCGTTCACCGTGCAATTCCACACCTGGAGCCCACGAAGGCGCAGGCCGTTCGTGATTGCGGCATCTGCCGGCGATACGGTCAGGCGCGCTTTCAGCACGCCGATGGTCGGCCAAGTATAGAACTCGTCGTAGCGCTTCCAGACAGAGTAGGGAATCGCTGTGGGATGAGCCTCTACAGCCAGCACGTTCACGCCGGGACGCAGTAGAGCGGCGGGGATTTCGATGTCGCGCAACTGCCGGATAAGGCCCTCTCCCGTCCGTTTGTCACCCTGCTGACTGCAAGGCAGAGCGTTCGTGGGGTAGGCCTCGGCCAGACGCGCAAGAATATCGGGCTCCTGGCCGGGCAGGTGGCCGCGGGCCGCTTCCTTGCCGTTCACATACACCGCCACACCACCCCAATAATCCAGCGAGAGGCGGCATGCTTTCACACGCTTCGGATCCTTGATCTCGAATCTGCTGCGCGCCAGCACAACGACCGTGTCGAAGGGACTGGACGCTTTTACGGGTATATGTCCTTCTACGAACCCAGTCAAACTCGGATCAGTAAGCGGCTGCGGCCAATAGGCGAGCATCCACGCGCTATCGTCGAACGTCACGCCGGCCCAGTCGGACGGTGGCGGTAACGAGGTCGCCTCCGATGGCCAATCAACCGGGCGTGAACTGCTGCCGCCAGAGCCGCCGCCAACCACAATTCCCACCTTGGCCATGGTGCCTGCGGCCGTCTTGACGCACTGCGGCCTCCTGACTGGGGAGCCCACGTTCGGATCATCCATAAGCCAGAAGGAAGGTCCCTCCAAGTGGAGGTGTCGCCAGACCGTGTCCTCGTCCAGCAGCACGGCGGTGTCGGCGGCCGCGGCCGTGAAATCGGCCGGCTTGCCCGGTGACACCGCCGGTTCCGCGGCACGGCCGCCCGCCGCCCCCGCCAGCCAGATTGCCATGATCGCCACGGCGGGCCAGACTCGCGCCAGTTTGTGTTTGCTATGCTTTCTGCTCATCCGTTGCGCCCGTTCCATCCTTCGATTGCTGTCGAGTCTCACAAACTCACCCACCCACAAACCCACACACTCACACACCCACGCACTCCCACCCACTCTTCTCACCCACTCTTCTCACCCACCCGGCAGCGGCACCAACTCCTTCTTCCTCCCGCGCATGCGCAGGCCGTGCGTGTATCCGGCATCCTTGGCCAACTTGAGCGCCTGATCGAAATACCGCCCGACATCCTGCGGCCCGTGCGCGTCCGATCCGAAGCTGATGGGAATCCCGCGCTCCCGCGCCAAGTTCAGGATCAAGGGCGACGGATAGATCTCTTTGCAGGGCCGGATCAAGCCGGACGTGTTCAGCTCGATTCCCATGCCTGCGGCGGCAATGCGGTCCAGCGCCGGCTGCACAATCTCCGGGATCTGCGACTCAGGCGGCCAGTAGCCGGAATGCTTGGGCGCGTCAAGATGAGTCACGATATCGAACAAGCCGGTGTCGGCCATCTGCCCCACCAGGTCGAAATACTCCCGCCAGGCCGCGGCCACGTCCTCGGTCTTCCACCGCTCGTACTCCGCCCCGCCGTTGGTGAACACCCATCCCCGGATCGCATGCACAGAGCCGAGCACCAGGTCGAACGGCTGGGCCGGCAGCCATTCCCGGGCAAAAGCCTGGAATTCGGGCTGCAGACTGAAATCTGCCTCAATACCGAACAATACCGGAATCGCAGCGGATTCCCGACACCGGAACACCGCCTCCTGGTAGGCAGGAAACTCGTCCAGCCGCATGCCGTATTGTTCCAGCCCTTCGGGCGCGGGCGAGTGATCGGTAAAACAGATCTCCGCCAGCCCCTTGCGTACCGCCTCCGCCGCATACTCCTCAGGCGAACCGTGGGCGTGTCGGCAAAGCGGCGTGTGCATGTGATAGTCTGGCAGCATGTTGGTTTCTCCTCACTTGATCTCCACCTTCAGCGTGCCAGCCTTTTCCAGGACGACTTCCTTGGTCTGCTCCTGGCCGCCGGGGAGGCGCCACTTGAGCGTCACGGGGCCGGCATCGCTGCGGCAGATGAACGCCTGGGTCACGCCGGGCTGGACGTTCCACGCGCCCAGGCCGCGTTTGCCGATCCAGCCGGTGACGGTCACAGGTCCCTTGCACGCGCCGCCTGTCGGCAGGGACGCGAGGGCGACCCGAGTCTCCTGATTCTGGTTCGCACGGAAGAATATCCACAACTCGCCGTTGCGCAGCGCCAGAGCCATGTCCTGCGCACCATCGCCGTTGAAATCACCCAGGCAGGCCGTCTGCTGGCCTTGCTTCGCCGCGTCGAGCAAATTATTCTCGGCCAGATCCAGCGTATGGGCATGGCCGAAGCAGCGGAAGCCGCGGTTAAAGAAGATAATCGGGCAGGCGTCGTTATTTCTGCCATAGGCAATCAACACGTCCTGACGTCCATCGTTGTTGACGTCTCCGGTCATGCAGTCCACCCCGCCTACGCCGCCGATATAGGCCATTTCGCCGCTGAGATTCAGCGTTTCGGTAAACTTGCCCGCGCCCTCGTTCTGCCAGACATACGTGCCCGCGGCATTGACACCCAGCACGTCGAAACGCCCATCGGCATCGAAGTCGCCCAGGCATGCGCCGGACGGACTTTTGCCGAGTTGCACAGCGCACGCCACACCCGGCGCAAATTGTCCGGCCGCCAAACCACGGAACAGCACACTCCCGCTCTCGCGGAGGGCCAGGATGTCGGCCATCGCATCGCCGTCGAAATCCGCCACCAGACACGCGCCCGATGCGCCGAGCTTCTTCAGGTCAATCCCTTCGGCGGTCAAAACCGTGACCGCAGGCTTGTTGTCCGCGTCCAGCGCAACGAGCACCGGGCAGGTGTCGACTGCGCTCACGAGCAGACTGGCGCGCCCCTTGACCCCGCCGTCAAGTGCCGCCAATCCGACGCACCCTCCGGCCAGTGCCGCAGCCGCATCCACGGCCTGCGCCTTGAACGTCCCATCCGCCTGCGGCACGTGCAGGGAAAGGGCTTTGCCATCAAAGGAGTACAAGGCCAGTTTCCCTTGGCCGCTGAAATCGCCCCAGGCGAAGGCCTGCGATTTGGACTGCAGCCCGCGAGCCCCGGTGATGTCGGTGAACTTTTGGGTCGTGGCATCGTACACCAGCAGACGGTCCCCGCTGTCCCGCGCCACAAAGAGCATCTGCCGGCCGTCGCCATCCACATCCACCGTCCGCACCGACCGGATCTGGCCATCCAGCTTGGCAATCTGCACGGCTTCTTTATTCCAGGCCACGCCGTCGCTGACCGGCATATCCGGTTCGTCGTCCGTGAGAATGTAGTCCACGGCCCTGCGGAGCATATCCGTGCCGCCAGCCCAGACTGCCTGGAACTTGCCTTCAATATTGTCGAAGAGCCAGTTGCCATCCGGGGTGCTGACGCACGAAGCCCATCTGCCGGAGACGCTGAGCAGGCCGGCCAACTGGGGCGCGTTGCCGTCCTGCGCCGGAAATTCGCCCACAAAGAACAAGGCCGGCGCGCCTGCCGCAGCCAGCTTGCGAAAACTGTCGGCGTTCTGTTCGTCGCGCGCCTTGGACAGATCCAGATGAATCGCCTTTAGCTCCGTCTTCCCCTTGAGCACTTCGAGGATGAAGGCGTCGTACTGATCTATGGACTTCCCCTGCTTGAGGTCGACCGACACGATCAGCTTGGACTGCTTTACCAGGTGGATCGGCGTGAAGGTGGGATTGATCAGGGCGTGGGCCGCAGACCCCCACAGCAGAACAACGGCGGCAATGACAACGGCATGGGAATAAGGGCGACTCATGCTGGACTCCTTTGATAAGAAATCGCTTTTCGGCACACCCCGGTCGGCCTCGGCCCGCACGGGCCGAAAACATGCCGAAACCGGTCTGGAGCAGCGATGTCACGGGTGGAATCATGGCAGCCCCAGGGTGAAATATCAAGACAAAGACATTATTCATTCCCAATCCTGAACCCTCTATTCTATTTCTTCCCCATCCCCCGCGCCACCTCCCCGGCCAGATCCAACAGCTTCGCGTCCTCTTCAAACCCCGCAAGGGAAACCCCGCAAGAACCCCGCAAGGGACGGGCCTTCCAGCAGCCCGGCCTTCCAGCAGCCCGACAATGATCGCGACAATGATCGGGACAACGCATCGACCGTAATCGTCGCCCGTACTCGTCGGCCGGCTTGCGCTTTCGATCTACGAGTACGAGCGACGCGTACGGTCTGCGATTATGCGCGAAGCAATCGGTAGGGCAGCGGCGTCCCGCCGCGCCGAAGGTGAATGGATGAGAAACGACCAACATTCAACGCCCAACAACCAACGCCCAACAACCAACAACCAAGGCCCGTCCCTAATCCGCTCCCCTAATCCGCTCTTGCACTAGTCGGGTTACAGGTTCTCATACATTTGTTGGATTCGCATGGACGAACGCACCCTTCCGGTTTATCATGTGCGTCTCTGCCCGAGTCGGCATTTGCATGCAACACACAAAGGAGTGACGTATGAAATCGTTTTCGAAGGCCGGGCGGCATGGCGTGACGGGAAAGCCGTTGGTGGTGCCCACAGCGGAATGTGACGCGATGATTGCCGTGGCGAGGAAGGCGAAGTACACGTGAGCGTGTGTGAAAAAGAGGCCTTTATTAAGACATATACTGTCGCTCATCTCGGTTGTGGCGGGCGCGGCTCGGACCATGTGCGGGCCTTGGCGGCGTGCAAGCCCCGGCTGAAGCTGGCTGCTCTCTGCGACCTGGATTCCGGCCGATTGAATGCCGCGTCCGCGTTGATCGGTGGAGGGCCGGCTCTGTACACGGACGTCGAGGCCATGCTGGCGAAGGAGAAGCCGGACATATTCAGCTTCTGCACCCATCCCAATGCGCGGCTTGAGTTCGTGCAGGCGGGCGTGCGGTACGGCGTGAAGGCGATCGTGACCGAAAAGCCCATGGCGCTCTCGGTGCAGGATGCGCGCGCCTTGTGCAAAACGGCGGACGCGGCGGGCGTGAAGCTGGTGGTCTCGCACCAGCACAAGTACGGCGGGCATTGGCAGAAGGTGAAGGAGATCGTCGCGACTGGAAAGCTCGGCCGCGTTCGCACGATCCACGCCACGAGTCTGGGCTGGATGCAGCACTACGCCACGCACCTGATCGACTACTCCATGTGGCTGAATGACTACAGCCCCGTCGTGAAAGTGGCAGGCCACATACACGGGCGAGATTATTTCGGGGCCGGCGAGTCGCATCCGTCGCCCGGCTATTTCATGGGGCACATGGAGTTCGCCAACGGCGTGCGCGGCCTCGTGGAATGCGGCACGTTCACGCCGGAGCAGGAGCCCGGAATACACTTCTGGATGAATGCCGGAGCGACCGTGGTGGGAACCGAGGGTGTGGCCAGGGTGATCGTGGGCAAGGGGTGGGAGGCGGTCACGCGGGACGGTGTGTTCAGCGACTACGACGTCAGTTTCGATGGCGTGAAGGACTCGATTCCGTTGCACCTGGAGGTTGCCGACTGGCTGGACGACAAGACCAGGCTGCACTGTTGCCGGGGTGAACTGGCGTGCCACGGATTCGAAGTCATGATGGCGATTTGTCTGAGCGGCCTTGAGCACAAGCCTGTCGATCTGCCGCTGTGGCGTAACGACGACGTCACGGCCCGGATGCTCGCCGAGGTGCCGGCATAGCCGGCGGAAAGGAGAATGTCGTGAACCAGCGCGGGCTTCGCCCGCAACCCAAGTATGTGAGTGCGTGAGTCTGTGGGTGCGCGAGCGGGAGCGCGTTGCTCGTCTCACATACCTACATACTCATACACCGATTTCTCGCGTTGTCTCAATTTTACTGCTCTGACGGATGAGGGCAGCAAGGAGTGTGAAAATGATCTTGTTTGGCGGCCCGGTATCTGCTTCTTCGCAGGATCCTTGGGAATTGGCGGATGCGCACCGGCGTTTCGGCTACACGGCGGCATACTGCCCGGAGATCGCGCTGGGAGACCGCGACCGGATCAATGCCGTGCGTGAGGCGTTCGGACGTGCCGGGATTGTGATCGCCGAGGCTAACGAGTGGTGCAAACTGCTGTCGTCCAACCCGGCCGAAGCCGTGGCCAACAGGGAACGGGTGTGCAACAAGTTGGCGCTGGCGGACGAGGTCGGCGCCCTGTGCACCGTGGACTTCCTGGGCACGTACGACTGGGGCACCGAGATCGGTCCGCATCCCATGAACCTGGCGCCCGAGGGCTTCGATGCCGCGGTGCAGATCGTGCGGCAGGTCGTGGATACCGTGAAGCCACGCCGCACGAAGTTCGCGTTGGAAATGATGCAGTGGATCGTTCCGGACAGTGTGGATAGCTATGTAAGCCTGTTGAGGGCAGTTGATCGGCCGGCATTCGGGGTGCACCTGGACCCCGTGAACATTATCGTTTCGCCACGCCAGTACTTCGACACGGCAGCGGTCCTGCGCGACTGCTTCGCGCGGCTGGGGCCGCACATCGTGTCCTGCCATGCCAAAGATCTGCGGCTGCGCAGCGAGCTGGCGCTGCATCTCGACGAGGTCCGGCCCGGCACGGGAAACCTGGACTACCAGGCATACCTGCAGGGGCTTGCCGGCCTCGGCAGGGATGTGCCGCTGATGCTCGAACATCTGTCCTCGACATCGGACTATGCCAAGGCCCTCGCGCACCTGAAGTCGCTTGCGCCCGCGGGAAAAGAGCGCTTCCGGGTTTAGCGGGGGATTTTCTGTTGATGCATGCGAGGTCATGTCCGAGAGCCATGAGGGAGCGAGTAAGCAGGTGGAGTAAGTGTGCCGTTTAAGATAGGGTGATACTGATGGGAGGCCCGTCCCTAATCGGCCCTCTAATCCGCCCTCTCCGAAACTCCTCAAAGCGGTGTCGCGCGGAATACCGCTTTTCCCGGCTTCGCCATGAATGCAGATCCCTCGCAACGGCGTCGAGCGC
>CAZOJL010000123.1:0-11147 GCA_964580075.1 uncultured Akkermansia sp. | reverse complement strand
TGCTCCTGTAGGCTACAGGCAAAACCGCTCCCGCGGCCAGCATTTTTTTGATATCGGAAAGCGGCTGAATCGGGGATTGACTATTTTCACTCTCCCCCCGCATACTAAACGCCAGCGACCACGGTTCTTGGAATGTATCGTGGTTACGCCGAGGTGGCGTGCTGTTCGTTCCTGTATAGCCTGTGGGATGCCTTATTGTTTTCTCTTTTTGATACGCATGCTCACAGGTGTTAATTCGTGCCTCACTAAACATGTCGAATCATCGAACCACACAAGGGTCAGCCGCCATGTCCGCCACAGGCGCACCGGATTCTCTGGCGCCGTTGTTGGATGAATTGCAGGCGGCGGTCGCGCAACAGCGCGGGCACAAGGCGCTCGGGCTGGCCAAGCTGCTGCGAAAACATCCCGCCTACGGCCCGCAACACACCTCGCTCGTGGCTCGCGCCTACGAAGTTCGTATGGCCGAAATGCTCGCGTCCGGGCAGCATAAGTCTGCGCAGGAGTTGCTGCAGGTGCTGACCGCGCAACAGCCAGAGGTCGCCGCGCGGATTTCCAGCCGTCCGGCCCTGCTTGTCGAACTGGGCGGAGGGGCGGGTAAACTCCTGGACCGGTACGGACTGGACGCGGCGTTGACCGAAGAGATCGACACCTGGATCCGCCGCGATTGCCGCGATCCGCGCCTGCTGGCCCGGCATTCCCACCTGACGGAGGCGCATCCGTTAAAGGTGGCGGCCGTGGCCATCCTGAATGCCTGGGAGGAGATGGAGCGCGGTGCCAGTGCCGAGGCGTACGCGCGACTCCCGGAGGTTATCGGACGGCGCTCGCCGTTCATCGCCTGGCGGCTGTTCATCCAGGCCCTGCAAGCCGCGTATGCAGGCCACGATGCGGAAGTGCCCGCCTTCCTGGACCGGATCGCAGCCGATAGCGCCGTGCGTCCCCTCGCCGATGTCCTACGCCGCATCCTGGCCGGCGAGCCACCGCAGACCCCACGCGAAAGGATCCTGCACGCGAAAATCGTTGTGCCGTCGCTGCATGGGGCACTGGTGCAAATCGACCAGCATCTGGCAGCCGGTGAGATAACCGCGTCGCGAAAGGTTTTCGATGAACTGGTCCGCCAGCCGATCTGGACCGGACGGAAACAACTGTTCGGCGAAATGGCGGCGCGTTACCTGTTTGCCGCCGCCCCCTTGCTCGACCGGATCTGCAGGGAGCACGGATCGTTCAGAAAAGTGCACGAACTATTCCTATCCTTCCGGCAACATCCGCAGTTCACGGCAAGCTTTGCCAAGTTCCTGTATTGGGATGAAAGCGATTGTGCCGAGGAATGGGAGCTTGTCATCCAGCACAGCAAGCCGCCGCCGCTGGCCATGGCACTGATCTATGACCGGCTGGCCACGATCCGCCTGACGCGGGAAGAGGACGATTCGGATGACGATGCGTTCGACGACGAGTTCGACGACGAGTTCGAGATGCACGAGGACGATCCCGATCCCGATGCCGATGCTGGCCGCCAAGTAGAGAAACTATGGCGACAGAGCGTGCAGTTCCATCCCTTGCGCGAAACGTTTGTCCACTGGCACGCGGCGATGCAGCGCTGCCAGGGCGACGAGGAAGCCGCTCTACAGGCGTGGATCAATGCCTTCCCGGAGGATGTCACGCCGCTGCTGGAGTTGACCGCGCTTTTCCGCGCCAAGCGAACGCCCCAGAAGGCCTTGTCCATGTTCAAACGGCTGGAAAGCGTGGCGCGCGGTCGGCCCGAAGTCGAGGCCCTGAGGCCGCTGCTTCGCCTTGACAGCGCCGCCGGGCGCCTGGCCCGCAGGATGTATGCCGCTGCGGAAAAGGATCTGGACGAAATCGCCCCGAATGCGCCGGAGTTCATCCGGGTCGTCTGCGCCACGCTGCGCTGGATTTGTGCCTCGCGGAGCGGAGGCGAGGCGGCGGCGCGACGCGCGGATTGGGAGGCTGCCGGACACCCGATCTGGGCTTTTCAAGCCGTAAGCGTGTTGGAGAGTCAGTGGCGCGCGGAGGTGTCGGCGGAGTTGACCGAAGCCGATGCACGCCTGGCGGCACAGGCCCGGGCAGCACCCGCGCAATTGGTGTCTGATTTCGCGAAACTGGCCGCACAGCCGGATGCGGTCTGGTCCTTGAAGCATCTGTTTCCCAGCGGTGCGGTCATCGTAGCCGCCTGTCGGGATCGCTCGGCGGACGCGGCTGCGGTGTGGGATCTCTTGCAAGGTCTTTGCAAGCCCCATGTTCTGTCCCATCCGGGAGCACGCGCGCTTTTCTGGGCGCTGACCGGCAACGGCCTGGCACGGCGCGACGCGCGGACGCCGGAGTACCTCGCCTACCGCGCGCTGCTCTATGATCCGTTGTTTATGTCGCCCGCCGACAAGCCGAATTTCGATGCGTTAGTTGACCGTGTGGATGAATGCCTGGCGGTGGCGCACCACGTGGCGCATGCATCAGGACGCATGGAGGCGGTGCAGGCAGTCGAGTCCCTTTCCCACCACTGTCGTGTGCCCGTCAATCGCAAACGCCAGGAATCGCGTCTGACCGACAAAACCCGCGCCCGCGTGCTCGAACAGGAAATCGGGATCAGCGCCTGGGCTGACGTGCCGGGCCGTCTGAAGGAAAAGGTGCGGCACAGCAGCTTTGATTTATTGTCTGAAATCCAACGCAAACTGCGCGTGACTCGCCCGCGAACCTCGTCCCCTGCGCCCGGACCGGACACCCACCAGCCGGAGTTGTGGTAACCATGCTTTATCCCTACCTGACCTTGGACGTTCCCGAGACGGCGACCGACGAAGAGGTGCGCCGCGCGTACCTGCAGAAGATTCGCATCTATCCGCCCGAGCAAAAACCCGACGAGTTTCAACGGGTGTGCGAGGCGTACGAATTGATTAAAACCGAACTGGCGCGCACCCGGCTGCACCTTTTTGGCCTGCCCGGGAACAAGCCTGGCGCGCACATGGCCGATCTGGTGCCCAAACCGGTCACCGTCGAGCGACGACGAGCTGGAGTAACCCTGTGGATCGAAACGAATACGAACCAACCGTGATGCCGGAGGCGATCCCTTCGGATCCCCAACCGGAATCTGCCGTCGAAGTGCCAGGCGACTGGCGCGAAGACATCCTATCGGATTTCCGCGCCTGGCTATACAGCCTGACGGACGACGAAGCGGAAGCGTCGGCTGCGGATGAAATTCCAGGTCTCGAAGCGACCGACTCGACTCCGGATGCAGACGAACCGGACGAAGACGAGCCGGATGCGGACGAGCCGGATGCTGACGAACCGGACGAAGCGGAGCCGGACTTGGAAACGCTGTTTGGTGAACTCGCGGCCCTGCGCCAGGAAACACGCCTGGTGGGGCGCGCCAGCCAGCAGGCAGAACGACAACTCGGATCACTGGCCGAGAGCCTGCGCGCCGAGTTGCGCGAGCAGAACGAACGGTTGGCGCGCACCACCGCCGACCTGAAAACCCAACTGCCGATCGCCCGGCGCGAAGCACAGGGCGCCGTGCTGACGGAGCTGCTCGCCATCCGCGCCGCCCTCGAAGACACGGTCCGGGCCGCGCGTCGGCGCACGCTGCCGTCCTGGCCTTGGCTGGGTGTGGCCCGGCAGTTGCTCCGGGAAGGGGCGACCAGCGCGCAAATGGCTCTCGACAAGGCCGACGACGCCTTGCGTCGCTTGTCCATCGCCCCCGTGGCCGAACCGGGCGCGCCCTTCGATCCGAAGTGGATGCGGGCTGTTGCCACCGTGACAGGCTCGGACCGGCCTGCCGGAACCGTAGTGACCGTCGTGCGCCAGGGTTGGCGGCGCGAAGATCAGGTGTTGCAAACCGCCGATGTGGAGGTATCAAAAGCGTTATGAACGTTATGAATGCAGATCCCGTGATTGGCATCGATCTGGGAACCACCAACAGCGAAGTGGCCGTTTTCGTGGACGGCCGCGTCGAGACCGTTGAGGAGAACGGCACGGCCATTCTGCCTTCCTGCGTCGGGCTGGACCCCACCGGCGCCTTGCTGGTCGGTGTCGAGGCGCGCAATCAACTGGTGCTCTACCCGGATCGGACCGTGCGCTCCGTGAAGCGCAAGATGGGGACGGATGCGCTGCTGACCCTGGGCGACCGCACCTTCCGCCCGCAGGAGATTTCCGCCATGATCCTGCGCCGGCTCAAGGAGCGCGCCGAACGGCGGCTGGGGTGCCCGGTCGCCAAGGCCGTGATCACGGTGCCGGCGCAGTTCAACGATGCGCAGCGCCAAGCCACACGCGATGCCGGCGCCATCGCCGGCCTCGAAGTCCTGCGCATCATCAACGAACCCACAGCCGCATGCCTGGCCTACGAAGCCGCGCACAAGCACGGCGCCCGCACGGTCCTGGCCTTCGATCTCGGCGGCGGCACGTTCGACGTTTCCATCGTGCGCATGGAGGGCGACGTGGTCGAAGTGATCGCCAGCCACGGCGACAACCAACTCGGCGGCGACGATTTCGATGCCGCGCTGGCCGCCAGCATCGCAGACTGCCTCTACAGTCGTCAGGAAAAGCCGGCCCTGCTCACCCCGACTGCCATCCTGCGCCTCAACCGCGCCGCGGAAACCGCCAAGATGCATCTGTCGGACCAGACCTTTGCGCGCCTGCTCGAAGACCAACTGCCGACGGAGCGCGGCGGCATGGAACGCATCGACGAGGAGATCACCCGCCTTGCGTTCGATGACCTGCTCGAGCCGTTCCTGGCGCGCATGTTGGCCGCTGTGCATCGCGCACTGGCCGATGCGGGGTTGAAGCCCCGCGAGATCGACGAAATTGTGCTGGTCGGCGGCTCCACCCGCATCCCGGCCGTGCAAAATCTACTGGAACGCGAATTCGGCAAGCGCCCTCGCACGGACGTTCACCCCGACCTGGCCGTGGCCTACGGCGCCGGCGTCATGGCCTCCCGCCTGATGGGCGCGACCGAGCAGCGCATCCTCGTGGACATTACGCCGTACACCTTCGGCACGTCCTGCCTGGGCGAGGTGCGCGGACAATACTGCGAATACCACTTCGCCGCCGTGATCCGCTCCGGGGCGCCCCTGCCTGTCCGCCGCGCGGAAAGTTTCTATACCTGCTATGACTGCCAGGAAGTTGTGGAGGTCAACATCTTCCAGGGCGAAAGCGAAGACGCCCGCGAAAACACCTTGATTGGCCGGTTCAGGATCAAGGGCCTTTCCCGTGTCCCCCAGAACAACGAGATTGTCCTGCACATGGCTCTGGATCTGGACGGCATCTTGCGCGTGACCGCCACGGAGAAAGCCACCGGTCTCTCCAAGGAGGTGGCCATCGAGAACGCCCTGGCCAAGCTCGATGCCGCACAACTCGAGAAATCGCGCAAGGAAGTCGCCGCACTCTTTGCGTCGGCGCCGCTGGATGATGGCGACGCCCATGCGTCCGAGGACGATGACGCGGGCATTGCCACCGAAGAACCCCCGCCCGACGACTGCGCAGACCTGCTGGCGCGCGCGACTCAGGCACGCGCCAAGATGGATGCGGCGGATCAGGCCGATGCGGACCGGATCCTGGCGCAACTCGCGGCCGCGCGCGAGGCGCGCGACGACGCGGCCGTGGTCAAGGCCATAGAGGAATTGAAAGACATCCTCTTCTATCTGGAATCCGAATGAACAACTGCCCCACCTGCAAGCGCGCGCTGGAGAAGGCCGCCCTGACGTGTCCCCGCTGCGGTTGCGATCTTTCCACCTTGCAAGCGGGTGACCGCGCCGCGCGACAGTGGTTTGAAACCGGGTGTCGGGCCTTGCGGGAAAGGGATTTCGACGCCGCCACCGCCGCCTTTGATCGCGCCTGGCGTTGGCGTCACGACCCCGCCTTCGCGCCGGCCCGGGCCGTGGCCGCCCTCTGCCTCGGCCACCACGAACTGGCGCTCCACCGCCACGGGCAGGCGCAAGGAGCCCTCCCCCCCTTAAAGCATCGAGCAGGCACGATTTCCACAAACGCCTCGTACATGGCAATGGAGCGTCCATGACGAGGTCCAACTCTACATCCGCTAGACAAGGAGGAGTCACTATGAGTCGTGTGAGGTCATCGAAACATTCTCAGGCGTCGGACTGGCTCAGCGAGGCGCGCATCGTCACCTTCAATCCGGGCATCATGCTCATCCGCCATACGCGCGCCGAGGACTACACGGCGGGGGAGCTGAACGATCCGTTGGACGTCGTGCCCACGTCGCGCCGGGTGGACGGTTCGCAATGGCATTGCCTGACGTACATGGGCTCGGACTGGGGGAAGCGGAATGTCCGGTATTCGACCGGGCAATGGCAGGCGTGGCTCAAGAAAGTCTTTGCCCAAGGCGGCGCGGTGACGTTCGACATGGGCCCCAACATGAACCCGGAGGCCGGCTTCATCGGCGAGATCGCGATGGACCAGGCAACGCAGTTCCGCCTCCTTGCGCAACAGGCCGCAGAGAAAGCGGAAGATGCCCAAGGCGATAAGGCGCCGGCCTGCCGTACTCGCTTGCAGGTGCGGTCCGGCTTGCGACGCCGCGGTCAGCCGACCCTCCACACGGCCTGGCCATTCGATCTGAAGGAAGCCCGACGATGGCAGGCGGAATATGGCAAGATCACGGGCTTGCCGATCGAACAGACCGTGGACCTGGGCCGCGGGATGAAGCTGGAGATGGTACTGATTCCGCCGGGCGAGTTCCATATGGGCAGTCCGCCCGACGAGCACGGTCGCGACGACGACGAGGTACAGCGCCGGGTGACCTTGCGTCAGGGGTTCTACCTCGGCAAGTACCCGGTCACCCAAGCGCAGTGGGACGCAGTGCTGGGGAGCAATCCGAGCGGAAATTGAAGAGGGAATACTCGCAGACGATATGGGCGTCGCCGAGCCACCCGCACCGTTCGCGGGCAGGGCAATCCTCCGGAATCCCATGCACGTTGCTGCGATGCGTCCAGAGCGCCATGCGGTGGAGCTGGTTCAGCCGGGCATCCGAGCACTCGAAGTACCCGGCGGGCTCCAGCGCCGTGTGCACCACCACGCCGGTCAGGTCGTCCGGCCCCGGCCGGCCGGGCCAGCCCGTGATCTCGACGTAGCGGAACCCGTGGTAGGTGAAGCGCGGCTCCCAGACTTCCGTCTCCTCTCCCTTGCAAATATAGGTGTCGACCTGCTCGACTTTCGTCGCGAAAACGCCGGTGCTCGCGGTGTCGACCCTGCCGTCCGGAAACACCGCCTCGGCGAACTTCAGCCTGATTTCGGTCCCCGCCGCGGCCTGCACGCGGATGCGCACCCAGCCGGAAAAATTCTGTCCCATGTCGGCGACAAAGTGGCCGGGCTGAAGCTCGCGGAGCGTGACCGGCTTCAACTCCTCGATCCTCCGGATGGGCGGAAGGGTCTGTGGCTCCATACGGCCGCCCGGCGGCACCGACAGCGTCACGGGACGCCATGTCCTGTCGGCGAACCCCGGCGAGGTCCATCCCGGGAGCTCCAGCCGCGCATCGTAGGTCTCGCCGGCATAGATGTTGTTGCTGACCACGGGACCGTCCGTGCAGCGCCACGTCTTGTCGGTGCGGATCACGCGAGAGGAGCCATCCGCCATCCGGACGGTCAGCTCGGACCACAGGCGGGGCGCACCATACGCCATGTCGGCGGACCAGACGAGGTTCTGGTTGTACCAGCCATTCCCGAGGATCACGCCGAGGGCGTTGGCGCCTTCCTGGACCAGGCCCGTTACGTCGTGCGAAGCGTAGAAGACGCGCGTCTCGTAGTCGGTCTGGGCGGGATCGAGGACCTGGTCGCCGACCCGCCGGCCATTGATCCACGCCTCATAATAGCCCAGACCGCTGATGCGCAGCTCCGCCGAGAGAATCCCGCCGCCCAGACGGAACTCACGGCGTAACAGCGGCGCCCGCGACCTGTCTGGGCATCCCCCAATCCATCGCACATCCTGCAAGGTTGTCTCCATACGCATCACCGATCAGACAGGTACGTGTTATGCGCTTTGACAAGATGATCCGGGGTCGCCGGCAGGGCAAACGCATCTTAATTTTACCGCAAAAGCCGCCAATTTGGGCGGTTTCACTCGGATGCCTCACCCGTGAATACACGGACGGCATACCGGTGAAACCGCTGAATGACGGTAATCAACCCGGTTTTGAGCGAATGTTCGTTCCGCCGTCCGTGTATCCACGGGTGAGGCGGACGAAACATTCGCTCATATTTTGCGGTTTTTGCGAAAAGTGTTCCTTTTTTTGGCAGCAGGGGAAGAAATTTAGATGCGTTCGCCCTGGGGTCGCCGGCGGCTACGCGGGGTGCGGCTCCGTGCTCAGCGCGCCGAGCTGGATCCGCCCCTTCACTTCGGGCGGCATCGGCCGTGGTGGCTTCGGATTAGCCTTCTGCTCTTTCGTCCACTTCTCCGCCCAGTCCCAGAAGCCGGGATCCTTCTCCGCCGCCAGTGCGGCGAGCTTCATGGATCGCGGTGCCCAATCGCACGCGGAATGCCAGTAGAGGCCAGGATTACCGCCGTTACGGAAGCTGTTCGCGAGCCCGCTTATCCCCGCTGCGGTAGCGGCCATCTCGCGTTCGCTCGTCACGTCATCGGGGTTTGTCCCGCCGTTGGCCGCAATAAAATCTCGGAGCGCTTTGGACGGAAAGAGGCGCATGGCAGGACCCATCATCTGGCCCTCGTTGCAGCAGACGCCGCGACCCTCCCCCTCGACCTCGGCGTGGTCGCCGCGCGGCCCGCGCGTGAACACGTGTGCGGGATAGAAGCCCGGCGTGCGCACCGTGCGCAGGAACCAGTTGATCGAGCGCGCGGCCGGCGTGCCATACTTCTCGTGCCAGTTGATCTGGTACGCCTCCAGCAGGATCGCCACCGGAATGATGAACTCCCGTGAGATCGGCGCGAAGCAGGTGATGATCCCGCAGGGCTCCAGCTTGTTGTCGGCGAGGCCGTCGGCCGCCTCGAGGATGACATCGCGCAACCGGCGGTTGCCGGTCACGTAGTAGTCCATCGCGATCCCGCCGACATTGGAGTGCGACCGGTTGAGTCCGTTGTGCCAGACGTGCGGCCCGTGATAGTGAATGCAGCCGACGTTCTCTTCGTGGCCCGGGTAGGCATGCACGAAGCTGGTGTCGGCCGTGGCGCGCGAGGCGAGCTGCGCCCAGCGCAAGTCACAACGGCGGCCGCTGCGCAGGAACTGGGACCAGACCCACTGCACGCTGTCGGCCGCCTCGTTGCCGAAGGGGCCGACGTAGCGCAGCGCCTTCTCCGGTTCGTCGCTGTTGATATAGAGGTTGTGCACCGCGTCCGGCGTCGAGGGCGAATGCGCGTTGATCATGTGCCCGTACATGAACATGCCGTAGCGTCGCGCGCGCTGGATCGGTTTGACGTGGATGCGCTCGTGGAACGCGGTCAGCTCCCGGTCCAGCTCCTCGAACTGCGGGTGACCGGCAGGCAGGAAGCCGCCGAATACATCGGTGCCGCAAAGGTAACCGGGATCCACGATGCCGACGAGGGGCTCCTGCACGGCCGCGCCAAACGCGGCGGCATCGGTATTGGAGGTCTGGCCCTCCGCAAACCGCAACACGATTTCGGTTGTTTTGGCGGTTCCGATGCCGGTGAACGGTCCCATGAAGTCGTTGTAGCTCATCTTCCGCCCCGGTGCGAGGCGGGCCATCACGTCTTCGATCCACTTGACGTCGTCTGTGTGAAACTGCCGCAGCGACAGGGGCGCGGTCGGGTTCTCGGCCAGCAGGCGCTTGATCTCTTCCTCATCGCGCGTGCCGCGGAAATCGATCGGCGGCTCATCGAACGGCGACAGGAAACTCAGCGGCTGGGGCGCGTCCTCCGGCCAGATGCGGATGTCGATGCCGGCGGACGACACGGCAAAGCCCTTCGGATACTCCTGCCAGAAATCGTGGATGCCGGCCAACACGCTCGACTCGGGGCCGCTGAGGCTGGCCCAGCCCGTCGCCTTGCCGGCGGCGCCAAGGGGTTGATCATTTAGCCGGGCGGTATAGTGCAGATCGTCCGACTGCAGGATCGAAAGCTGGCCGGACGTGGTGTTGGCGGGATTGGGACGGGCGCGAACCTGATCGCAGCCGATGGCGCCCATGGTGGCATATCCGTTTACGTCGGGGGTCAGGTTGCGGCTGAAGTGCGCTGTCGCGCCTTCCCCGCCGACCGCCGCCACCGCACCGTCTCCCGTCTTCGCGAACACGTTCAGGCCGATGGCCTTCAACTGGATGCGGGTCGGATCCTGGTCGAAGATAAACGTGTGAAAAATGCGCATGTCGGCCTTGCCGGCATACAGATGGATGCGAAGCTTGTAGGGACAGAACCGCACGCCCTGCGCGGAGGTAAGATGACCGGTAATCAGCACGCAGACGCGCAGCGGGCCACACTCCTCAATGACGATTTTCGGCGCCGGGCAGATCCCGAGCGAGGTGTAGAGATTGCCGTGCTGGTCCTTCATGTAGAGCAGCAGCCCGGCCCCCTGCCACACATCACGCCACCCCTCGGAGGTCTTGATCTGGCATCCGGCGAAGGGTGATGTGTTTTCGCGAAGGCGCCAGCGCTCGTAGTCGGTTCGCAATTTCAGACGCAGCGCACCGGTGTCGACTGTGAGGATGCCGCTGCAATTGCTGGAGGTGACCGACAATTGCGGTGTGGGGGAAGCGTCTTTCGCCGAATACTCCAGAAACACCGTCTCCCCGTCAACCGCGGGATCCGCCTGTATGTCGGCCAGCATCCATTTGACGTCCTTCAGGTCCTTCTTCCATGTCGCCATCGGCGCTGTTTGGAGCGGCAGTTCCTGCCCGTCCGCCCGCACCGCGCGTAAACATGAACCTGCCGGGAAAGCTCCCTCGGCAAACGGGACGCCAAAGCTCATCGGTTCGCGACCATAACGCACGCCGGTTTCGCCGGCGAGCTTGACGGGGATTCGATTCAACGCTTTAGGCATGGTTTTATTCATGGCTTTACTCATGGCTTTACTCATGGGGTATCCGTTCGTTTTGTCCGGTGTTATTCTGTTCCTAAAAAACTAAACCTTTGAGGCGCTTGCAAAACCTCCGGTTTGTGCAAGCGGAGGGTTCAGGGTTTGGGGTTCAGGAGGCGTTTCCGGCCTGAACCCTGGCATCCTGAACCCTGATTCCCG
>CAZOJL010000122.1:9627-11257 GCA_964580075.1 uncultured Akkermansia sp. | reverse complement strand
GGCTTGACGTTCGAGGGGCTTAACCACTATTGTATGAGGCAATCATGAACGAATCGAACGAACACGCGACGGACACGCCGCACGAAGGCACGGTGCGCATGCGCCTCGCCGCGAATGATTCGGGTGGGCCCGATGCGGGGGAAGACGGCTCGCGGACGGTTCGTATTGTTCCGGAGGAGCGGCCGGAAACGCACCCGATGGGGGGCGAATCGCTGTTCAGCCAGTATGCGGTGGTGAGCCGTATCGGTGACGGTGGAATGGGCGTGGTCTATCTGGCGCGTGACCGGCGCCTTGGCCGCTATGTGGCGATCAAGCGGCTCAACAGGCAGGCGCAAGGAATCCAGAGCCTGCGCCAACGATTTTTGCAGGAGGCGCGCGCGGTTGCCGCTCTCAACCACATCTATATTGTCCATGTGTACGCCCTGGGGGAGGATGCCGACGGCCCTTACATCGTGATGGAATATGTCGCCGGCGCCGACGGCGTGACGTCGCGCGCGGCGGATGAGGCGGTGGAGGGGGTCCCCCGCCTCCCGTCGTCGTCGCTTACGCTGGATCAGCACATCTCCCGCAATGGCCAACTCTCGGTGGTCGATGCCATCAGTCTGCTGGTCAAGATTGGCCGGGCCGTTTCCTATGCCCACGAGAATGGCGTCATTCACCGGGACCTCAAGCCGAGCAACATTCTGCTCGACAAGACGGGCGAGCCGAAGATCGTAGACTTCGGGCTCGCACGGCTGATGCGGGCCGAAGAGAACAAACTCACGGTACCCGGCGAGAAGTTGTTGTCGCTGGGCTATGGCTCGCCGGAGCAGGAGCAGGACGCGAGTCTCACGGACGAGCGATCGGACGTGTACGGTCTGGGGGCGATCCTCTATTTCGCGATCACCGGTCAAAACCCCCGTTATTTCCGCGATCAGGACATACCCGTCTCGCTGCGCGAAGTGTTGGTCAAAGCCCTTGCCACGGACCGCGAACAACGGTGGGCTTCGGCGGCGGCGTTCACGGAAGCGTTGAATGCCGTTCAGAACAAAACAAAAATCGAAACGCCGACGGTCAAGACCACTTGGCGCTGCAAATGGTGTGACACGGTGAATCCGCTGACCATCCGCTATTGTGCCGAGTGCGGCTGGGACGGGGGCGAAGCGTGTCCCGAATGCGGGGCCGACACCTTTGTGGGCATCCAGTATTGCGGCACATGCGGAGCCGATTCCCGTGCTTACGAATCAACCCGGCATCTGCTGGAACGGATGCGGTCTGCCGTCGGACGGCACCAGTATGAGCGGGCGGTGGCGTTCGCCAGCCGTACGCATGCCTTTGAACCGGCCGGCCCGGCCGGCCGCCAATTGGTCAAAGAGATACACGATGTGCGAGAGCAGGCCGAACGGGCGATCACCCACCGCGAGCGTTTGAAAGAGCTGATTCCGGTCGAACTGAAAGCGGAAAATTTTGAGCGGGCCCAGAACTTTATTCGCGAGTACCGGGAACTGTCCGGCGACGCGCTGGCGTTTGGCGATGACGAGCGCCGGATGCCGGAACTGATCGTGCGACGCGATCTTTCCCGTGCGCAGATGTTCATCCGGAGCGGCGATTGGGACACCGCCGAGCGAATCTGTCAGGAGCTGTTGGTCTC
>CAZOJL010000122.1:4001-9527 GCA_964580075.1 uncultured Akkermansia sp. | reverse complement strand
TGCGTGCCTATGCCGGGTTGTGGGGGGTCGCGACGTTTGAGGAGGAACCCGTGACCGCCCGGGGTGCGCCCGAGGAACTGCCGCCGCCCGCGGAATTGCCCGATCTGCTCAAGCTGCAGGAGCTGTTTGTGAAGCAACTGGAGGATCTGGCCGCTGAGCAGCGGCAGTTTGCATCTGCCTGGCCCGACGCCTATCGGCGTGAACTCGTGACGTTGATCGAGCGGCGGCAGGTAGCGGGGGATTACGATGGCGTGATCGCGACCCAGGCCGAGATCCAGAACTTCCAGAGCACGCGCCAGCTCGGCACTGCGCCCACGCTCGAATTTGACGAATTGGCGACGCTCAGGGAGAAATACCGGCGGTTGATCGCCGAGCAGAAGATCGGGCGTGAACGCAAACGCGTCGCGCTTTCGCGCAAATATACCAACGATCTGAACGATCTGCTGCGGACCCATACCCGCGAGGGCCGGCTCGAGATTGCGGCGGTTGTGAGCGCGGCGATCAAGCGGGAGAAAAACAGCCCCGATCTGCTGGATGCCGAGGCCGCGTTGGCCAAGCTCCCGGACGGTGCGTCGGATGTGGCCCCCAAGGTCGTCGGCGTCTCCCCGAGCACGGCCGACTTGAACGAGTTGCAGGCGATGCGCCAGTCGCTCGACGGCAAGCTGGCCGAGATCGAACAGGGTTACGAGACCCAGCGCGCGCAATGGCCCGAGCAGTATATCGAGGCGTTGAAAGCACAGATGGAGGCCTTTCAGAAGGCCGGCGATTTCTTCGGGTGGGAGAGCGCCAACAAGGAACACGAGCGGTTCCTGATCGATCGACGGCTGTCGGACGCCCACACCGTGACGGAACCAGAACCCCTGCGCACGCTTCAATTACGGCATATCGAGCTCTTGCGAAAGATTGGGAAAAGCCGCTCGCTGGCAGTCCAGACGCTGGTCGACGGCCACTGCGCCAAGCTCGATGAGTGGAAGCGGAAATTGACGCAGGCCGCCGAGATGGAATTGGCGGCGGCGGTAAACGCGGAGATTCGCCAGCTTCAGGCCCGGCAGGAATATGTGGCGGCCGTGCGGGATTTGAGCCCTCCTCCCGAAGGGCCTGCGAACGGTACGCCACCCGGTGCTGATGCCAAAGCGCCGGAGTGACGGGCGCCAGGAGAAATTTGCGATGATCGACTGCAACGCGCGGGTTATCGAGCAACACAGATTGACGGACGATTATCTCCTGTTGTTGCTGGAAGCGCCGGCTGTGACCGTGTCCGCGCACCCCGGGCAGTTTGTCCATGTGCGCGTGACCGGATTGGATGACGCCTCGCTGCGCCGGCCGTTCAGCATCTACGGGGCGGATCATGGCGTGCTGGCGTTGGTCTACAAAACCGTCGGACGCGGAACCGAGCAACTTGCACGCCTGGCGGGGGGCGACACGGTGTCGGTGATCGGCCCTCTGGGAAACGGGTTTCCGCTGGATTGCGGCGACCGCATGCCGGTCCTGGTGGCGGGGGGGTACGGTGTCGCGCCGCTGAGTTATCTGGCGCGGCGGTTGGGGCGGCGTGGTGTGGTGCTGGTTGGGGCACGCAGCGCGGCCGACGTGCTCTGTGTTGAGGATTTTACGGAGTTGGAGTGGGATATCCGGGTGTCAACCCAGGACGGATCACGCGGTGAGCGGGGCCTGGTCACCGATCTGCTGGATGCCTGTCTCGCTGCGCCGTCCGCCACACCGCCCGAGATCTACGCCTGCGGCCCCGACGGCATGCTGCGGGCGGTCGGCGAACGGGCGGGTGCGGCGGGTGCGCGCGCCTGGCTTTCGCTGGACAAGCATATGGTGTGCGGGGTCGGGGCGTGTCTGGCCTGTGTGCAGCGGTTGCGCCGGGCCGACGGGACCGAATGGATCGGCCGCGTCTGTCACGATGGTCCGGTTTTTGAAGCGCGGGAGATCGTGTGGTAAACGACATCGACATGGGTGTGGATCTGGGTGGGATTCCGATGAAAAATCCGGTGGCCGTGGCATCGGGAACCTTCGGTTATGGCTGCGAATACGCGGGCCTGGTCGATGTCAGCCGGCTGGGTGCGGTGACGGTGAAGGGGGTCCGCTTGCAGCCCTGGCCGGGCAACCCGTTGCCGCGGCACGTCGAGGTGCCGGGCGGCATGGTCAACGCCATCGGGCTTCAGGGCCCTGGCGTGGACGGCCTGATTCGCGACTACCTCCCGTTCCTGCGCGAGGCGGGTGTGCCGGTGATTGTCAATGTGTGGGGGACAAGCGAAGCGGAGTATGCCGAGGTGGCGGCGCGGCTGGACGGTGTGCCAGGTGTCGCGGGGATCGAGTTGAACGTCTCGTGCCCGAATGTCAAGGAGGGGGGGCACGCCTTTGGGGCCGACCCGTGCGTCATGGCGTCGCTGGTTGCGGCGGTGCGAAAGCGCACGCGGCTGCCGCTGATGCCGAAACTGGCGCCGAACGTGCCGTCCATCGCTGTCTTTGCCCGGGCCGCGGCGGAGGCCGGGGCCGATGCGCTGGCGCTGATCAATACGATACCGGCGATGGTGATCGACATCGAGACGCGGCGGCCGGTCCTGGCGAACGGTGTCGGCGGCCTGTCCGGTCCGGCGATCCATCCGGTGGCGGTCAAACTGGTGTGGGAGGCCTCCCGGGCGGTGCGGATTCCGATTCTGGCGATGGGGGGCATCAGCGGGCCGGTCGCGGCGATCGAGTTTATGATCGCTGGGGCGACCGCCGTTGCCGTGGGAACGGCCAACTTTATTGATCCGAAGACCCCGCTGCGGGTGATCGAGGGCATCGAAGCCTACTGTGCGCGTCATGGCTTTGCAGCGGCGCGCGCCTTGACGGGCGCGATTCAGATCTGAAAGACGCGCCGGGAGGCTGGGCGTCACAGGAGGACAGAATGGACGAGTGCATCTTCTGCAGGATACTGGGCGGCACGATTCCGTGTGCGGAGGTTTACGCCGATGCGCATGCCGTGGCGTTTCTGGACATCGGTCCCTTTGAAAAGGGGCATATACTGGTGATTCCCCGCCTCCATGCCGCGATCCTGCCCGATCTTCCCGACGCCGAGGCGGCGGCGCTCGGCGTGGCGGTTCGGCGTGTCGGCGAACGGCTTCTGGCGCGTCTGCCGTGCGACGGCTTCAACGTGCTGCAGTCGAACGGCGCCTGCGCGACGCAGGTGGTGCCGCACGTCCATTTCCACGTGATCCCCCGCTGGAACGACCGCGACATGAGATGGATCCCCGGATCCTATGAAAACGCGGCTGAGATGGCTGAGATCGCCGCGCGACTGCGGGGGGCATGATGGCGGATACTTCCTTTCAACAGGCGGTTGACGAAATCCGCCTCAAAGACCCGCGCTATGCGGCCGAGGCCTATTATTTCATGCGGGAGGCGCTGGACTATACCGTCAAGGCCGTGGGCAAAGCCGAACACACCCCCGGCAGAATGCGGCACGTGACCGGATCCGAGCTGTGCGGGGGCATCCGCGACTATGCCTTGCAGGAGTTCGGGCCGCTCGCGCATGTGGTTCTCGACACCTGGGGCGTGCATACGACCGACGATTTCGGCGAACTGGTCTATAACCTGATTGCGGCGGGAAAGCTGGGCGCAACCGATCAAGACAAGAAGAGTGATTTTGCCGGTCTCTACGACTTCACGGAGGCGTTCGTCAAACCCTACGAGGTGGCGGAGGTTCCCGCGTCGAAGAAACGTCGGGTGTAGGACGGTCTCTGCATTCCCGGCCCAGCGTTTCAATGTGCGCCAGCATGTCGGGTGGAGGCGGACGCGAGAAGTCAAGTGGCGCGCCGGAAACGGGGTGGGTGAAGGCCAGTCGCGTGGCGTGGAGCATCTGGCGGGCGGGGCAGACGGCGAGGGCCTGGTCCAGGCGGCGGGAGCCGTAGAGGGGGTCGCCGATGATCGGATGCCCCAGATGGGCCAGGTGGACGCGGATCTGATGGGTGCGGCCGGTTTCGATGTGGGCCTCAATGAGGGCGGCGCCGGCGAACGGCCGCAACACGGCATACCGTGTCACGGCCTGTTTGCCGTTTCGGCTGACGACCGCCATCCGCTTGCGGTCGTGCGGATGGCGGCCGATCAGCGTGTCAATGACGCCCCTCGCGTTGCGCGGAACACCGTGCGCGAGGGCGAGGTAGACCTTGCGGACGCCACCGGCCATGAATTGTGCGACCAATCCGGCCATAGCCGCATCGGTCTTGGCGACTACCATCAGTCCCGTGGTATCCTTGTCGAGCCGGTGGACAATGCCGGGCCGCTCGACGCCGCCGATGCCGCCCAGATCGTCACAATGGTGAAGCAGGGCGTTGACCAGCGTGCCCGTGGCGTGTCCGGGCGCCGGATGGACCACCAGCCCGGCCGGTTTGTCGAGAACAAGAAGCGCGGCATCTTCAAACACGATGTCGAGGGAAATGGCCTCCGGCCGGGGCGTTGCGGATTCGGGGGGCGGGATGGTCAGGCAGATCGTCTGACCGGCAAGAAGGCGGGTGCTCGGCCTGGCCGGGCGGCCGTCAACGGTAACCGCGCCCGCGGTGATCAGGCTTTGGATCCGCGACCGCGACAGACCGGGCATGACCCCGGCGAGCCACGCGTCCAGACGGAGGCCGGCGGCCTGCTCGGGAACGATCAGCGGGTGTGTGGATTCTGGCATCGGTGAGGGATGGCCGGTATTGATTCTAATGATGTGCCGCGGTGCGCGCGCGGCGGATCAGGATGAGGCCGAAAGCGGCGAGCGCGAGGCTCACAGCCTGGCTGATTGAAAAGACACCGACCGGCATGCGCGGGTCGCCCCGGAGTGCTTCGATGCCGAAGCGGAGCGCGGCATAACCGAGCGCATACGCGCCGACGGCCAAGCCGGGGCGGTCGGCCCAGCGGCGGTAGCGGCTGGCCAGCAGGGAGAACAGGATCACATTCCCGGCGGCCTCGATGAGTTGCGTCGGGATGACAGGCAGGCTGTAGGCGGCCGAGTCGGGGATCAGGCCGCGGGTGACGTGGTCGTACCAGGCGGGGGAAGGCCGTGGAAAACGAACACTGATGAGGGTGTCGGCCACCTTTCCGTAGCAGCATCCATGCATAAAGCAGCCCACCCGTCCGAAGGCATGGCCCAGCGGGAGCACGGTAACGATCAGGTCGGCGAGCTCGAAAAACGAGTCCCGCGTGACACGGGCAAAAATAACCATTGCCAACGCCGCGCCCGCCAGACCACCATAGAACATCAGCCCGCCCTGATCCAGGCGGATGAACGCCGCGAGATAACCGCTCCCCACGGGCTCGGAAAATTCAGCGGACCAGTGTTCGGCAATATAGGCGATACGGGCGCCCATCACACCCGCCACGATCATCCAGACCGCGAGTGTCGAAAGGGCGTCCGGGTTCCGGTTCGGCGTGTGCGCGGCCAGGCGTGTGGCCACCCAGAGCGCGGCGATGAATCCCAGTGCCAGGCAAAGGCCGAACGCCCGGATGGTGATCGGGCCAAACTGAAATATTTCCGAATACATGTGATCCGTCCCCCCT
>CAZOJL010000122.1:0-3901 GCA_964580075.1 uncultured Akkermansia sp. | reverse complement strand
CACTTTTCTATTCGACAACCCGTCTAAAGGAGGTTACTATATGCACGCTATGTTGAGCTTTCGCAAGTCTAAAATGGTATCCGTGTTTGAATTCATCACATCCAACAGTGCGTTGCGCCTATGCAAGATGCCGCTGATGTCCAGATTCTGACGGATCCGGTCAGTCGGGTCGCGTGCCCCAAGTGCTCCCATAAGATGGACGTGCAGGGGTTGCCCGCCTTTGCATCACTGGTGTGCTCAAGCTGCGGCTATGAACTAACCGTTCCGGCTCGGCTCGGTCTTTTTCTCCTGCTCAAGATCATCGGCATGGGCGGCATGGGCGCGGTTTATTTTGCGCATGACGAAGTGCTCAACCGGCAGGTCGCCATCAAGGTAATGCGCAAGAGTCTGGGGGATAACCCGGCCTTCAGCGAGACGTTTCTGCGCGAGGCGCAGACCGCCGCCAAGATCAACCACCCCAATATCGTGCATATCTATGCCTTCGGCAAAGAGAAGGGTCAGCCCTATATCGTCATGGAACTCGTGCAGGGCGGGGGCTTGGAAAAACTGATGGCGTCCGGCGAGCCGCTCGATCAGGTGCTGGTGATGCGCATCGGCAAGCAGGTCGCGGATGGGCTGCGCCATGCCAGCGACGAGGGGATGGTGCATGGGGATGTCAAGCCCGAGAACATCCTGCTGGGCGAAGGCCAGGTGGCCAAGCTGGTTGATTTCGGGTTGGCGTCGGTTTCCGGGACTGCGTCTGCCGAAATCTGGGGCACGCCCTATTATATTGCGCCGGAAAAAGTGAAGCGTCAAAAGGCGGACCATCGGGCCGACATCTACAGTCTGGGCGGAACGCTGTACCATGCGCTGGCGGGACGGCCGCCATTTGACGGTCCGGACGCCAATGCAGTGGTACGGGCGCGCTTTTCCGAGACGCTGAAGCCTCTGACGGAGTTGCGTCGGGACATCGACCCCGACGTGGCGGCGATCATCACGCGGATGCTGCAGAACGAGCCGTCCCTGCGCTATCCCACGTACGGCTCGCTGCTGAGTGATATCCGGCGGGTGCTGGAACGGCTGGGGCCTTCCGTTGCCGCGGCGCCGGGTGGCAGGAAGATCGTGTTGCGCCGCAAAGGCGGAGCGGTTCAGACCGATTCAGCGGATATCGATTCGGCCGGGCCGGCCGCTTCGGGTGTGCCCCTCAGTGGCTCCCAGACGTCATCCGAAAAGAAAATCGTGGTCGGTCGCGGGGTGATGACTTCGGATACTGTCCGATCAGGCAGAGAGGAGACGGATGCCACGTCATCCGCCAAGCCGCGGAGGGTGTTGCGGGTGATCATGGTGATCGTCGTGTTGGTGGTCATCGGCATACTGGGCGTTGTGGGAGGGCTGTACGGGTTGATGATGTGGGGGAAGAAGCAGGCTGCAAAGCTCGAGACGGAAATGATGCAGCAGGTCAGGGTGCGTGATGACGCCGTGACCCGCTTGCAGTCGATTGCAGACCGCGCGAAGGGGCTGGCGGATCAGTGCGCGGCAGACGCGGCGAAAGCCCTGGCGCTGGCCACAAATGTGGCGGCGCAGGCCACGCCGTTCGTTTCAGAGGTGGTCCGTCCGTATGTGACTCCGCCCCGGCCCGAATCGGCGCCGCAGGAGGCGGATGCGGACGCCGTTCCCCCGGAGACGGAGCCGGAGCCGGAGGTCACGCGACGGCCTTCCGGGGAATCCGATGCCAACCGGCTGGCGGAGGCGGCGGCAGCGGTTGCGGCTGCAGGATTGCCCGTGACCGCCGAGAACATCGCCCTATTCGCGAAAAAGCTGCGGAAGAAAAGCGCGCCCGGGGCATCCGCGGACAAGCCGAATGCCGCTGAAAAACCAGCCGCTGACGGCGGGGCGGATGCGGAACCCGTCGCCGCGCCGATCGAGGAACTTGATCTGCCGGTGGTCGTACAGCGGATACGCGCCATTTTCCAAGGGGTGTATGAGTTGGAAAATGCGGCCGAGATGACGGCGAAGCTGTTCGCGGAGGTCTCGCAGGCGATCCAGGAACCCGACGTTCCAAGCCGTTCGTTGGAGGCCTTGCAGTCCCTGCAGGCAGACTTGACCCGCAGGTGTGACGCCGTCGCGGCACAGCGGACGGTTGCCGAGGGCAAGAGTATCCTGGAGGGGATTGAGGCTGACCACGCGACCGCCCTGCGGCTGTTGGACGAGGTCAGAGCCGATCGGACGCGTCAGGCGCGTGACGCGCAGGCGCGCGACGCGGCGGAACAGGCCGCGCGTGAAAAGCAGCGATTGGAAGAGGAACACAAGGCCCGCGTCCAGACCGAGGCGGCAAGCGTGACGGCGACCGAGGGCGTGAACATCGAACTGATGCACAACCTCGACTTCCGCAAAGCCGCACGCGCCTTGCGCAATCTGGAGGAAGGGATCGAGACACCGGAAGGGAAGGCGGCGCTGGCGCTGGCTCAGGAAAGGCTTTCCCGCATTGAGGCGTTTTACGAATTTTTGGGGGGCGCGACGGCCGGCGTGCCGGTTCCGGGCGCGGGAGTGGTGGACGCGGAACGGCCGATCGCGCCTTTCCGGCATCCGCACCAGGGATGGATCGTGCAGAAATCAGATGCCCGGGGGATTACGATCAACGCGAAGACCAAGCAATGGCAGGATGTCGAGGACGTCCTTATCGTCATGATCATTCGCTATCTGCTCAAAGAGGAGCGACAGGCCACGTCTTTGCGGTTTCGTTACCGCATCCAGCAGTATATCAATGCATCGCTGTTTCTGGAGACGTTCATCGTCAACAGCCCGGCTGTCAAGGAGATGGCCGTCTCATTTGCGAACGAGGCCGTCGACCTGTTTCCACGGAGTCGCGAAGAGATCGACCGGCTGATGCCCGGTCTGCTGAAACGCGAGGACTGACATCCGTGGCGGAAACCCGACTCCAATTGGTTTGCGGCGAGGACGAGTACCTGGTCTCCGAAAGGGCGAAGGCGGTTGTTGATGCGTGGGTTCCCGAAGCGGGGCGCGCGTTCGGCCTCGAAATCATCAACGGACGGGTGGATACTGTTGACGCCGTCGTCAACACGGTGCGTCAGTGCGTCGAAGCGGTGCGCACCATCGGGTTTTTTGGCGGCGGCAAAACCGTCTGGCTGCGCGATGCCGAATTCCTCGCCGGCGGGGGCCGATCATTTGATTCGCCGACGGTGAAGACGATGATCTCCGAATTGGCCGAACTGATCAAGAACGGACTTCCCGAAGGCCACGCGTTGCTGATCAGCGCCCGTTCGGTGCCGCGCAATTCAGCGTTGTTCAAAGCCATTCAAAAGGCGGGGACGGTGACCGATTTCGGCTCAGGCGGAAAACCGAGGGAGGTGGAGAAGGCCGCGAAGGAAAACCTGGGAGGCCTGCTTGCGCGGCTTGGATTGGAAATGAGCGAGAGTGTGCGTGAGGCCTTCCTGGCGCGGGTCGGGGGCAACACTCGGCTGATCCTGCAGGAAATCGAGAAGCTCAGCCTCTACCGCGGCGGTCCCGGGAAAGTCACGGCAGAAATGGTCGAGGCGATCACATCGGTCGGTAAGGAAGCCGAGGCGTGGGATCTGACCGATGCGCTTGGGGAGCGTGACGGGGGCAAGCTGACCCGTGCGCTGCGTCGGTTGGAGGAGCAGAACGAGCCGTCGATCAAGCTTTCGGCGATGCTGGACGGCCGGATGCGCGATCTGATTGTGTTGCGCGCTGCGCTGGACAACCGGTGGGCGTCGGCGCAGGGCGGAAGGGTGGCGTGGCTGGGAAACCTGCCGCGCGAGGCCGAGATCGCCTTGGCCGCACTACCGGGAGATTTTCGTTCGCAATCGCCCTTTCGCGTGGCCAGACTGATGGCACAAGCGGCGAATTACACAATGAACGAGCTGCGCGCCGGTCGACACTA
>CAZOJL010000121.1:0-11283 GCA_964580075.1 uncultured Akkermansia sp. | reverse complement strand
GAGCACCTTGTGCCTGTCCTCCAGAACACGTTCAGCCCGCTGCAGGAGATGCACGCCGAGCTTCTCCTGCACGATCGCCTGCTCGATGAAGAGAATCGCCTCGGTCAGTTCCATGCCTTCGCGGAACATCTCGAAGCGCTCGGTTGCGACCACCCCCTGGGGGCCGGGGTAGAGCATGGACAGGATGCCGCCGCCGCCTCCGCGCCTACGATTTGTACTCCAATACGTCCCCCGGGAGACATCGAGGTTGTAGTAGCCGCCACTAGGTTTCTTCAGTGGAAAGAGATCCAGACCGACCACCCAGCCATCATGGTTGTCGATCATCAGGGTTTCGGGAAACCGGCGATATTCCCGCGGCGGTGTATTGTCGTCGAAGCTGTTGCGTATCTCCCAGGCGAGAGTTTCGCGACGCGGCTGCACGAGCTCGCCCAGGCAATGCGGCTCCGGCCGCATGCCCCAGCCATTGGATCTCGGCCTGCTACCAGAACCCAAACTACGGTGGCTCTGGATATGGCGGATGCGCATGACAACGTCCGGGGTGGTGCCGCGAAACCAACGTCCGTACAAAGAGGGCCAATGAGCGGTCCAACTCCAGACGCCCTCCGGCCAGAGCTTGTGGGCGACGTCGACGGTCGCGGGCAGTGGATCTATTTTGGAACTGGTAAAGCCCAAGGCCGTCGCCTCCAACCACCCGCGGGCCCGGATCTTCTTCAGCATCTCGTCGAAGACCGGCCGCCAGAACGTCAGACTCTCCTCCGTCCCATCCGTAGGCGTCGCCATGCACTCCAGTTTGCCTGTCGCCGGATCGAACACGGAAACCCCCCTCAACGAGTCATGCCCGGAACTGCCCGCCCCCCAGAAGTCGCGGTTATTCGTGCCCCAGCAGTTCAGGCGCAACGGCCGCGGCTTGCCGATCGCCTTGGCGACCACGTCCAAATACCTGTCGAAGATGGTGAAATCATGCTTGAAACTGCCGTCAGGCTGCTTGATCCACCGCACCAGCGTCTCGGGGTTGGAATCCTGCCCGTAGAAATCGACCGACAGATTGACGTGGACCTCGCGTGAGTTCACCTCGGCCGCCAACGTCAGCGACTGGCCGATCAACTCGAAGTGCTTGTCCGACCAGCGCGGTACCCCATAATGCTCGGCGGTCTCATCCTCCGAGTACAGCATGAAGTTCTGCAGACGCCAATCCTGCGGGTCCGGCATGGTCCAGTCGCAAACGTTCACGCGCAGCGGGACGTTCGTGGGCGCAAGGCCATCGGCGGACACGGTGATCGTGCCTTCGTAGACGCCCGGCGGGGCGTCTTTGAGCACGCGGATCGTGAACCAAAGCGGTGCCACCGCGCCGGGCGCGAGGGCCTTCCGGTCCACAGGCCGGTCCAAGGGCGCCAAGGGTGGTCGGGATGCTCGCCTCCAGTTATAGAACTCCTCCCGCGGGACACTGATCACCGGGATTTCTGCGGGGATGGCGTCGAGCAGACCGTCGAAGCGGTGTGGCGCCAGCCAGGACTTTGCCGGCGTGGCTGGCACCGCGCAGCGGATGCGCACCGCCGCAGCCGGGAGTTTGGCCCCCCCCTCCGTCCGCGCCAGGTCCGTCACGCCCACTTTCAGGCCCTTGATTGGCTGATCGGAACCGACCACCAGCCGCCCGGAGAATAGGCTGTTGCGGGCGGCCCGGATCAGGATCGGCCGCAAGGGTTCGGCCGGGTCGCCGTAATCAAAAGCAGTGACGGTGTCATAGGCCGCGCAGTTCCAGACCTGCACGCCCCGGGGCCGCGGCAGATAGGCGAGCACCTCGTTTGCCGGCGATACCGCCAGGCGCACGCTCAACACCCCGATGGGCGGCCAGGCTTGAAAAGCGCGGCCTTTCTCAAACACCTTGGCATGGACCGGGGCGGCATGGGCCTCAATAGCCAGAACATTGACCCCCGGACGCAAAAGCGCGGCGCGGGAATGGCGACCTCCTGCAAGCGGCGATCGCGCAGCGCCAGACGCTTTCGTACCTCTTCCTTGGCTTCCTCCTTCGGATACTCACTGGCGGCCACCAGCGGCTTGCCGTCCGGGCCGATAAAGGCTTCCTCCGGATAGTCCTCGGCCACGGCCTTCAGGTTCGGCGCGTTGCCCGGCAGGTGTCCGCGCGCCGCCTCCTTGCCGTTGACATACACCACCACCCCGCCCCAGTACTCCAGGGAGAGGCCGCACGACTTCACCTGTGCGGGATCCTTGACCTCGAACTTGCCGCGGGCGAGCACCACGAGCGTGTCATAGGGGTAGTCTGAGGGGTAGGGCGGGTTATACAGCATCGGCTGTGGCAACAGAACGCGCGGCCAAGCGCTGTCGTCAAACGTGGGCCCGACCCAGCCCGTCGGGGGCAGCGGAGAGCTGAACGCCTCGGTCAGGTGGCCTGAGGCCACAACAGTGTCCTCGAGACGCCGGCTCTGCGAGCCATCCGCGCCGCGCACATGCGTGGCGCCCTCCACCCGAAACAGCCGCCAGAGCGTTGTGTCGTCCAGCACCACGGTCACGTCCGCCGCAGCGTCCGGTTTGTTTGTAGCCGCCACGGGCGCGTCCGCAGCGAATCCGCCCCCCGCCCCCGCCAGCCAGAGGGTGGCCATGACTGCTATGGTCAGTACTCGTTTCGTTCGTGCTGTCGTGCTTGTCTGGTTCATCGTACTGCTCCAAGGGTAACCGCGCTTCGCGCGGTAGTTTCAGACGAGGAAACGCGCGCGGAACAGCCCCGTATTCATATACCTTACCCGTCTGCCTGCACCCGCAAGCAGGCCGCGCAGCAAACCTTTTCCTCGTCTACGCAGCCAACCCTACCACCCTTCGCCAACCGCGTCCAGCGGATATTTTTGGGTCAGCGCGTGTGAGGAATCAGGGCGCTCTCGAGTAGGCGATCAGGCGATCCAGCTTGTCCAGCGCGGCGCCGGAGTCGAGGGAGACTTCGGCTTTGCGGATCCCCTCCTCCAGCGAATCGGCGAGGCTGGCGGCGAGGAGCGAGGCGGCGGCGTTGATCAGGACGATGTCGCGTTTGGGACCGCGGATGTCGCCGCCGAGGATGCCGCGGGTGATGGCGGCGTTGTCGGCCGGAGTGCCCCCTTCCAGGTCGGCGGCGGCGCAATAATCGCCAAAGTAACGGGTGGGGTCGATGTCATACGTGCGGATCGTGCCGTCCCTCAATTCCGAGCAGCGGGTGGGGCCGGTGAGGGTGATTTCGTCCATGCCGTCGTAGCCGTGGACGACGATGACGCGGCGTGAGCCGAGCGTTTTGAGGACCTGGGCGAACATCTCGGTGAGTTCCGGCTTGAAGACGCCGATGAGCTGACAGGCCGCGCCAGCGGGGTTGGTGAGGGGCCCGAGGAGGTTGAAGATGGTACGAACGCCCAACTGCTTGCGCACCGGAGCGGCGAATTTCATGGCGCGGTGGAAGTTTTGGGCGAAGAGAAAACAGATGCCGATTTCGTTGAGCGCCTGTTCCATCAGGTCGGGTTCCGCGGCGAGGTTGAAGCCGAGGTGCTCGAGGCAGTCGGCGCTGCCGCTCTTGCCCGAACTGGCGCGGTTGCCGTGCTTGGCGACGACGGCTCCCGCGCCTGCGGCGACAAAGGCGACCGTCGTCGAGACGTTGAAGGTCATGCCGCCGTCGCCGCCTGTGCCGACGGTGTCGAGGGTGTTGGCGACCAGTGGTTGGATGCGCGTGGCACGGCGGCGCATGGCACGGGCGGCGCCGGCGACCTCGGTGACCGATTCGCCCTTGGCGGCCGCGGCGGCGAGGGCCGCGCCGATCTGCGCCTCGGTCAGTTCACCCGCGAGGATGGCGTCGATCAAGTCGGCGGCATCCGCCTCGGTCAGGTCGGTGCGGGCGATGAGTTTGGCGAGGGTGGGGGAGTAGTTCATGGTTGAGTGCCTGGGGTTTGGATGAGTGTCGATTATTGGCGGGCGTCGGATGGGCGCACGCGGTTGTGTTCATGGGGGACATAAGATCAGGTCAAACAGAAAAAGCCCCCTTTGAGTCAAGCCCGGGTGGCTGCTTTGAGAAAGTTGCGCAAGATCCGTTTGCCCACGGCCGTCATAATCGACTCGGGATGGAACTGGATGCCCTCGGTGGGGTGGGTGAGATGGCGCACACCCATGATCTCGCCGTCCTCGGATTCGGCGGTGACGACGAGGTCTGCGGGGAAGGTCGCGCGATCGATGGCGAGGGAGTGATAGCGCATCGCCTTGAACGGCCGGGCGCCGAGTCCCTCAAAGATCCCCTTGCCATCAGAGGTGACGTCGGAGACTTTTCCGTGCATGAGCCGCTTGGCATGGACGATGGTGCCGCCGAAGACCAGCCCGATCGCCTGGTGGCCGAGGCAGACGCCCAGGATCGGGATGCGTCCCGAGTAGGCGCGGATCAGGTCGCAGGAGATGCCGGCGTTTTCGGGGCGGCCGGGGCCGGGGGAGATGATGATCGCCTGGGGTGCGAGGACGTCGACATCCGGGAGGGTTGTGGCATCATTGCGAAGCACGAGGAGCTCGGCACCCATTTCGCGCAGGTACTGCACGATGTTGTAGGTGAATGAGTCGTAGTTGTCGATCATCAGGATCATGGGAATCTCCGGTTTCAATTGGACATCAGTTCGATGGCGCGGGAGACCGAGCGGGCTTTGTTGACGGTTTCCAGCCGCTCCCGCTCGGGGTCGGAGTCGGCGACGAGGCCGGCACCGGCGCGTACGGTGAGGCGCCCATGTTCGATCACGGCGGTGCGGATGCAGATGGCGAAGTCCATGTTGCCGCCAAAGGCGATGTAGCCGACGGCACCGCCATAGGGACCGCGGGGCTCGAGCTCGATTTCGGCGATGAGCTCCATGGCGCGGACTTTTGGGGCGCCCGAAAGCGTGCCGGCCGGGAAGGCGGCGGGCAGGAGATCGAAGGCGTCGTACCCCGCTTCGAGATCGGCGGTGATGTTTGAGACCAGGTGCATGACGTGCGAATAGCGCTCGACCACCATCAGGTCGGTCACCTGAACAGTGCCGGGGATGGCGACCCGGCCCAGCTCGTTGCGGCCGAGGTCGACCAGCATCAGGTGCTCGGCGCGCTCTTTCTCATCCTGCAGGAGGTCGTTGGCGAAGGTGCGGTCTTCCTGTTCGGTTTCGCCGCGCGGCCGGGTGCCGGCGATCGGGCGCAGGGTGGCCGTGCGGTGTTCAAGCCGGATCATGACCTCGGGCGAAGAGCCCACGAGCGACAGGCCGCCGAACTTCAACAGGAAGAGATAGGGTGAGGGGTTGATGAAGCGCTGGGAGCGGTAGAGTCCCATGATGTCGTCCGGCGCGGCGCAGGCGAAGCTCTGCGAGAGCACGCACTGGATGACGTCCCCCTCGACGATGTGACGCTTGACCCGGATGACATTATCGCGGAACTCCTGTTCGGGACGGGTCGGCAGCGGGACGACCGGTTTGGCGGGTTTGCGCGGGCGGCTTGCCGGCGGGAGGGGGCGCGCGATGGTGGCCAGGATCTCGTCGACCCGCGCGCGGGCCGCGTCATAAAGCGCAACGGGGTCATCACCGTCGGCGGTGAAGGCCAGGGCCATGACGGTGAGGGTGTGGGTGACGTTGTCAAACACCAGCAGGGCATCGGGCAGGACGAACTGGGCCAGCGGCTTCTCGGCCGGAAGGCGGTTGGGAATGCGCGGTTCGAAGAAATGCGCCATCTCATAGGCAAGATAGCCGACGAGGCCGCCGCAGAAGCGCGGCAATCCCGGCAGTTCGGCCAGCGTGTAGGGTTGCATCAGCGCGCGGAGCACCTCCATCGGTTTCCCGGCGTGCGGCGTGCGGGATTCGGAAAATCCCTGACGCACCACCACATCGTCACGAAAAACCGCGACATGGGCGCGGGCGGAAATGCCAACGAAGCTGAAACGACCCCACCGTTCACCGCCTTCGGCCGACTCAAACAGAAACAGCGGGTCGGCGCTGTCGGCAAAACGAGCCACCACCGAGACGGGCGTCTCGGTGTCGGCCAGAATGCGCGTTCCGACCGGAATGACCGTGGCCTTCCGGGCGGCATCGCAAAACAATTCGCGAGTGGGAAACGTCTCCAAAATCATGGTCTTCTGCCCTTCGTTGAGGGGTTCTCCCCTGTTTGAGTGTTTCTATATACAGAAACATCCGCCGGGCGTCAAGTGGCAAATGTTTATATTCGGCCTTGCCATCTGCCGCCGTATGTGATTAAATATGCGCTTCTTCAATCACAAACGATCACAAATGAGCGAATCATCTACAAAAGAACTGGCTGCCGAGCGTCAGGAACGGCTCCGCGTGTTGCTGCGCGAGCGCCGGGTGGTTCGCGTGGATGAATTTGCTATCGCGTTGGCCGTCTCGTCCGCAACGGTGCGGCGCGATCTGGCGGCGATGGAGGCGGATGGCGAGCTCAAGCGGGTGCATGGCGGGGCGGTGGCGATGGCGGCGTCGCTCGTGGCAGACGAACCGTTATTTGATGACAAGGCGTCGCGATCCGAGTCGCAGAAGCGGCGGATCGCCGGGGCGGCGGTCAAGCTGATTCCGGTGGCGCACACCACCCTGTTTCTGGATGGCGGTTCGACCGTTCTGGCGCTGGCCCATCTCCTTCTCCGACACACGCAGCACACGGTGGTCACCAATTCGCTCCGTGTCGCCCAGGTGCTGGCCTCCGGCGGCCCGCGCGTGATCCTGACCGGCGGCACGCTGCGCCGGCTGTCGCAGACCTTTGTCGGCCCCCTCACCCGGCATATCCTCGAAAACATCTCGTTTGACATCGCCTTCATGGGCACTCTGGGAATCACCCCCGACGACGGCCTGACCACGACCGATCCCGACGAGGCCTACACCAAGGAACTGGCGATCGCCCGCGCCCGCCGTGTCATCCTCCTGGCCGATGCCACCAAGGTCGGCGCCATCTCCACGGTCCGTTTTGCCCCGCTCTCCGCGTTGCACACGCTGGTGACCGACACCTCGCTGCCGCGCTCGACCCTGGCCGCTCTGCGCGATACCTACCCGTCGATCCACATCATCACCGCCTAGGCTTTTCACACCCCGGCCTACCCAAGCCGGGATTCACTCCTAAAAACACGAAAGAAAAGGAAAAACATGAGCATGCCTCCCAACACTTACGTGAGCACGCTGAAGCCCGCCTTCAAGCCTTTCAAGGCGAACTTGGGCAAAATCGCCGCTTATCAGTACAATAAGACCCTGGCCGATGAACTGGCCGCAGACACCCTCACGCCGCAGCAGGCGGTTGACCTGCTCGAGGACATGCTCACCGTTCGCGAGTTCGAGGAGATGATCGTCAAGCTCCGCACCGGCGCCTATCCCTCCTGCGCGGGCTATGACTACCGCGGCCCGACGCACGTCTCGATCGGACAGGAGGCGACGGCGGTCGGCTGCACCTCCGGTATCGCCAGCGACGATTACATCACCTCCACCCATCGCGGTCACGGCGATTCGGTCGCCAAGGGGATGGCCGCCATTCGCGGCATGACGACCGAGCAGCTCAAGGCCCGCGTGCCGGGGTGTGTCGCGACCCAGAAGGCCGAATGGGTCGCCGCCGCGCATGAGGACCATATCTACCGCGCCATCGCCGAGCTCTTCGGCAAGGAAGATGGCTACTGCAAGGGCCGGGGAGGCGGGATGCACATCGCCGACTTCAAGGCCGGCCACCTCGGCGCCAACGCCATCGTCGGCGGCGGCGTGCCGATCGCCACCGGTTCGGCCATGTCGGCCCGCTATTTCGGCAACGGCAAGATCACCTGCTGTTTCGCCGGCGACGGCGCCTACAACAATGGCGTGGTCATGGAATCGCTTAACTGGGCCGCCATGGGTCAGTTCTCCCTGCCCGAGTACGCGGGCAAGAACGGCGCCGGCCTGCCGATCTTCTATGCGCTGATCAACAACCACTACGGCATGACCGGCCGCGCTGACGGCGAAGTCGTGGGGATTGAGAACATGGCCCGCCGCGCAGCCGGTTTCGCGGAGAACAACCTCCATGCCGAAATCATCAACGGCATGGAGGTCCTCGCCTGCTTCGACGCCGCGCGCCGGGCTGCGGACCTCTGCCGTACCGGCAAGGGGCCGGTGCTGATGGAATTCGACACCTACCGTTATTACGGCCACTCGCTCTCCGACCCTCGCAACGAATACCGCACCAAGGATGAGGAGACGCACTGGCGCGACATCGATCCGCTCGTCGCCTTTGAGAAGCAGATCCTCGACTGCGGCGTGCTGACGCCGGCGCAGCTCGACGCCCTCAAGGGTCTCGTCGTCGATCGCAATGCCCGCGCGGCGGCCCGCGCGGCCCAGTCGGCCGATCCCGATCCGCGCGATGTGATCCGCTACATGTACACCGATACCTGCGTCGAGGACGTCCCCGCCGAGTTCACCCGGGTCGAGGTCCAGGGCGCCGTGCCCGAGGTCAAACGCACGCCCGCCGGCGAGCTGACGTACAAGGACGCGATCAAGGAGGCGCTGGTCGAGGAGATGCTGCGCGACAACCGCGTGGTGGTCTACGGCGAGGACGTGGCCGAATACGGCGGCGCCTTCAAGGTGACCAAGGGGCTGATCGACGCCTTCGGACGTACCCGCGTCTTCAACTCGCCCATCTCAGAGGCGGCGATCTGCGGCACGGCCGTTGGTGCGGCCATGACCGGCCTGAGGCCGGTCGTCGAGCTGATGTACATGGACTTCGCCCTGATGGCCTCGGACCAGATTTCCAACCAGGCCGCCAAATGGCACTACATGTCGGGCGCAAACGTCGAGGTCCCCCTCGTCTATCGCGCGTCGGTGGGCGGCGGCAAGGGGTATGGGGGCCAGCACTCGCAAACCCTCGAATCGGTCTTCGCCCACATTCCCGGCCTCTACGTGGTCTATCCCGCGACCCCGGCCGATGTCAAGGGAATGCTCAAGACGGCGATCCGCGACAACAACCCGATTCTCTTCGTCGAGTCGCAGCTCCTCTACAACATGAAGGGGGTCGTCCCCGAGGGCGAGCGGCTGATCCCGCTCGGTGTGGCCGATATCAAGCGGGCAGGCAAGGACGCCACGATCGTCACCTGGGGCCCGGCGCTCCATGACTGCCTCAAGGCCGCCGAAAAACTCGCCGCCGAGGGGGTGAATGCCGAGGTGGTGGACCTTCGGTCGCTCGTCCCGCTCGACATGGAAACGGTGCTTGCGTCGGTCCGAAAGACAGGCCGTTGCGTCGTCGTCTCCCAAGCCGTCAACATCGGCTCGTTTACCGGTGAGATCGCGTCGCGGATCATGGCCGAGGCTTTCGACAGCCTCGACGCCCCGGTCCTGCGCGTCGGCGCCAAGGACGGCATCGCACCGCAGTCGCACATTCTCGAAAAAGCGTTCCTGCCCAACGCCGACGACATTGTCGCGGCGGTCAGGCAGACGCTGTAAGGGCAGGGGAGCCCAGGACGGAAGGCCATGAATACCCCCACGATTCTCGTGACCGGCGCGTCCGGACTGCTCGGGCGCGCCATTCTGGCCGCTTTCCGCGACTGTGCCGACACCTGCGCCTGGCAGGTGTGCGGCACAGCCTTCTCGCGCATGCGCGACGGCCTCGTCGGGCTCGACCTGTGCAATCCCACCGCCGTGACCGCCTGTCTGGATGCGGTCCGTCCCCGCGTGGTGATCCATAGTGCCGCCGAGCGCCGGCCCGATGTGAGCGAGCGCGATCCGGAGGCCGTCCGTCGTCTGAACGTGGAGGCCACCGCCCGCCTCGCTGGATGGTGCGCCACTCACGGCGCCTGGATGCTGTACCTCTCGACCGACTATGTGTTCGACGGCACGCGGCCGCCCTACGGCGTGGACGCCCCGACGGGGCCGCTCAACATCTACGGGCGTTCGAAGCTCGAAGGCGAATACGCCGTCCGCCGCGAGACACCCGACGCCGCCGTGCTCCGTGTCCCCATCCTGTACGGGCCGTGTGAAACGCTCGCCGAATCGTCGGTCACCAGCAGTGTGCCGGCGCTCCTCCAGATGACGCCCGCCGTGCCGCTCCGGCTCGACCATTGGGCCACGCGCTATCCGACACACACCGCCGACGTCGCCTCTGTCATCCGCCAGATGACCCTCCGCCGCCGCGTCGACCCCGCCCTTGCCGGCGTCTTCCACTGGTCGGGCGACGCGCCCCACACCAAATACACGCTCGGGCTGCTGATGGCCCGCATCCTCGGCGTCTCCCCGGAAGCCGTGCTCCCCGATGACGCCCCGACATCCGGCGCACCGCGCCCCCGGGATGCCCATCTCGACTGCTCCCGCCTCGACGCCCTCGGTATTGGCGCTCGCACACCGCTCGAACCGGCGCTGCGGGAGATCCTCCAGCAGCGTCAGCCCTCCGCCTGATGGCCCTGCGCGACGATCATCAGCACGGCCGCGACCGCAATCAGCGTGACCATCACTACGAGCAGGAGCCGCTCCGGCATCCGCACCGACAACCGGCTGCCGAAGCGGACGCCGCCGATCGAACCGACGGCCATGATCACCGCCGTCGCCGTGTCCAACTCGCCGCTCCTCCCGAAAATCACCGCCATGACAAATGTCAGAAAAAACGTGATGGCAATCGACGTGCCGACCGTGCGACTCGCCGACAGGCCGAAGATCAAGATCAGAATGGGGACGATCAGCACGCCGCCCCCGATCGATGTGGCGCCGATCAGGCCGCCGATTACACCGCCGCAGCACACCCCCAGAATCGTCTGCATCAGGACGCCTCCGCCCATCCATGCGATCAGGCTGACGCGGCCGGCCCGCCAGCCGCGCCAGCCCGCCACCAGATTGACGACCATGACGGCGACCGAGAAAAGGACGACGCCGATGATGAACCGTAGCAAATGCTGCTTGAAGGCGGCATCGTGGCCCGATCCGCTGATCCAGAACGAAACCACGACGACGCCGGGAACCGCTCCGCACAGCATGCGCCGCACCAGCCGCCAGTCCACATTATGCTGTCGCGCATGGTGAAAAACGGCCGAGACGTTGGTGAGAAAAATGTACAGGCTGGTCGTTCCAACCGCCTTGATGGGGTCGAGTCCGATGATCAGTGTCATCGCCTGCAATCCCAGCACGCCACCGCCCACACCGGTCAGCCCGATGCAGAACCCGATGGCCATCCCGAGGACCAACTTGAACAGGAACGGAAGGACGAAATCCATGTCGCCTGTAACTGTCGCACAATCGGTTTTGATTTTCAAGGGAATGTATCCGCTTCCTGCGATTCAGACAGTGGGGAGGCTGGCGGGGCGCGCAGGCTCTTGCGGGCGGC
>CAZOJL010000120.1:8515-11535 GCA_964580075.1 uncultured Akkermansia sp. | reverse complement strand
TGATTGACAGACTGCTGGAGACGATGGTCCGGGAAGAGGCGAGTGATCTCCATTTGACAACCGGGCAACGCCCCTTTCTGCGTGTCCACGGCTCCATGGTGCCGATTTCGTCCGAGCCGGTGTTGACAAGCGATGGCATCCAGGCGTGCTTGAACGGGATCATGCACGACGACAATCACGCGCAGTTGGAAAAGGAGTGGGATACCGACTTCGCCTATAAAATCGAGGGGCTGGGCAGGTTCCGCGTAAACGGCTTTCACGATATGAATGGCGTGGGCTCCGTATTTCGTCTGATTCCCGACAAGATTCCCACATTCGAGGACCTCCGTCTGCCTCGGGCGTTGCGTGATTTGTGCTATCTCTCCAAAGGACTGGTGCTGGTGACCGGACCGACGGGCAGCGGCAAATCGACGACGTTGGCCGCGATGCTTGATCACATCAACCGCAACCGTTCGGAACATGTGATCACCATCGAGGACCCTGTCGAATTTGTGCATCGGCCCATCAAATGTCTGATCAACCAACGCGAGGTGCACCGCGACACCACGAGCTTTGCGCGTGCGTTGCGAGCCGCATTGCGCGAAGACCCCGATATCGTCCTGGTCGGTGAAATGCGGGATCTGGAGACCATTGAAATCGCCATTGAAACTGCGGAAACAGGCCATTTGGTCTTCGGCACGCTGCACACGAATACTGCGGCCACGGCCGTGGACCGCGTCATCGATAAATTTCCGTCGGGTCGACAGAACCAGATCCGCTCGATGCTGAGCGACACGCTCAAGGGTGTCGTCGCCCAGACGTTGTGTCGTAAGATCGGTGGTGGCCGTGTCGCTGCGTTCGAAGTGCTGGTGGTCAACGTTCCGGTGGCGAACCACATTCGCGAGGGTAAAATCTTTATGATTCCCTCAGTCATGCAGACCAGCCGCGCGCTCGGGATGCAGACGTTCAGTGATGCGCTGACCAAGCTGGTCACCGCCGGCCTGGTTTCGGCGGAGGAGGCCTACGTCAAGGCGATCGACAAGGAGGAGATGCAGGTCGCCATGAAGAATGCGGGGGTCTCACTGGACTTTCTCGATGCGATACGGGTTCAGGAGATCGAGGCGCGGAAGCAGGCCTTCGCCGAACAGATCCTGCCGATGCGCACGGCACTTCAGGTGACCCCGGACGACATCGGCCTTTTGAACGATCTGGCCTGGCTGCTGGCAACCTCGCCCATTGCAGCCGCGACGGATGCCAAAGAGGCGCTCAAGCTCGCGGAACGCGCAGAGCGTTTGTCACAGTCGGATACCCCGTCGATTCTCGACACGCTGGCGGCGGCGCAAGCCGCGACGGGGAATACCCGCCGCGCAGCCGACACCGTCCGTAAGGCGATCAAAATTGCACAGGCTTCCGGTATGGCTGTCGACCCCTTGCTGGCACGGCTTAAACTGTACGAGTCCGGAAAACCGTTCCACGAAGCCTAAGCTCAGCTATGAGTAACAGTGTCGTTTTGGTTCCTGACGTTGCGGCCCTTCAACGCAAACTTGAAACCCCTTCCCCCCGACTCGAGAAGGTCTACGGCCGTTTTCGGGAGCGATTGACGCACGATGGGGATTTTCGCCGGCACCACATCTATCTTCCTGCATTGCTGGGCGATCCGGTTGCCATCGCCGAGGCCAAGGGCCAGTTGTTGATGACCGCGCTGAATCCGCTGATTCTGGCGAAGGATCAGTCACCAGGCTCCAGGACGGTGGCTCAGGATTCGCTCGATGCCCATATCTGGTGTATGGCGCCACGGGCGATGCGGCTTGCGGTCTATTTCACCTGGCTCGATCGCCAGGGCGCCTGGACGGCCGCGGAACGCCGGTTGCTCGGCCAGGCGCTGGTCGGCTTCTTTTACGACTACGTCGTGCCGGTCTTGCGCGCGCGGGTTCCTGGGGGGCACAATCAACAATTCTCGATGACGCTGTGCAGCGTCATTGTCGGGCACGTCTTTGCCGACACAAACGGGGTGGAGACGCGCGCCCACACCTTGCGCGAGTGGGCCTTGCCGAAGTTGAAACAGGTCCTGGGGCTGCTTCCCGCGAGCGGCTACTCCGGTGAGGGTACGACGTATCAGTCCGACGTCATCTCCGCCTTGTCCATGTGGTGCGGCACCTTTCTCGAACAACTGGGCTACCGTGACATCTGGAATCACCGCTGGGAACCCAACGGCTGGCGGTTGTCGGACGCTCTGCGCATGGAGGTGCGTTTGGGCAGCGAGGGCGGATTGTTGCTGCCGTGGGATAATTACGGGTGGTCCCGGTTGCACAATCTGGCTGCCCGAGCCCGGATGGCCGCGCTTTCGGGCGATATCGGCGTCTTGCGGATGGCCGAGACGGTCTGGGACGATTTCAATTTCCTCGCCTGGAGACCCGACGACCGACTGTGGACGCTTCTCTATTGGCCGGAGCATGAGAATCCCGACACGGCGGGCGCCGGACACGGTTCTCCCCTGTCCGGCTGGAGCGAATTTGCCGTGGGGGCGTCCGTCGAACACCTGCCGCGCCGGTTACGCGTGGCGTTGGCCTGGGATCGGTGTGCATCCGGCGTCCAGGGAGTCAGTCGCGAACAGGTCAACCCCAACCACCTGATGATCGAACTGGGCGGGGAGCCCATTAGCGCGGATGGGTCCCTTGATCCCCGGGAGAAGATCTTTCCGGATGAGGCGTTGGCGCGCTCGCTGGAGCGGATGTCCGCGGTGGAGCGGGATCTGATCGTCGAGCAGTACGGCAGTATCGAGCGGTGGACCGGGAACGCGCAACAGGGATTTTTGGGAGCCTCCTGTTCCATCGTGATTGACGGATGGGAGGGTTATTTTCCAGCCGAGGCGCGGGAGGGGCGACTGCTCTTCGAGCGGCGCGACCCGGTTCGCCATACGGTTACGGGCGAGGCGGCTGCCTACTATCAGCCGGCCTTTGATGTGTCGCGCATGCGGCGCACGGTGTCGGTGGGCGTCTCGGGCGTCACCTGGGTGGTCGACGATCTGCAGGCGCCGACCG
>CAZOJL010000120.1:0-8415 GCA_964580075.1 uncultured Akkermansia sp. | reverse complement strand
TCGGTGGGCGTCTCGGGCGTCACCTGGGTGGTCGACGATCTGCAGGCGCCGACCGCGCACGCCTTCACGTGGCGCATGTGGCTGCGCCGGTGCGCGTGCCAGGTCGGTCCGCACGGAGTGCGTCTCGATCTGCCGTCGGGTGTCGGTGTGACGTTCACCTGGCTGGTTGAGACCGATGGCGGTTCACAGACTGCTCCGGTTGCGCTGACGACCGTGCCGACCTTTCCTCTGGGACGCGGCTGGCCGGACGAAGGAAGTCAGCGCTGCGATCTGCGCGCGACCGGCAGGCGCATCCGCTTCGTCACCTGCATGGTGCCCGAGGGCGTCTCCGGGCTCTCGGCGTGTCCGGTCTCCGAAGGGGTGTGGGAGGCGGTCTGGCAGGGCGGCTCAGACCGCTTTGAACTCCCCCCCGAGGTGTGCGCGCTTCCCGATCTGGAACCGGTTTCAGGACGGCAGATCCTGGAACGGGACACCTTTTGCGATCTTGACGAGGAGCCGTTTGCACTGCGCGATGAGCCCGACGCGGCGTTGCTCGCCTTACTCGATGATCCGCCCGTGGAGGAGTGGCGGCGCACCGGCGCGGTCATGCAAACCCTTACGGTGCGCGGCAACCGCGACGCCATGCCGCTGATCATCACGCTCCTGCTCGACCCGCGGCAAAACTACACCGTACGCTCGGTTGCCGCCTGGTGCCTGGGACACGCCCGCTACGCGCCCGCGCGGGAGGCCTTGCGCCGGATGGCACATATTCCCGAGGTCAACACCGCCGCGCGCGCCCACTGGGCGCTCGAACGGATGGCCTTGCAGGAGACGTGATACGCGGGGCGCCAGAATCAAAGAGCCAGAAGTTGAGCGCCAAGGCTTTACCCCGTTCGTGTATCAGCGGGGTCGAAATCGCCCCCGGTCCCGATCCCGATTTCGATCCCGATAGCGACTGCCAGTGTTAGAATTGCTGTATCTTTTTGACATCTGCCTTATTATTGGTTATTATGCCAAATAACAAAGGGAGGACCGACAATGACCCGAGACGAAAAGGCTGTCTTGGCGGCGAAGGCCAAGGTGTTGAAGGCGATGGCGCATCCCGCGCGGCTGTGGATGATCGAACAGCTTGAGGGCGGCGAGCGCTGCGTGTGCAAGCTGGTGGAAGGGCTGGGGCTCGATTTTTCGACCGTCTCGAAACACCTGCTGGTGCTCAAAAACGCCGGAATCGTCGCGGACGACAAGCGCGGCAAGCGGGTGTTCTATTCCCTGCGGGTTCCCTGTGTGTTGAAGTTCATGCGATGTGTGGAGGCGGTGATCACGGGATAGGGGCGGAGAAGAGATGGCAGACGGGAGTGCTGACTTGTGGAAGCCAAGCGGGAACTGAAAATAGCGGGTTGGATCGTGGCGGGCTTCCTGGCCTGTTTTTATCTGCCGGTGGGCGTCGCGCGCTTTGACCATGCGTTGCTTGAGGCGGCGCATCTGGTGAAGTGGTACGCGCGGGAGCATGTGCTGCTCTGCCTGATCCCGGCTTTCTTCATCGCGGGCGCGATCGGCGTCTTTGTGAGCCAGACGGCGGTAATGAAATATCTCGGCCCCAAGGCCAACAAGATGCTGGCATACGGCGTGGCCTCAGTCTCGGGCAGCATCCTTGCAGTCTGTTCCTGCACGATACTGCCCCTGTTCACGGGCATCTACCGCATGGGCGCGGGTCTGGGCCCGGCGTGCGCGTTCCTGTACTCGGGTCCTGCGATCAACGTGCTGGCCATGATCATGACCGCGCGGATTCTGGGGCCGGAGTTGGGCATCGCACGGGCAGTCGGCGCGGTGGTGTTCAGCGGGGTGGTCGGCTACTCGATGCACCTGCTGTTCCGGCGCGAGGAGGCCGAGAAGGCTGCTGCGGCGATGCAGTTGCCAGAAGAGGAGGGCGGGCGCCCGCTGTGGCAGACGGCACTCTATTTCGCGTCCATGATCCTGATCCTGGTTTTTGCGAATTTTGGCAAGCCGCAAAACCTCGAGGGCGTGTGGGCGGTGCTCTACGCGGCGAAGTGGCCGCTCACGTCGTTGTGCGCGCTGGGGCTGGGCGTGATGCTGGTGGCGTGGTTCAAGATGCGGCTGTGGAAGATCGGTCTGGTGGCGGCGGCGACCGCAGGGACGGCGCTCGGAACGGGCGGCAATCCGCTGGCGGCTTTCACGGTCGGCTCGCTCGGGCTGGCGTGGCTGACCGCGACGGACAAGAACGAGGGGGGCGCCTGGTTCGAATCGTCGTGGGCGTTCGCCAAGCAGATCCTTCCCCTGTTGCTGATCGGTGTGGTGGTGGCGGGATTTCTGTTGGGCCGCGTGGGGCAGGAGGGGATGATTCCGTCGGCGTGGGTGGCCGAGGCCGTCGGGGGCAACTCGCTGCGGGCGAACTTCATCGCCTCGTTCGCAGGGGCATTCATGTACTTCGCCACACTGACCGAGGTGCCGATCATTCAAGGACTGAGGGGCGCCGGCATGGGCAAGGGTCCCGCGTTGGCCCTGTTGTTGGCGGGGCCGGCGCTGAGTCTGCCGAGCATGTTGGTCATCAACAGCGTGTTGGGGCCCAAAAAGACAGCCGCGTTTGTGACGCTCGTGGTCAGCATGGCAACGCTTGCGGGATGGGTGTTTGGGAGCTGGATATGATGTATCAAAACCTCAAGGAGACGTAGTAGAAATGAAAATTCAAATTCTGGGCACGGGGTGCCCGAAGTGCAAGACGCTGATGGCCAACGCGGAGGCGGCGGTCAAGGCTGCGGGGGTCGAGGCGACGGTCGAGAAGGTCGACCAGATCGCGGATATCATGAAGATGGGTGTGATGATCACGCCCGCGCTGGCGGTGGATGGTGTGGTCAAGAGCGTGGGGAAGGTGCCGAGTCCCGATGAGATCAAAAAGTTCTTGGCGTAGACGAGAAAACACAACCAAGGAGGAAATCGATGAATGAGAAGAATGGATGTGCGTGCGGGGCGGCGCCGAAATTGATTTTCGCGTGTTCGGGCGCGGCGGATGTGGGCGCGGTGGCCGACCAGGCGGCGCGAAAGATGACGCGGGACGGGACGGGCAAGATGTTCTGCCTCGCGGGGATCGGCGGTCGCGTGTCCGGGATCATGGCTACGACCGGAGCGGCTGCCAAGATCCTTGCGATCGACGGTTGTCCGCTGAACTGCGTCAAGGCGACGCTGGAGCAGGCGGGCTTTTCAACATTTGTGCACTTGCAACTAGCGGATCTCGGGATGGAAAAGGGCAAGACGCCGATGTCGCCGGAGGCGGTCGAGATGGCCGCGGCGGCAGGCGCGGCGAAACTGGCCTGTTAGAGGCAGAAAGGTGGGTATGATGAACGGTAATAACATGGCGATCATCGGGGCGGTCGTCGTCGCGGCGGCAGCCATTATGTTTCTGAAGCAGGGGAAGAAGGCCGTGCCCGCAGAGACAGCCGCAGTCCAAGTTGAGGCGTCTGCCCCGCAGGGCAAGGCGCTGCCGCGGCTGGTGGACCTGGGTGCGGGGAAGTGCATCCCGTGCAAGATTATGAAGCCGATCCTTGACGACCTCAAGGCAACCTGCGCGGAGACGTTCAAGACGGAATTCATCGACGTATGGGAGAATCCGGACGCCGGGACACAGTATGGGATCAACCTCATTCCGACACAGATCTTCTTCGGGGCCGACGGCAAGGAGCTGTTCCGTCACGAGGGTTTCTTCTCCAAGGAGGACATCCTCGGCAAGTGGAAGGAGTTCGGGGTGGTTCCGACGGCGGTCGGGGCGGCTGTTGCAACACCGGCGTTCAGCCGCTGGCAGGCCGCGCAGCCCGACGCGCGAGCCAAGGACGCCGTCTGCTACATGTGCGACGGGGACGTGAACCCGAAAACGCAGGTGCTGGTGAAATCGGCCAAGGGCGACGTGAAACTGTGCTCGCCACACTGCTATTTCATCATGTACTCCTGCCTCACCGAGGACAAGACGGGCTTTGAGAAGAAAGTGACGGTCGCGGACTTCGGGACGGGGGTGGCGGTGCCGCTGGTCTCGGCGGTGTTCGTTGCCGGGGCAGACGAGAAGAGCGGGCGGCCGACGGTGAAGGCGTTCGCGGAGCGCGGCGCGGCCGAGGCGGCGCAGAAAGCTACGGGCGGCAGCATCGTGCAGCTTGAGGCGCTGAAGGCGCAGGAGCTGTCGAGCCGGTGCGGCTTCTGCGACCGTGCGGTGTATCCGGCTGACGCGGCGGAGGTGCGGGTGGCCGACGTCGCGCGCATGTGGGGGTGTTGTTCGCACTGCGCGCTGGGCGTGGCGGCACGGACGGGCAAGGACATCGAGGTGCGCGAGCGCGACCGGCTTACGGGCGAGCCGGTGGTGGTCAAGACGCTCAATGGCAGTGTTGCCTCGCTGGTGCCTGCGACGGCGGTAGCGTGGTTCGGACAGAAGGCGAAGCCGGACGGGACGCATGCTTCGGCGGGTTGTTTCCATCAGTTTTTTTTCGCAACGTCCGAGAATCTGAAGAAGTGGGTTGAGGCGCATCCGCTGGAAACAGGCGAGCAGATCACCATCGCCAAGGCGCTGTCGGACAAGATGAAGCTGTCGCCGCAGCAGATCAGCAATGCCTGCAAGATTGGCGAATGCTTGCCGAAATGAGAGGGTGATATATGGAGCAGATCTTCACGGCGCTGACGCTGGCGGTGGAGGGTACGCCCGCGATCGCACTGACGGCCGCGTTGGCGTGGGGCGTTCTGAGCATCGTGCTGAGCCCCTGCCATCTGGCGAGCATCCCGCTGATCGTGGGGTTCATCGACCAGCAGGGATGGATGAGCACGCGGCGGGCCTTCACGATCTCGCTGCTCTTCTCGATGGGCATCCTCATCACCATTGGCGTGATCGGCGTGGCGACGGCTGCGGCGGGACGGATGATGGGCGACGTGGGGCGCTGGGGCAACTATGCGGTGGCGGGGATCTTCTTGGTGGTCGGTCTCTACCTGTTGGAGGTGATCACGTTGCCTCTACCGAGCGCGGCGCAACCGGGTATCAAGCGCAAGGGTATGCTGGCGGCGTTTGTGCTCGGGCTGGTCTTTGGCGTGGCGCTGGGGCCGTGCACGTTCGCCTATATGGCCCCGATGCTGGGCGTGACGTTCCGTCTCGCTTCAACGAATCTGGCCTACGGCGTGCTGCTGCTGGTGCTCTACGGCGTGGGGCATTGCGGCGTGATCGTGCTGGCGGGGACGTTCAGCGAGGCGGTGCAGCACTACCTGAACTGGAACGAGAAGTCCAAGGGCGCGGTGATCCTGAAGAAGGTCTGCGGCGTGCTGGTTCTGCTGGGCGGGCTGTATTTGATCTACACGGCGCGCTGAATGGGGCCTGCCAGCCCCGGCGTGCTTCAATGCGCGGATGCAACGCCGTCGTCCCGGTGAATGTCGCTGGACGACCTCAGAAGGCAAATGTCGGGATTCCGCTCGCTGAAATACTTGAGTTCCCAGTCGGTGTTGAAGAGGATCACCAACCGTCCCGCGGCATCGGTGGCGAGGCGACATCCGGTCGGCAGTTTCCCGTCACGCAACGTCGCATGGCCGACATCTTTGGGCGCGACCCAGCGGACGAGGCGCCAGGACATGGGCTCCAGCCGCGAGGTCGCGCCATACTCGTTCTCCAGCCGATACTGCAAGACGTCAAACTGAAGCGTTCCCACCGCGCCCAGCAGCGGCACATTCTGGACGGCGTCTTTGAGCGCGAACGCCTGCACCGCGCCTTCCTGCAGCAGGTGCTCCAGCCCGGCACGGAAGCGCTTGTATGTCGAGGTGCTGAAATTATGCAGCATCGCGAAACATTCGGGCGCGAACTGCGGCAACGGTTCGTAGGTGAGGTCGGGATCCTCGGTGAGGGTGTCGCCAATGCCGAATCCGCTGTGTCCGACCAGGCCGATCACGTCGCCGGGGAACGCCTCGTCCACGGTCTCGCGCTCCCGTGCGAAGACCCGGTGCGAACTGGCAAGCCGCAACATCTTGCCGGTGCGCGAGTGAAACACCTTCATGTCGCGCGTGAACGTGCCAGAACAAACGCGCATGAAGGCGATCTGGTCGCGGTGGTGGGGGTCCATGTTGGACTGGATCTTGAAGATGAAGCCCGAGAAAAGCGGATGATCCGGCGCGATCATCCCCTTGCTCGAAAGGCGCGGATGCGGCGGCGAGGCATAGTCGAGGAACGCGTCCAACAACAACTGAACCCCGAAGTTATTGATCGCGCTGCCGAAGAAGACGGGTGTCATGTCCCCGGTGCGCACCAGCGCGCGGTCGAGCGGCTCGCTGGCCGCATCCAGCATCGCCAGTTGTTCGATCAGCGACGCATAGGCCTGCTCGGAAAGCCGGTTGCGCACCTGCGGGTCGGTCACATCGTGGATGGCGACCGGCGCGCGGTATTTGCCGCCGGGCGTCCGCTCAAAGAAATGCGCGTGACGCTGAATCCGGTCGTAGACGCCGCGGAACTCCAGCCCGTCTCCAAGCGGCCAGTTCATGGCGCAGACGTGGAGCTGCAGCGTCTTTTCCAACTCGTCGATAATCGCCAGCGGGTCGCGCGCGGGTCGGTCGAACTTGTTGACAAAGGTGAAGATCGGAATGCCGCGCAGGCGGCACATTTCGAACAGCTTCAGGGTCTGACTCTCGATTCCCTTGGCGGCGTCGATGACCATCACCACCGCGTCCACCGCCATCAGCACGCGGTAGGTGTCCTCCGAGAAATCGCGGTGTCCCGGGGTGTCAAGCAGGTTGATGCAAAACCCGCGGTAGTCGAACTGCAAGACCGTGGACGTGACGGAAATGCCGCGCTGTTTCTCCAGTTCCATCCAGTCGGATGTCGTGGCATTCTGCGTCTTTCGCGCGGTGACCGACCCCGCCAGTTGCACGGCGCCGCCGTACAGAAGGAGTTTCTCGGTCAGGGTCGTTTTGCCCGCATCCGGATGCGAAATGATCGCAAACGTCCGGCGCCGTGAGATTTCGTGTTCCCTGTCCTTGCCCATGTGGTCTTTTGCGGTTGAAATTCCGAGTTGGGAGTTGCCGGTGAAAAAGAGGCGTTATCATACCGCAATCACCCGGGGGTATCAAGGATGATGAGGAGAAAGCGGAAAGGGGAAAGCTGAAAGGGTAAACGCGTTTGCCCGGGTCCCCACGCGTGCGCTTGACAGTCGGAGCGTCTACCTGATACATTTCGTCATGTAACGAAATGAGAAGGATATTTATGCGTGGTGGATCAAGCGGCATGTGCCCGTGTGAACGAGCAACGGGCGAGGGGTGTCCGTCTGGCTCAATCGAGACCGCAGCGGGACGTGTTCCCTGCGTGGCGGCGCGCGGAACGTGGCACGCCACCCTGGGCGCGGCGGCCGTCCGCTGGGGGATCGGTCGCAGGCGTTACACGGTGCCGCCGGGCCTGGTCGCGGTCGGCACGCCGACGCCGGATTCGCCGCTGGTCGTGACCGCCAACTATCAGTTGTCGTTGGACCACGTGCGGTGGGCGTTGGAGGGTATGGACGGGTGGGTGCTGGTGCTGGATACCAAGGGCATCAACGTCTGGTGTGCGGCTGGCAAGGGGACGTTCGGCACGGATGAGCTGGTCGCCCGGCTCGAATCCAGTGGCGTGGCGAAGGTGGTTGGGCACAAGACGCTGATCCTGCCGCAACTGGGCGCTCCCGGCGTGGCGGCGCATGAGGTGAGCCGGCGCACGGGCTTCAAGGTCGTTTACGGCCCGGTGTACGCAAAAGACCTGCCCGCGTTTTTACACGCCGGCATGAAAGCTACTCCGGAGATGCGGCGGGTTGGCTTTACGTTGCGGGAGCGGCTGGCGGTGGTGCCCGTCGTCAAGAACGGCGTGGGCTGCGCGGGCGGCATTCTCAACGCGAAGCTCGGGCGCACCTCTTCCTGTTGCGGGGAGAGCCAAGGGTGTTGCTGCTCATCGGAGGCGGCGAAATGAACAGGGACGCCATGCGGTCCACCCTGCGGATTACGAAGGCGCTGTCGGACATCCAGCGTTTGCGCATCCTGATGATGCTGCGGACAGGTGAACTGTGCGTCTGCCAGATCATCGCGGTGCTGGGACTGGCGCCTTCGACGGTGTCCAAGCATTTGTCCCTCTTGCGCGCGGCGGGGCTCGTGGACTCGCGCAAGGACGGGCGCTGGGCGTACTTCAGGCTGCCGCAGGGGGAGGCGCTCAAGGCTGTGAAACCGGTGCTGAACTGGCTGGACGGCGCGCTGGAGAGCGATGATTCGGTCGCGCAGGATGCGAAAAAACGTGAGGCGGCTATGGCCTGTCTTCCTGAAAACCTGAGCGAGCATCAAAGGAAACGGTGCGCCGGGTAATGGCGGGTGGCCCTGAGGTGTGGACGGAACAGGAGATGGAAACATGCGGAAGGTGAAGATGTTGTTTTTATGCACCGGTAATTCATGCCGGAGCCA
>CAZOJL010000119.1:0-11559 GCA_964580075.1 uncultured Akkermansia sp. | reverse complement strand
CCCATCCGCTGCCGGCGCACGCGGGAGACCGTCACCTCCACGCCGCACCGGTCGCACACCACGCCCTTGTGCTTGATCCGCTTGTATTTGCCGCAGGCGCATTCCCAATCGCGGGTCGGGCCGAAGATCCGCTCGCAGAACAACCCATCGCGTTCGGGGCGGTACGTGCGGTAATTGATGGTCTCCGGGTTTCGGACCTCGCCGTGGCTCCACGACCGGATCGTCTCCGGCGACGCGAGAGTGATGCTCACCGCATCGTACTGCGCCGAATCAAACATCCCAAACAGTTCTCTGGCTGCGTAAGCGTTCAACGTCTACCTCCCTCGTCTTCGCCGGGTTAGATCAGATTCGTAGCGGAAGATGAGGCGGAAATCGCCATCTCCTGCTGTGGCGCGCCTTCGCCGCCGAGGAGCTTCATATCGAGACACAAGCCGCGCAATTCGTGCATCAGCACCGAGAAGGACTCGGGCATGCCGGCGTCGAGGGAGTTCTGCCCCTTGACGATCGCTTCGTAAATCCGGGTCCGGCCGGCCACATCGTCCGATTTCACCGTCAGCAGTTCCTGGAGCGCATATGCCACGCCATACGCCTCGAGCGCCCAGACTTCCATTTCGCCCATGCGCTGCCCGCCGTATTGCGCCTTGCCGCCCAGCGGCTGTTGCGTGACCAGCGAATAGGGGCCGGTCGCGCGGGCATGGATCTTGTCGGTAACCAGATGGTGCAGCTTGAGCATGTAGATGTCGCCCACCACGACACGCTGGTCAAACGGTTCGCCCGTGCGGCCGTCGTACAGCACCGTCTTGCCGTCGGTGTGGATCCACGCCTGCTCGCCCACCGTCTTTTCCTGCTCTTTGCGCGCTTTCTGCAGCAACGCGTCAATCTCGTGCTCCTTGACGCCATCAAACACCGGCGTCGCGGCATACAGCCCCAGCACGCGGCAGGCACAGCCCAGATAGGTCTCGAAAAGCTGGCCGATGTTCATGCGCGACGGAACGCCCAACGGGTTGAGCACAATGTCCACCGGCGTGCCGTCCGGCAGGAAGGGCATGTCACAGTCGGGCACGATCTTGGCGACCACACCCTTGTTGCCGTGGCGCCCGGCGAGCTTGTCCCCGACCGACAGGTTTTTCTTCTCGGCGATGAAGACACGCACCTGCTTGATGACGCCCCCCTCGCCGATCCCGTCGATTTCCGCGCCAAAATCGTCGTCGCTCTGCGCGTGGATCTCGGCAAACTTCGGCCGGTACTCCTCAATGATCTCGGCGATCTTCTGCTGCACCGGGCTGCTTTCGATCTGGATGTGGTTGTAGGACTTTGCCAGCCGGTTCAACAATGTCTTGGTGATCTTCCGGTTACACGGAATGATGATGTCGCCCGTGTCGATATCGATCACATCGAGCGGGATCTTCTCCCCCAGAAGGATGTTGCTGAGCGAGGTCGTGAGATTGTCCTCGACCTGCTGCAGCTTCCGTTTGCGCTCCACCTCAATGTCGCGCATCTCCTTCCGCGACTCTCCTTCCGCGCCGCTGGCCGCGCCGCGCCGGGGAACCTCCGCCGAGGCGGTGACGCGCACATCCATGACCATGCCGTACGTGCCGCTCGGAACGGTCAGCGAGGTGTCGCGCACATCGGCGGCCTTTTCGCCGAAGATCGCGCGCAGCAAGCGCTCCTCGGGCGCGAGTTCCGTCTCGCTTTTGGGAGTGATTTTACCCACCAGGATGTCGCCCGGCCGCACCTCCGCCCCGATTCGAATCACTCCGTCGTGGCCGAGGTTCTTGAGCGCCTCTTCGCCGACATTCGGGATATCGCGCGTGATCTCCTCGGGGCCGAGCTTGGTGTCTCGCGCGCCGACCTCGAAGTCCTGGATGTGGATCGAGGTGAACACGTCGTCGCGTACGACCCGCTCGCTCACCAGGATCGCGTCCTCAAAGTTGTAGCCGCTCCACGGCATGAACGCGACGCGCATGTTCTTGCCGAGCGCGAGTTCGCCGCCTTGTGTCGCCGGCCCGTCTGCCAACACCGTCCCGCGCTTCACCTTCTGCCCGACCTTGACGATCGGCTTCTGGTTGAAGCAGGTTCCGGCGTTCGAACGGCGGAATTTCTGCAAGACCACGCGCTGCACGTCTTTGGCGGCCTTTTGACGGGTGGCCGGCAGCGTCCCGTCTTCGGTCACCACGATCTCAGCCGCCGAGACGTAGGCGACCACACCCGCCTGCTCCGCCAAGACGGTCACACGCGAGTCAGCGGCCGCGCGCGTCTCCAGACCAGTCGCCACGTAGGGACGCTCGGTGCGCAACAGGGGCACCGCCTGGCGCATCATGTTCGCCCCCATCAGCGCACGGTTGGCGTCGTCGTGTTCCAGAAAAGGGATCAAGCTGGCGGCAATCGAGATCACCTGCATCGGCGACACGTCCATGTACTGGACCTTGGCCGGCGCCACCTCGAAGAAGTCGGCCATGTAGCGGACGTTGACCTTGGCCTCGGCCAGCTTGCCGTCGCTCGCCACGGCCGTGTTGGCCTGCGCGATGACGAACGCTTCCTCTTTGTCGGCCGAAAGATAATGGACCTCGTCGGTCACACGCCCGTCCCGCACCACCCGATAGGGGCTCTCCACAAAGCCGAAGTCGTTGATCTTCGCATAAATGCCGAGCGACGAAATGAGGCCGATGTTGGGGCCTTCAGGGGTTTCAATCGGGCAGATGCGGCCGTAGTGGGAGCTGTGCACGTCGCGCACTTCGAAGCCGGCGCGCTCGCGGCTGAGTCCGCCGGGGCCCAGCGCCGACAACCGGCGCTTGTGGGCCAGCCCGCTCAGGGGATTGGTCATGTCCATGAACTGGCTGAGCTGGCTGCGGCCGAAAAAGTCCTGAACCACGGCCGACAGGGATTTGCTGTTGACCAGCCGGGCCGGCGCCAGCACGCCCGTCGCCGGGTCGAACAGCGTCATCCGCTCGCGAATCAGCCGCTCGGTCCGGGCCAACCCCACGCGGCACTGGTTCTCCAACAACTCGCCGGCCGTGCGGATGCGGCGATTCCCAAGATGATCAATGTCGTCGACCGTCGCCCGTTCCATGTGGATGTTGAGCAGGAGACGGATCGCCTCGATCACGTCAATTCCGCTCTCGTCGAGGGTCCGCAGTTCTTCCGGAATCCTGCCGCTCAAATTGAGCTTCTGGTTGATCTTATGGCGGCCGACGCGCCCCAGATCATAACGACGCGGATCAAAGAACAGACGCTTGACCAACTGCTTCGCGTTGGAGGCCGTGGCCGGATCGCCGGGACGGAGGCGCTTGTAAATGTCCTTCAGCGCATCTTCCTCGGTGTGGGTCTGATCCACTTGGAGCGTCTTGATAAACGTCCCCTTATCCCACGAGATATCCACGACGTCGACGGCGACGAAGGACGCGGCGGCCATCTGCACCAGCACCGCATCGGTCACCGGATCGTAACGCCGGGCCAGCACCGCCTGCGAGTCGAGGTCGATGACGTCGTCCTTGAAACAATACTTTTCCAGTTCGTCGGAACCGGCCGCCTTCTTGACGTCCAGTTTCTTGAAGGTGTAGAACAGCTTCAGCAGCTCTTCATCGGTCCCATAGCCCAGGGCGCGAAGAAAGGTGGTCGTGTGGAACTTGCGGCGGCGGCGGCGACGGTCAAGGTAGACCCACATCACGTCGTTGGTGTCAAATTGGATCTCGATCCATGACCCGCGATCGGGGATCAGCCGAACGGAATAGAGGGTCTGGCCGTTCGGATGCGCGGCCTTTTCGGAACAAATTCCGGGGGAACGGTGAAGCTGGCTGACGATCACACGCTCGGCGCCGTTGACGACAAACGCGCCGTCCGGGGTCATGAGCGGAATCTCGCCCATGTAGACGTCTTCCTCCCGGATCTCGTCGCCGTCTTTGAGGCGGAACGTCGCATGCAGGGGCACCGCGTACGTCATGCCCCGGGATAACGCCTCCAAGGCGGGCACCTTCGGCTCGGAAAAATCGTATTTTACGAAGTCGAGCGTGTACCGGCCGTCGTAACTGTCAATCGGGAAAACTTCCTTGAAGATGGCTTGAAGCCCATTGAGCTCACGCTTGCCGGCGGGCACGTCGGCCTGCAGGAAATCTTTATAAGACCGGGTCTGGATGTCAATCAGATCCGGCGGTTGGATAACCGCCTTCAGCTTGCCGAATTCTTTGCGTTCAACCATGTTACCTGCCTCTTTGTTTTCGCCAAGATGAGACGACACCTGCGGTCTAGTGGAGTCAACAGGAGAAACACCTGAAACCGCCCGGTCGTCACACAGGCGGTCCCAGGTTCTGCCCGGCGGACGTGTTACTTCACATCGACCTTGGCGCCAACCTTCTCAAGCTGTTCCTTCAGCTTAGCGGCCTCATCCTTCGGCAGCCCGGTCTTGACCGGCTTCGGCGCGCCTTCGACCAAGTCTTTGGCGTCCTTCAAGCCCAGGCCGGTGATCGTGCGCACTTCTTTGATCACCGCAATCTTGTTCGCGCCCGCCTCCACGAGGATGACGTCAAACTCGGTCTGCTCCTCCACTGCGGCGGCGGCCGCGACGGGAGCCGCGGCAGCAGCCATGGGAGCGGCGGCGCTCACGCCCAGACGCTCCTCAAGGGTCTTCACCAGCTTGGACAACTCCAAGACCGTCAAGCCCTCGATCCAGGTGACAAACTCATCAAACTTCGGATTGGTTTCGCTCATGATTTCCTTTTCTTTCTGCAACCGCACGCGCCGGGCGCGGGCGGTGTACCGTATGCCAGGCTATCCGGACACCCGTCCGGACGGACTGAGCGGGGTTTTACGCCGCGTTGTTTTTCTTGTCTTCGATCGCTTTCAGGACGTACAGCAGGCTGCACACCTTCTGGTTGAACACGCCAACCAGTTGCGACATCGGCGCCGCCAGCGTCCCGGCCACCATCGCGTACAGGACGATCCGGGGCGGAATCGTGGTCAGCGATTCAACATCGCCAGCCGTGAGCAACTTGCCGTCGAGGCAGGCGCCCTTGACCGCGGACTTGTCGTGCGCCTTGATGAACGCGACCAGCGCCTTGGCGACCTCGGCGATATCGCCGGTTCCGGTCACCATCGCCGTCGGTCCCGTCAGACAGGGCGTCACATCCTCCCAACCCAGCGACTGCGTCGCTTTGCCGAGATAGGTGTTCTTGACGACCATGACGCGCGATTTCAACGGCTGAAGCGCCTTGCGCAGCACCGCCAATTCCGCGACCAACAGGCCGCCGTAATTCATTACAAACGCGAAATCGGCCTCTTGCAGACGCGTGGTGATTTCTTGAAGAATCGATTCTTTTTCAGCTCTCATGTGGCGTTACTCCTTGATGTCAACCCGGACGCCGACACCCATCGTGGAACTCAGCGTGCAGGAACGGAAGAAGGTGCCCTTGGCACCGGCCGGCCGCTCCGCTCGCAGGGCGTCCAACACCGCATGCACGTTGCCGACGATCTTGTCCGCGTCGAAACTCCGCTTGCCGCAGAGCACGCACACGTTGCCGCTGCGATCCATCCTGAACTCGACCTTGCCCCCCTTGGCCGCCGTGACAGCCGGGCCGACCTCGTCGGTGACCGTGCCGGTCTTCGGGTTGGGCATGAGTCCGCGCGGGCCCAGAACACGCCCGAGCTTGCGGACCTCCTTCATCGCATCGGTCGTCGAAATCGCCACGTCAAAATCGGTCCACCCACCCTTGACTTTTTCAATCAGGTCGTCATAACCCGCCTCGTCCGCGCCTGCAGCACGCGCGGCATCCGCCTGCGCACCCGCCGCGAAGACGATCACGCGGAGCGTTTTGCCGGTGCCGTTCGGCAGGCTCACCGTGCCGCGCACGGTCTGGTCGGATTTCGACGTGTCCACGCCAAGCCGTAAGGCCAGTTCAACCGTCTCGTCGAACTTCGCCGCCTGATTGGCCTTGATGAAGGCAACCGCCTGCTCCAGTGTCACCGGAACCGTCGGGGCCTTCTCCTTGATGCTGCGATATTTTTTTCCATGCTTTGCCATAGCGAGCCACCCCTTAGTCCACGATCTCCACGCCCATGCTGCGCGCGGTTCCTTCAATCATCCGCACCGCCGCCGCTTCGTTCGACGCGTTCAGGTCCTGCTGCTTCAGCTTCACGATCTCACGGACCTGCTCGCGGGTGACTGTGCCGACCTTATCGCGGTTCGGCACGCCCGACCCCTTGGCCAGATTGCCGAATTTCTTCAGCAACGCCGAGGCCGGTGGGCTCTTCATGATAAAGGTGAAACTGCGGTCCTGATAGACCGTGATCACCACGGGGATGATCATGCCGCCCTTGTCCTGAGTCTTGGCGTTGAAATCTTTGCAGAACGCCATGATGTTGACGCCCTGTGAGCCCAGCGCGGGCCCCACGGGCGGTGCGGGGTTCGCGGCGCCCGCAGGAATCTGCAGACGGACGATACCCTTAACTTTCTTTGCCATAATGAACGACCTTTGTCAGGTGCGGCCCTCCCGGTTCCCACCCGGTGCAAACGAGCCTGCGTTTGACGTCCGTTTCCCGGCCTTTAGGAGACAACCCGCTCCACTTGCCAGTACTCCAGATCGACCGGGGCGGAGCGTCCGAATATCGCTACCGACACCTTCAGCTTGCCCCGGTCAGGATCCACTTCTTCAACGGTTGCGGTGAAGTTCATGAACGGCCCGTCCGTGATCTTCACCGTCTCGCCCGGGTCGAAGACGACCTTCGGCCTGGGCTTCTCCTTCTTCGCCTCAATGTGGTTCACAATCGCGTCCACCTCCGCCGTTGAAAGCGGTGTGGGGCGGTCGCTACCCACGAACCCGATCACGCCGGACACTTCACGAATGAAGCGCCACGTCGGCTCCAACAACTCTTTCGCGTCGTCGTACAGCGCCAAGTTGATGAAGACATACCCAGGGAAGAACTTCCGCGTCACGGTTGTCTTGACGCCGTTCTTCGTCTCGGTCACTTTCTCGGTCGGCAGGATCACCTCGCCGATGTAATCCTGCATCTCTTTTTCGCGGATCTGCGCCTCGATCGTGCGCTTCACCTTCTGCTCCTGACCGGTCAACGCCTGCAACACAAACCATTGTTTTGTCATCGGGTCCCCGCTCAGGTTTGAATCAACTGAAGCACCGCCTGGATCACTTTGTCGTAAACCAGAACAACGACGGCTAAAATGACAATGAAGACGATCACGACAACCGTCGACTCGATGAGTTCCTGGCGCTCCGGCCAGGTCACCCGCCTGAATTCGGCGGCGACCTCCAGCAAGAAGGCGCGCACGCGCTGACCCAACGTTCTTTCTTTGTTCATCGGAGCCCCCCGGCTGCGTTGCTGCATCAAATCGGCTTCCCGTCGGAACCGGTCTCCCGCGCGGAGAAAACGGCGGTCGCACAGAGCTGGCAGGCCAGGAGGGAATCGAACCCCCAACAACCGGTTTTGGAGACCGGTGCTCTGCCAATTGAGCTACTGGCCTGCGGAAAAGCCTGTTTGCGTCACTTGGTTTCCCGGTGCAACGTGCGCTTGCGCTCGGCTGAGCAGAACTTCTTGAGCTCCAAGCGGTTCGTCGTTGTGCGCTTGTTACGCGTCGTCGTGTAGTTGCGCCGCTTACATTCCGTGCAAGCCAAAATGGCTAGTTCTCTGGGCATGTTGCCTGCTCCGTTCCTGAACGCGATGCGGCCGGGCCCGCGCCCGACCGCATGCACGCTTGAGAACCGTTACTTCGTGATTTTCGCCACCGTCCCGGCACCGACCGTGCGGCCGCCTTCGCGAATGGCGAAGCGCATTTTGTCTTCCAACGCCACCGGCGAGATCAGCTTGACCACGATCGAGACGTTGTCACCGGGCATCACCATTTCCACGCCCTCGGGCAACGTGATGTCGCCCGTGACGTCGGTCGTGCGGATGTAGAACTGCGGGCGGTAGCCCTTGAAGAACGGCGTGTGGCGCCCGCCCTCGTCCTTGCTCAACACGTACACCTCGCCGTTGAACTCGGTGTGCGGGGTGATCGAACCCGGCTTCGCCAACACCTGGCCGCGCTCCACATCCTCTTTTTTGATGCTGCGCAGCAGACAGCCGACGTTGTCGCCCGCCTGCCCATGATCCAGCAACTTGCGGAACATTTCAACGCCCGTCACAACCGTCTTCGCCGTCGGACGCAGCCCGACAATCTCGACATCCTCGTTCACCTTGATCACGCCGCGCTCGATACGGCCGGTCACCACGGTGCCGCGCCCTTCGATCGAGAACACGTCTTCGACGGGCATCAGGAAGGCCTGATCCAGCACACGCACCGGTTCGGGAATGTAGGAGTCCAGCGCCTCCATCAGCTTCGTGATGCACTCGCACGCCGGATCGTCCTTGCTCGTCACCTGCGAAGCGGGCAGCGCGCTGCCGCGGATCACCGGAATGTCGTCGCCGGGATACTCGTACTTCGACAGCAATTCGCGGATTTCCATGTCGACGAGATCCAGCAGCTCGGGATCGTCGACCAGATCGACCTTGTTGAGGAACACCACGATCGCCGGCACGCCCACCTGACGGGCCAGGAGAATGTGTTCGCGGGTCTGGGGCATCGGGCCGTCAGCAGCCGAAACCACCACAATCGCGCCGTCCATCTGTGCCGCGCCCGTGATCATGTTCTTCACGTAGTCGGCGTGGCCCGGACAGTCCACGTGCGCGTAGTGACGGTTCTCCGTGGCGTATTCCACGTGCGCGGTCGCAATCGTCAGAATCTTGGTTGGATCGCGGCGACCGGCCGATTCCGAGGCCTTGGCCACCTGATCGTAAGCGATGAAATCACAATAACCCTTGAGCGACTGCACGCGGGTGATGGCGGCGGTCAGCGTGGTTTTGCCGTGGTCGACGTGGCCGATTGTTCCGACGTTGACATGCGGCTTCTCGCGTTTGAAGGTTTCTTTTGCCATGATGTTTACTCCTGTGAACTTCCCAAGCCGTGCTGCGCGCTGGAGCCCACGAGCGGGATCGAACCGCTGACCTCGTCCTTACCAAGGACGTGCTCTACCAACTGAGCTACGTGGGCTCGAAGACCCCCCACTTCTACTGTGGGGCAAAAAAACCCTTGCCCGTCACATACCCCCCCTTCGGCGACCTTCGCCGTCGGTTAGTCCGATCAGAGCAGAGCCTTTTCTCGCCTGTTTATAGTGTTAGCCAGCTCCCGCCCCCACCAAAAAACCGTTCCGGCTAGAGCGAAAACCCGATCACTTTACACCAAACCGCCCGCGGCTGTCAACAAGGGAAAAAAGTTTTTTGAAAGGCCATTGACACCCCACGTCGGAAACGCTATAGTGCCGTCGTTTTCGCGTTACCCGTTCGCGCGGGGGATTAGCTCAGTTGGTTAGAGCACTTGCTTGACATGCAAGGGGTCACTGGTTCGAGTCCAGTATCTCCCACCATCCTCTATGAAAATAGAACTCCGTTATCGTGAATTCCTGACCGAATCGCGCCGGATTGTGGTCAAAATCGGAACGCGGGTCATCGCCCGGAAGACGGGCCGCCCCGACGTTCTCTACCTTAAACGGATCGTGCGGCAGGTGGCCTCACTCCGGCGGAAAGGGTACGAAGTTGTCGTCGTCACCTCGGGCGCGGTCGGCGCGGGCATGGAGTCGCTGGGCATCGCCAAGCGACCGACCCTGGTCGCCGACCTGCAGATGTGCGCAGCCGTGGGCCAATCGCGCCTGATGACCAAATACGAAATCCTGTTCGCGCACGAAAAAATGCGCGTGGGCCAGCTCCTGCTCACCCACTCCGACTTCCAGCACCGGGTCCGCTGCAGCAACACCCGCCGCACCCTCGAACACCTCCTGCGCGCCGGCGTGATCCCGATTATCAACGAGAATGACGTGGTCGCCGACGAGGAGATCAAAGGCGATCTCTCCTTCGGCGATAACGACTACCTCGCCTCGCTGGTGGTCAAAATGGTCCGTGGCGACCTGCTGATTATCCTGACCACCGTTGACGGCCTGCTCGCGCCCACCGGCCGCAACGGCGCCCTGCGCCGCGTTCCCTGCGTCGAGAAACTCGGTCCCGAGGTCTTCAAGCTCGTCACCCCGGGAAGCAACACCCTCTCCAAGGGGGGCATGGACTCGAAGCTCGCCGCCGCCCAGGCCGCCACCCAGTCTGGCGCCGCCGTGGTGATCGCCAACGGCCGCCAGTCGAAAGTCCTGACCGGCATCCTCACCGGTGCCGACGTCGGCACGCTGATCCTCGCTAATCCGCTGTGAAAGGCCCCCATGTCGGATGCCGCGCTCCATGATCAGATCCGACAAATCGGCAACCGGGCGCTCACCGCCTCGCGCGCCATGATCGGCCTCACCACCCGCCGCAAAAACGCCATCCTACAGGCGATGGCCGACGAGCTCGTCGCCCGCCGTGCCGCCCTCCAGGCCGCCAATGCCGCCGACGTCGCCGATGCCCGAGCCGCGGGGCTCTCCGCCGCGCTGGTCGACCGCCTGACCCTCACCGATGCCCGCATCGACGCCATGGTCACCGGCATCCGTGAGGTCGTCGCGCTCTCCGACCCCGTCGGCCGCCGTATCTGGCGCCGCACCCGCCCCAACGGCATCGTCATCGAAAAACGTCGTGTCCCCCTCGGCGTCGTGGCCATTATTTTCGAATCGCGCCCCAACGTCACGGCCGACGCGGCCGTGCTGTGCATCAAGACCTCCAACGCCGTGATCCTCCGCGGCGGCAAGGAGGCGATCCGCTCCAACCTCGCCATCGCCGAGGCGCTCGCCGCCGGGGGCGCCCGCGCTGGCCTCCCCGACCACGCCGTGCAACTCGTCCCCACAACCGACCGCGAGGCGGTGCGCGAACTCGTTCAGTTGGACGACTGCGTCGATGTGGTCATCCCCCGCGGCGGCGAGTCGCTCATCCGCGCCGTGGTCGAGCATGCCCGCGTCCCGGTCCTGAAACATTACAAAGGGGTCTGCCACCTCTATGTCGATGCATCGGCCGATCTCGACATGGCGCTGCGTATCGCCGAGAACGCCAAGTGCCAGCGCCCCGGAACCTGCAACGCCATTGAGAAGCTCCTCGTGCATGAACGCGCCGCACCCGCCTTCCTCCCCCGGCTGGCCGAGCTGGCCGCGCGCCGCGCCATCGAGATCCGGGCCGACGCCGCCGCCCGGACGATCCTCCCCGCGTTCCACGAGGCGGCAGAGGCCGACTGGTCCGCCGAATACCTCGACCTGATCCTCACCGTCGGCGTCGTCCCGTCGCTGCCAGCGGCCATCGACCACATCAACCGCTATGGATCCCATCACTCCGACGCGATCATCACCGCCGACCGCCGCGCCGCCGACCGCTTTCTCAAGGAAGTCGACTCGGCGGCGGTCTACGTCAATGCCTCCACCCGCTTCACCGACGGCGGAGAATTCGGCATGGGCGCCGAAATGGGAATCAGCACCGATAAGCTCCACGCCCGCGGCCCCATGGGCCTCGAAGAGCTGACCACCTACAAGTACCGCATCACCGGCGCCGGCCAGATCCGCTGAGGCGCTTGCAAAACCTCCTTCGTCGGTTCTGCAAGCGCAGTATTCAGAAGCC